>JAESUG010000154.1 GCA_016763185.1 Robiginitomaculum sp. | reverse complement strand
GCTATGTGTTGCGCCGGATTATGCGCCGCGCTATGCGCCACGCCAATTTACTGGGGATGAGCTCGCCGTTAATGCACCAACTGGTGCCAACATTGGTTGCTGAGATGGGCACGGCCTATCCAGATCTGGTGAACCGGCAAGGGTTAATCACCCAAAATTTTGTACAAGAAGAAGAACGATTTTTGCGAACCTTGGATCGCGGCATGACGTTGCTGAACGCTGAAACCAAGGCGATGGGCGACGGCGCAATGTTGTCCGGTGAGGTGGCGTTTCGATTACATGACACGTTTGGTTTTCCGTTGGACCTCACTCAAGATGCGTTACGCTCGCGCAATATCAATGTTGACACACAAGGGTTTGCCGCGTGCATGCAAGTTCAAAAAGAAAAGGCACGTGCCGCCTGGAAAGGCTCCGGTGACAGTAGTTCCAATATGGTATGGACCGGCTTATTGTCCGATTTGGCATCGACCAAATTCACCGGTTATGAGCTGCAATCCGGCTCCGGGATTTTGCAAACATTGGTGGTTGCCGGACAGTCCCAGGCCTCGGCGGGCATCGGTCAATCCGTTGAAATGGTGTTTGATCAAACCCCATTTTATGCAGAGTCCGGCGGTCAAGCTGGTGATATTGGCACCGTGCAATTTTCCAATGGCGCGGTGGTAGCGGTGCATGACACCATCAAAATGGGCGCGGTTCATATTTTGCGCGGCGAAGTCACGGAAGGCAAATTTGAAGTTAACAACACTGCCGAGATGCAAATTGACCAAGTGGCCAGAGCAAAAACTGAGTGCAATCATTCGGCAACGCATTTGCTACATGCGGCTCTACGTCGGCGATTGGGCGCGGGCGTTACCCAAAAAGGTTCCTATGTCGGGCCCGACCGGTTGCGGTTTGATTTTTCTAATAATTCGGCAGTACCGCCGAGTGATCTAGCGGAAATTGAGCGCGAAATTAATCAAGTGATCTGGCAAAACCATGCAGTGGAAATTCAAATTATGTCACCAAAACAGGCCGAGCAACGCGGTGCAATGGCACTGTTTGGCGAAAAATACGGCGATGAAGTACGGGTTTTGAGCATGGGCGGCGTTGATGAGAATCAACTTGGCTATTCCATCGAGTTATGCGGCGGCACCCATGTTGTGCGCACCGGTGATATCGGTTTGTTTCGTATCATTAGCGAAAGCGCCGTGGCATCCGGTATCCGCCGCATTGAAGCCCTGAGCGGCGAGGCCGCTCGTTTATCGTTTATGGTGGATGCGAAACGATTACACGAAGCCGCTGCCAAACTAAAAACCCCAACCGATAAACTCGCAATGCGGGTAGAGAGCTTGCTGGCTGAGCGGCGAAAATTGGACAATCAACTATCCGAGGCGAAGCAAAAACTGGCCATGGGCGGATCGGATACGGGTTCGCAAGTCGAAAAAATCGGCGATATTTCTTTTGTTGGCCAAATCGCCGACGGTGTTGGTGGCAAGGATTTACGCAGTCTGGTCGACCAAACCAAAGCAAAAATCGGCTCTGGCGTGGTCGCCTTTATCGGTGTCAATGACGGCAAAGCTTCGGTTTGCATCGGGGTGAGCGACGACTTAACCAGCCAGATTAGCGCCGTCGATTTGGTTAAAACGGCCGCCGTAATCCTCGGCGGTCAAGGCGGCGGTGGCCGTCCAGACATGGCCCAAGCTGGCGGCCCAAATGGCGCCAAAGCCAACGCCGCATTGCTAGAATTGAAAAAAATGATTTCAGCAAATAACGGTGCTTGATTAGCTGGCCGCCATTTTTTTATCGAGATTGTCTGCGACTTTTTCAAGGAATTGCATGGTGGTCAGCCAGCTTTGCTGATCGCCAACTAACAGGGCTAAATCCTTGGTCATGAAGCCAGCTTCGACGGTTTTTACCACGATATCTTCCAAAGTATTGGCAAAATCGGTAACGGCTGGTGTACCATCTAATTTACCGCGATGGGCTATGGCGCGGGTCCAGGCATAAATCGAAGCGATTGAATTGGTGGAGGTAGCTTCGCCGCGTTGGTGGGCGCGATAATGGCGGGTGACGGTGCCGTGGGCAGCTTCACTTTCCAAGGTTCGACCATCGGGGGTCATCAACACCGAGGTCATCAGGCCCAGCGAGCCAAAACCTTGGGCCACGGTATCGGATTGCACATCGCCATCATAATTTTTACAGGCCCAGACAAAACCACCAGCCCATTTCATCGCACAGGCCACCATGTCGTCGATGAGACGGTGTTCGTACGAGATTCCGGCTTTTTCGAATTTGTCTTTGAATTCTTTTTCAAAAACATCCATGAAAATATCTTTAAAACGGCCATCATAGGCTTTCAAAATGGTATTTTTGGTCGACATATAGAGCGGCCATTTGCGTTGCAACGCAAAATTCATGCTGGCGCGGGCAAAATCAGTGATCGATTTATCAAGGTTATACATGCCCATCGCAACGCCGGAGTCTTCGAAATCGAATATTTCTTCCTCAATGGTTTGCGAGCCATCTTCGGCTTCCCATTTGATGCTTAGTTTGCCTTTGCCGGGCACCAGAAAATTGACGGCTTTGTATTGATCGCCATAGGCGTGGCGGCCAATGACAATCGGTTTGGTCCAACCCGGAACCAAGCGTGGCACATTGCTACAAATAATCGGTTCTCGAAAAATCACGCCGCCAAGAATGTTGCGGATGGTGCCGTTTGGAGACTTCCACATTTTTTTAAGGCCAAACTCCTCGACCCGATCTTCGTCTGGGGTGATGGTGGCGCATTTTACGCCAACGCCGTATTTTTTGATGGCATGGGCGCTATCAATGGTAATTTGGTCGTCGGTTTCATCGCGCGACTGGATACCCAGATCATAGTATTTAAGATCGACATCCAAAAACGGCAAAACCAACCGTTCTTTGATCATCGCCCAGATAATGCGGGTCATCTCGTCGCCATCTAGCTCGACAATCGGGTTTTTTACCTTGATTTTAGCCATATCATCTTCTTCCTTCAAATAGGCACTGCACCGGCGGATTGGGCTAGGCGCAACGCTGCTTGTACGTTATCAAGCCCGTTGAATAGCACTGGTTGTTGGCATTAGGAAGAGCCAACCAACCGCAATATTGGGATTGCTTGGGTCAATCCAAAGGAAATGGATATATGGATAAAACGCAACAACAAATCGCACCAGTATTGATCTTATCGCACCCACAAATGGGTGAAAATATTGGCTCTGCGGCGCGGGTGATGGCCAATTTTGGGTTGCGCGAATTGCGCTTGATTGCGCCTCGTGATGGTTGGCCCAACGAAAAAGCCACGACTTTGGCCGCCGGTGCATTTGCTAAGATGGCACCGGTGCGCATATTTGACGACACGATATCGGCATTGGCTGATCTACAAATGGTCTACGCCGTTACGGCTAGAATACGAGACATGCAAAAGCCGGTATTGGCACCCAGTGCAGCGATGAATGTGTTACGAAGGGCATCTGCTGACGGCAGCAAAACCGGATTGCTATTTGGTGCCGAGGCATCGGGCTTGAGCAATACGCAAGTTGCCAGTTGCGACGGGGTGATTACCTATCCCATTCATCCGGAATTTCGCTCGTTAAATTTGGCACAAGCCGTGGCCGTTGCCGCGTATGCGTGGCGTACTTCTACAAGTGATGTGAACAAAGATGGCCGGGCAAGGCTCGACCCATTAGCCAGCAAGCAAGAAATGCAAGCCATGCAAAATCATTTGCGCGCTGAATTGGAGATGGCTGGGTTTTTCTTTCCACCGGAAAAAGCAGATTTAATGATGCAAAATCTACAAAACATGTTCATTCGAGCAGCGCCGACAGTACAAGAAATTCGTACTTTTCGCGGGGTGATCAAGGCGTTATCGCACGGGCGTGGCCCTATGGTGAAAAAATAGGCGACTAGGTTTTGTCCTCTAGTTGGCATAAAAAAACCCCGGCATAGTGATACGCCGGGGTTTTTCAATTTTTGTTGCGTGGCTTAGAATGCAACGCCTAATGAGTTCATGGTTTCGCGTGTCAGTTGGCCAACGATTAAACCGTTGGAGCGCTGATAGGCTTCCATGGCATGCAAAGTCGACATTCCAAATATACCATCGGAACGGCCAGGGTCGTTACCTGTACGAGCCAATGCCGCTTGAACTTGTGCGATCAACTCTGGTGTCGAGTTGGTATCACAGATCACTTCACGCCATTCCAAATTACCGCCAGAAACGATAGAGATTTTTTCGATCGTCTTGTACGTAGCAGGAATAGTGATGGTTTCTTCGTAAGATGGTGTGATCAAGGTACGAACTTTAATGGAACGATACTCAGCAGGGATGATAATTTCTTCAACCCGTGGTGGGATAGAAACAACCTGTTTGCTGATCGTGTCATATTGGGCCGCAACAATGTCTACTTCGGTGGTTTCAGCGCGAACCAAGCGTTTGCGGATGACCGTTTGGTATTTTGGTGGAACTTCTACTTTACAAAGAATTTCACCAGTAGGTTGAGTGATCGTGGTCAACACAGTGCCATCAGGGCCGTAAAAAAGGCCATCCGCACCCGTGCGATATCCACCATCACCGATCAAGCCTGCGCCTGGTTTCCATGTGGTATAGGCTGGGCGAATAAGAATTTCTTCGGCCACATCTTCGTAAATCGCTGCGATTACACGAACTTCGCGCAATTCAGGTTGTACCAAAACTTGCTCGGTTACTGTGCTGTAAACAGCAGGAACAACTTCGTAGCGAACAGACTGTTCTTTGACCAAAATTTCTTCGTCAATAAAGGCGTATTCTGCTTGGATGATCCGAATTTCACTACCTACAGGCTGATCAATCACTTGTTCAGCCGTAGTTTGGGTGATTTCCGGGATCAAAATCCGTGAGAAACACTGACCAGCGCGGGCATCTGGAGGATAACCGGCGGCTAGGGCAATGCTGTCATACGAAGATGAGGCATCAAATGAAGATGAAGAGCGGCTACTATATGAGCTGGAGCTTCCTGAGCTTTGCAATGTTGTGACTTGTGATGTCAACGAGTAGTTTTGCGAACGAGCAGCTGAGAGCTGCTGTTCAAGTTCTGCGATCCGTGCGGTTTCGGCAGCGGAGTAATATGTGTCAGAACCTGATGTGGTTTGAGTGGTTTCGCATGCCGCGACAAGGAGGGCCATCCCGCCCGCCGCAGCCATTAATGCGCGCTTATAATTCATTACTTTCCCCTTTTATCCACTAGAGCCGAACGTTAGCCGAAGTAGGCGACCCAGCCGGGCCTAGCGGCACAATGCCACAGTTATTCGTGGGACCACCCCACCTAAAGCCAATCGCATGATGCTTCCACCTTTTGAACGGCTTCGTTATTTTTTCCGCATATCTCACAGAGCAAAAATATATATTGCTCGAAATATTTAAGAACGTCATTGGATCATAACTCTATTTTTTCGGCTTACAACCAATTACGCCAAATAGTTGCGTAAGCGACAATAACGGTCAATTATTACGTGATCCGATCCGTCACCTGTATCTATTTGGCACATTTTTGCTGGGTGTTTCAAGATAATCATTAACCTTTTGCAATCTTTTGTCTTTGATTGTTGTAAATTTGCAGAAATAAAGCTGATAAATATCAGAATAGTAAGATAAAATATTTTATTGTTGGTGAGTCGAGCCAAGCAGTTTTAGGCAAGAGTCAGGCAATTTTAGGCAAGAGAGGTAGATGAAAATATGAAAAAAGCATTGCCGGTTGCGGTGTTAAGCTTATTTTTGGTCAACTGCGCGGAGCGTTCAAGCGAGGATACGGCAGCTCATTTCCCGTCTAAAACCGGACATACCACCAGCTATTTTGCGGCACCACCGTTGACAGACAGTGACCGCCATCAAGATATGAGCTCGCAAACCGCTGGTGCATTTGCGGTGTTGCGTGGCCAGCTTCATGCCAATGGCGGCTCGTTTACCGATTGTGTAACCATCAAGGCTTATGTGGCGGCCTCCAGCGGTGAAATTGCTGATATGCAAGGTTTTTCCAGCGAATTTACCCGAGTTTTTGGAACCAAACTGGTGCCAAATACGCCGCATGTCTTCCAAATTCAAGTATCTGGCTTTGCCAATCATGATCAATTGGTGCTGATCGAAGCGCACTGCGTTCGTCCGAAGCTTGACGCAAACACCCGATAGGACCAAACCGATGATACCAAGATATGCCCGTCCGCAAATGGTACAGATATGGGAGCCAGCCACTCGGTTTCGGATCTGGTTTGAAATCGAAGCCCATGCCTGTGACGCTTTGGCCGCCCAGGGTGTTATTCCCGTTGCCGCCGCAAAAAATATCTGGGAGCGCGGCAATGTCTCGTTTGATGTAGCGCGCATTGACGAGATTGAGCGCGAAGTAAAACATGATGTCATCGCGTTTTTGACCCATTTGGCCGAGCATGTGGGCGACGATGCTAGATTTATCCACCAAGGCATGACTTCATCCGATGTGTTGGATACCTGTTTTTCGGTGCAATTGTCGCAAGCGGCAGACCTGTTGATCGCGGGGGTGGACCGGGTGTTGGCAGCGCTCAAAAAACGCGCGTTTGAACATAAACGAACAGTTTGTATTGGACGCAGTCACGCCATTCATGCAGAGCCAACGACATTTGGCTTAAAATTAGCACAAGCGTTTGCTGAGTTTGAGCGGGGGCGCGCGCGCCTTGTTTCCGCACGAGCCGAAATCGCGGTTTGCGCGATCTCCGGGGCTGTGGGGACATTTGCCAATATCCAACCCCAAATTGAAGCGCATGTGGCCAAAGCGATGGGGTTAGCGGTTGAACCTATTTCAAGCCAAGTCATCCCACGGGATCGCCATGCCGCATATTTTTGCGCCTTGGCGGTGGTGGCCAGCTCGATTGAGCGACTGGCCACGGAAATTCGGCATTTACAACGAACGGAAGTGCTGGAGGTTGAGGAATTTTTCTCCGTGGGCCAAAAAGGCTCGTCCGCTATGCCGCACAAACGCAATCCAGTATTAACCGAGAACCTGACCGGACTGGCGCGTTTGGTTCGCTCTAGCGTCACGCCGGCTTTGGAAAATGTCGCCCTTTGGCATGAGCGTGATATTTCGCATTCCAGCGTCGAGCGTGGTATTGGCCCGGATGCTACCGTCCATCTTGATTTTGCGTTACACCGCTTGGCTGGGGTGATTGAAAAATTGGTGGTTTACCCAGAAAACATGCAACGAAACCTGGATCAATTGGGCGGGCTGCACAATTCGCAACGGATTTTGCTGGCCTTAACCCAAAAGGGAAAGAGCCGCGAAGATGCCTATCAATTGGTGCAAAAAAACGCGATGGCTACGTGGCGCGGCGAGGGTGAGTTTTTGGAACACTTGCTTGGTGACCCGCAAGTTCGCGAATTATTGGATGAAGCCGAGCTTCGTGCCATGTTCGATCTGGACTATCATTTGGCGCACGTCGATCATATTTTTGCGCGGGTATTTGGTGAAGACTAGCTTCTAATTTTTATCTGAGCTTCGTGGATCAAACACCTGTAATAATCGTGGTTTTGCACCGCTCATGTCAAAACATGCCGCATAGGCGGTTTTGAAATTACCGCGTACGGTTTGCTCGGCTTGGGTTTCATGTGTGCTGCCCGTTTCTAATAACTGCCAAGCCAGCATAGCGATGCCCGGATTATGCCCGATCACGGCCAAGGTTTCGGGTTCTTGTGCGGCCCGCCAAATTTCTGTTTCGATGACCTTGGCGCTGGCTAGGTAAAGTTGTTCTAAATGCTGGGCGTTGGTTGGCTTAAAATGCGTGGCCAGCCCGGCCCAGGTTTGTTGTGTACGAAGGGCGGTGGAGACCAAGGCGAGATCCGGCACCCTGCCAGCATGGATCAATTGCGCGGCCAAAATATCGGTTTGGGCTTGGCCCGCAGATTTCAGGGGGCGGTTGTGATCGCCCGGCTCTGTCCCAAAAGCTGCGGACTTGGCGTGGCGAATGAGTAGCAGAGTTTTCATCACATTGGCTCCTTGTGCTGGTGATGATGAACGGTTTGGTTTGTTTGGTAGCACTTTAGAGAGTTTTTCCCAACAAACTTGCTGGTAAACGAATCACACATGGGAACCAAGCTATGCGCTTCTTTTTATTCTTTGCAGTCGTTTCATTGATGTTTGCCTCGCTTTTATTGGCGAACATCAATTTGCTTTGGTTTATTCCAGCATTGGTCTTTGCGGGCTTTTCTGCCTATGGCGTTTATGATTTGGTGCAGTCCAGCCACGCGCTTTGGCGCAATTATCCGGTGATGGGCCGGATGCGTTGGTTGTTCGAATTTATACGGCCCTATGTGCAGCAATATCTGGTCGAGGGTGAAACCGATGGCATGCCGTTTAATCGTGAACAGCGCTCCTTGGTCTATCGGCGGGCCAAAAACGTCCAAGCCTCCGAGCCATTTGGCAGTCATGTGGATTTTAACGAAGCCAGATATGAATGGCTAAACCCGTCGTTGGCGGCTTGCAAAAATAACCCAAAAAGTTTTCGCGTGCGGATCGGCAGCACTGCCTGCAAACAACCGTATTCGGCGTCGGTGTTCAATATCTCGGCGATGAGCTTTGGTTCCCTTGGCTCCAACGCAATCTCGGCGCTGAACCGGGGCGCAGCCAAAGGCAATTTTTACCATGATACCGGCGAGGGTGCGATTAGCCCATATCACAAATTAGGCGGCGATTTGGTTTGGGAAATTGGTTCAAGTTATTTCGGGTGCCGCGATGATGCCGGATGTTTTCACCCCGAAAAATTCAAGAAAAACGCGACCGTAGATTGCGTCAAAATGATTGAAATTAAGCTTAGCCAAGGGGCAAAGCCGGGCCATGGTGGTATTTTACCCGGCTCCAAAGTTACGAAGGAAATTGCCGAAACCAGAGGTATCACGCCCGGCGAAACCTGTGTCTCGCCACCCTTTCATACGGCATTTTCTACGCCGGTGGAGATGATGCACTTTATTGGCCAACTTCGCGAATTGTCCGATGGCAAGCCGATCGGTTTCAAATTGTGCATTGGCCATCGTTGGGAGTTTCTGGCGCTGATCAAAGCCATGTTGAAAACCGGAATTGCACCGGACTTTATTGTCATTGATGGTGCAGAGGGTGGCACCGGTGCGGCCCCGGTTGAGTTTCAAGATCATATCGGTACGCCATTACGTGCTGGGTTGGTGTTTGCTCGAAATGCGTTGGTCGGCGCTGGGCTAAAGGAGCAAATTCGGTTGGGGGCCAGTGGCAAAATCGTCTCGGCGTTTGGCATGGCGGCGGCGATGGCACTCGGTGCCGATTTTTGCAATTCGGGCCGCGGCTTTATGTTTGCGCTGGGCTGTGTGCAAAGCCTAAGTTGCCATACCAATCATTGCCCGACCGGCATCGCCACCCAAGATAAATTATTGCAACGAGGTTTGGTGGTTACAGATAAAGCATCGAGGGTATTTCATTTTCATCAAAACACGGTACGAGCTTTGGGCGAAGTGGTTGGCGCGGCCGGTTTAACCCACCCGTCGCAATTGCGCCCGCACCACATGTATCACCGGGTTAGCGCCACCCGCGCATTGCCCGCCGATGAGGTTTATGATTTATTGCTATCCGGTGCATTGCTAAGCCACCCGCAAGACACCGGCTTGGCCGTGGATTGGGCCAGAGCTAGCGCCGATACATTTGAGGCCCAGATGGGATAATTAGATGACAGTAGAGTTTGATTTGTTTTGGTCGTTTCGCTCGCCCTATTCGTATTTGGCGGCCCCGCGCCTGTTGGCACTGACCCAAGACTATGACGTGGTTTGTCGGTTTCATGCGGTGCGGCCCATTGCGGTACGGATTGATGGGTTTTTCAAGACGGTTAATCCGTTATGGCCGGGCTATGTGATGCATGATTTGCCGCGAGAGGCGGAGCAATTGGGGTTGCCGATTACATGGCCAAACCCGGACCCGATTGTCCAAGACATGCGCACGATGGAGGTTGCCAAAGACCAGCCCTATATCACCCACCTTACCCGATTGGGCATCGCCGCCGAGCGTCAGGGTAAAGGGTTGGCCTTTGCTACCCATGTTGCCAAACAGATCTGGGGCGGGGTTGAAAATTGGGATCAAGGCTCGGTGTTGGCCGATGCTGCGGCCAAGGCTGGGTTGGTGTTTGCGGAGTTAGAGGCAGAGCTTACCGCCGAGAAGCAAGGTTTGGATACCCAGATCCTTGCCAATGAAGAGGCGCACACCGCTGCCGGGCATTGGGGCGTGCCGTTGATGAGCTTTAACAAGGAGCCGTTTTTCGGACAGGACCGCGTGCAAAGCTTGATCTGGCGCCTGCAGCAACATGGGCTTAGCAAGCGTTAGCCTCCCGCACATGGAAAATCACATTTACGTGAAATCAACGGGTTTTGCTTTGCAAATCAGTATAAATCGTCCATGACCATTTTTTTTGCTGGAGGATTTGCTATGCGTTTGTTATTTATGATTGCGATGATGATGTTTTTGCCGATGGCGGTGCTGGCCCCAACTTTTGCTATGGCAGATGAGCCGATGGCCCTGCCCACCGATCGTGGCCCAGCCGTTGGCCAGATGACCCCATCAAACTTGGCCGTGATCAACCAAGATGGTGAACCGACCAATTTTGCGGCATTAACCGGTGACAAAGGTCTGGTTCTGGTATTTGTGCGCTCGCTCAAATGGTGCCCGTTTTGTAAGAAGCAAGTTCAAGAATTGGCCCCGGCGGTCGCTGATATTGAAGCGCGTGGCTATAATCTTGTGGCGCTCAGCTATGACTCGCTGAAAGACATCCAACGGTTTGTCGAGGACAATGAAATAAGCTTTTCAGTACTATCGGATCGTAAATCAGCAGTGATTGATGCATTTGATATTCGCAATGAACAATTCGGCAAAGCGCACTTCGCCAATGGCGTCCCACATCCAATGATTTTCGTCATTGGCAAAGACAAAATCATCCAAGCAAAACTAGCCGAAGAAGGCTATAAAGCGCGCCCACCGATTACAGTAATCCTCGAAACCCTTGATGGGTTAGAGATGACTGCAGCGGAGTAAGCTCGCAAGTTCAAGGTATCTTGTCAAAAGGACTGAACAGCAGTTGTGCCGGTAGGGCAAAGTGAACCATTGAAATTGGTTGCACCGTATTGCGGTAGCTTTGCCGGTTAATTCATCTCTTAGTCCGCAAACTTAGGAAATGCTGGCAGGCTGGCGATATCTTCTTTATTGTGTTGGATGATGACGCGGGCGTTTTCGGCCGTGGCTACGGCTTCGAACTTGTCCATGCTGGCCAAGGTTTCTTCCGCAGAGGTGTTAAATACCGGTATCCGGCGAAATTCGCGGCTTTCGGGTAGATGGTACAAATCGCCGGTGAGCAGGATATTGCCGGTGTTTGGTAATTTTACCAACAGTGCCAAATGGCCGGGTGTATGGCCCGGCGTGCGGATAATTTGGACGCTGCCATCGCCAAACACGTCATGGTCTTCGGTAATGCGTATCGGGGTTTTGGCAAGTAATTTGTCATAACCGTCCAATTCAGTCAGGCCAAGATCCGGGCCGATGCCAGACATCCATTGGTATTCGGCCTCGTCGACAATCCAACTGGTCGGACCGTGGGCAAATAAATTGGCATTGCCGGTATGGTCAAAATGCGAATGGGACATGGCAAAAAATTCTACTTGTTCCGGCAGCACGCCCAGTTCTTCTAATTGGCTTTGTAAGGTTCGCGGCACTGAAAGATGAATGCCACCGCTAATCGCGCCCTCCGGGAGTAAGGCCAATCCATCCGATAGGCCAGAATCCCACATCAAATCACCCTTTGGGTGACGAATTAAATGACATGACACATCCAAATTGCGGCTTTGGCCTTCGTATTCACCGCCGGTGGAAAATGGCCCGAGATTGAAAGTTTCTATCTGGCCGCACGGGATCGTATATAATTTGACCGCCGGGGCTGATGTTTGATTACAGGCCGCCAAAAACGCCATTGCACCTAATGCGCCAAATAATTTCAATTTCATAATATACTCCATTTACCGTGGTGGTGTTGTTGAAAAATAGTTTATAATTGCTGTATCTAATCCGTCAAATCCAGCTAAAACGTGCGCGCCGTCCAAATCGGCAACCGGCGTTTCGCTATAGCCATGCTCCAATAAGATACAAGCGGTATTTGCATTTCGCGCCGCCATATAATCGGTTTCACTATCGCCAATCAATATCGCATTTGGGGGGGTAGCCGGTGCAATCGCTGCCAAAACATGCGCGGCATTTGGCTTGGCCGCAGCTACATTATCCGGGCAAAAAACATCATCAAAATAACGGACTAGGCCTAGTTTTTCGATAATGGGCCGGGTTAAGTATTGGCGCTTATTGGTGCAAATGGTAAGCTTGGCACCCTTATCTTTTAGGGATTGCAAACAAGAAATGGCGCCGGAAAAAACCCGGGAGCGTTTGGTGCTGTGTTTGGCATAGTCGTCCAGAAACCCCGCGAGCATTGCGTCTATCTGTGCGGTGGATGGGTTGATTTGGTGATATTTATGGGCGGCCACCAGCAACGCCTTGGCGCCCAGTCCGATTTTATTGCGAACGATCTTGTCGGGGGTGGCGGGATACCCGGCGCTGTGCATGGCGAAATTCATCGAGGCAATCAGGTCCGGTGCGGTATCGACCAAGGTGCCGTCCAGATCAAAAGCAATCACTTTGCCGGTTAGTGGTTTCATAAGGTTCATCAATCAACTCATAGCGTCTAGAAGCAGCGTTCAATGCACGCTAGAAGAACCTATATATGCTGATCTGATTCCCAACAAGGAAAGCTTGATGCCAAACCACAGAGCCGCCATCCTTCTTGCCGCCGGGCATGGCTCCCGGATGCAATCCACATTGCCCAAGGTATTGCACCAAATCGGCGGGCGAACCATGCTCGGTTGGTCGGTGGCCTTGGCCCGTGAGGTTCGGGCCGAACGCATTGCCGCCGTTGTTGGCGCGCAAACCCCTTTGGTCAAAGCGGCGGCCATTGCCGCCCTTGGCGGCGGCGGCGTGGTGGTACAAGACCCACCCCAAGGCACCGGCCATGCCACCAGCTGCGCCCAACAGATCATGGCCGAATTTGAGGGTGATATATTGGTGTTGTTCGCCGATAGCCCGCTCATTACCGCCGATACCGTTGAGCGGGTATTTGCGGCGCTGGATGCGGGTGCATCGGTGGCGGTGCTGGGGTTCGAGCCGGATGTGCCCGGTGGGTATGGCCGATTGGTCGAGAATGAAGCCGGCGATCTGGTGCAAATTGTTGAAGCCAAAGATGCCAGTGCCGAACAGCTTGCCATTGGTCTTTGTAATTCAGGCGTGGTTGCGGCGGATGCGAGCTTGTTGTTCGAGCTATTGGCCAAAATTACCAATGAGAACGCCAACAATGAATATTATTTAACCGATGTGGTGGCTTTGGCCGTGGATCAAGGTTTAACGGCCAAAGCAGTTCGGGCCTCGGCGGAGGAAGTGCTGGGGGTCAATTCTCGCCAAGATTTAGCCCAAGCCGAAGCGGTGTTTCAACAACGCACAAGGGCGCAAATGCTGGAGGCGGGTGTTAGCTTGATGGCCCCCGAAACCGTGCATTTTAGTTTTGATACGGCGTTAGAGGCTGATGTGTTGGTTGAACCAAATGTAGTGTTTGGCCCTGGGGTACGGGTGAAATCCGGGGCTATTATCCGTAGTTTTTCTCATCTTGAAGGTGCGCGCATTGATCAGGGCGCGATCATCGGCCCCTATGCCAGAGTGCGCCCCGGCACCCGCGTCAAAGGCGGGGCCAGAGTTGGAAACTTTGTCGAGATTAAAAAATCCACCGTGCGCGAAGGCGCAAAAATCAGCCATTTGTCCTATATTGGCGATGCGGATATTGGGGCCAATGCCAATATTGGAGCCGGGGTCATCACGTGTAATTATGATGGGTTTGACAAGCATGTCACCGAAATTGGCGATGGCGCATTTATTGGCTCGAACAGCTCGTTGGTGGCACCGGTACGCATCGGCGATGGGGCGCTGGTCGGCTCCGGTAGTGTCATCACCAAAGACGTGCCGCCCGATGCGTTGGCGGTCGGACGGGTTCGACAACGGATCATTGATGGTTGGGCGCAAGTCTTTCGCAACAAAAAGAAAAAATCCTAACAGTAAGGGCAGGTGTAACATGAGTGCAAAAGCAAAAGAGCACGCCGCGCGCGCGGCCTTGTCTTATGTGGAGGCGGGGATGACTTTGGGGTTAGGGTCTGGCTCGACGGCGGAAATTTTCGTCGAATTATTGGGCTTGGTGGTGGACGAAGGGTTGTCCGTGCGCGGGATCGCCTCATCGGAACAAACCGCAGATCTGGCCCGACATGTGGGGGTGCCGTTGATTGATATCGAACAGGCGGATCATATTCACCTGACCGTTGATGGTGCCGATGAGGTCGGACCGGAATTTGCCATGATCAAGGGCGGCGGCGGCCGGCTTCTGCGTGAGAAAATTATTGCCAATGCATCGGATTTGGGCGTGTGCATTGTTGATGAAAGCAAATTGGTTGATGTGCTGGGGGCGTATCCATTACCGGTCGAAGTTGACCCGTTTGGATATACCATTACCGCCAAAAAAGTGTTTGATGTTTTGGTCGCTGCCGGTTGTGCAACGCCGGTAATGGAACAACGTTATGCCGATGATGGCAAAGCCCCTTTTATTACGGATGGTGGTAACTATATCTTTGATTGCACCTGTACGGCTATTCCACGAGTGCGACAGGTTGCGGCCAAGCTCTCGGCAGTGCCGGGGGTGGTTGAACATGGGATTTTTCTTGATCTGGTGCGGGTGGTGATTGTCGGTACGGATGATGGTGCGGATATTTTGGAGCTGTAAATGTCGGAATTAAATGTAGATTTATTTGTTATCGGGGCTGGCTCTGGCGGGGTTAGAGCCGCACGAATGTCGGCAAGCTTTGGCGCAAAAGTCGCGATTGCCGAGGCGTACCGCGTCGGTGGCACTTGTGTGATCCGTGGCTGTGTGCCGAAAAAATTGCTGGTATATGCCAGCGCCTATGGCACCGGTTTTGCCGAGGCCAAGGGCTATGGCTGGTTGGCCGACAATGTGCGCTTTGACTGGCCGACATTAATCCATGCCAAAGATATGGAAATTGAACGCCTGTCCGGCATATATCAGCGCAATTTGGCCAAAGCCGGGGTTGAAGTGTTCACTGAACGCGCTGAATTGCTGGGCGGTGGCCAAGTAAAGTTGATGAAATCGGGGCGGGTTTTTACGGCCAAGAAAATCCTGATCGCCACCGGCGGTACACCGCGCCAACTAGGGTTTGTAGGTGAAGAGTTGACCATTACGTCGAACGAGGTGTTTCATCTGCCGACAATGCCAAAACGGATTTTAATTGCGGGCGGCGGCTATATTGCCTGTGAATTTGCCTCCATTTTTGCCGGGCTTGGGGTGCAAACCATGTTGGTGTACCGCGGCGATACCGTATTGCGGGGGTTTGATGATGATATTCGAACCCATATTCACCAAGAACTGGCCAATCAAGGGGTGCGGGTCATCACCCACGCCAGCATTGATACAATTGCCCGCAACAAAGACGGTCTTGCGGTGGTTTTGGATAATGAAGAAACTTTGGCGGTTGACGAGGTGATGATGGCATTGGGCCGGGTGCCGGCGGTGGCCGGTTTGGGACTGGAACACGCCGGTGTCCAAACCAACAAAACTGGCGCAATCCAAGTCGATGAATACGGCCAATCCAGTGCGCCGGGCGTGTTTGCTATTGGCGATGTAACCGACCGAATTAACCTAACCCCGGTGGCGATCCGTGAAGGTGCAGCATTTGCCGACACCCAATATGGGGGCCGTCGTCATGCCTTTGACCATCAACACGTAGCCAGCGCCGTCTTTACCCAACCGCCCGCCGCCTCGGTTGGTTTATCGGAGGCCGATGCGCGGGCCAAATACGGCGAAGTGGACATTTACAAAGATGCATTTCGGCCGATGCGTCATGCTTTGTCCGGGCGCAATGAACGCTATTTGATGAAATTGGTGGTGCGCCCCAGTGACGAGGTGGTGATTGGGGTGCATTTGGTTTCCGATGCCGCGCCAGAGATCATCCAAGTGGCAGCAGTAGCGGTAAAGGCCGGCCTTACCAAAGCGCAATGGGATGAAACTTGCGCCGTACACCCAACCGCCGCCGAGGAATTGGTGCTAATGCGTGAAAAAGTTGTGGATAACAAAATCAGATCATGAGCCAACGACGAATTGGGTTTTTAACCTGTGCCAGTCTCTTGGCCAATGACGGGGGCAACCCTGAAGATGTTCATGAGCATGAGGTGCAAACAGCGTTGTTTACCCAAGCCGCCACGGCGCGTGATTTAAGCTTGGAAGTGGTGCAATGGGATGCAGCCAATATCAATTGGTCGCGCTATGATGCGGTATTGCTCGGCACCGCTTGGGATTATGTCCAGCACCTTGCGGCCTTTATTCAACGCATGAGTGAGATTTCCCGCCAAACCAAATTGTTCAATGATTTGGCGCTTTTGATCATGAACAGCGATAAGGGCTATTTGCTAGACCTTGCTGCCAAGGGTATTGCAACCATTCCCACCCGCAGTGTGCAAGCGGTAACAAAGGCCGAAGTTATGGCCGCATTTTCCGCTTTTGGCGGCGATAGATTAGTCGCCAAACCCATCATTGGTGCCTCGGCTTGGCGCCAAGCCTTGTTGCATAAAAATGAGCCGTTGCCCGATGTTTGCGAACTACCCCCCGGTCCGGCATTTTTACAGCCGTTTTTGCCGAGCATTCAAACGATAGGCGAAACCTCATTATTATTTTACGACGGCGTATTTTCACATTCGGTACAAAAAACCCCCAGCGCCAATGACTATCGTATTCAATC
Organism: Robiginitomaculum sp.; assembly: GCA_016763185.1. Classification (GTDB taxonomy): domain Bacteria; phylum Pseudomonadota; class Alphaproteobacteria; order Caulobacterales; family Maricaulaceae; genus Robiginitomaculum_B. The sequence goes on along the minus strand of JAESUG010000154.1, from coordinate 1,952 downwards.
CGTGTATGGCGGCAAAGAAACCATGGCCACGCCAACACCCGCCCAATTGCAACTGGCGAGAAATGCCTTGACCGCATTAGATCAAATGCCACTTTATGCACGCGTTGATCTGGTCGCCGGGTTTGATGGCGAGCCATTATTGATCGAGCTGGAGTTGATCGAACCGTATCATTACGTCGAACAAGGTCCCAATTGCGGTGCAATGCTAATGGACGCTTTGGTACGTCGATTGGCGAGTTAGGCGGTTAAAAAGAGCACGAAAAATTCCAACAATTTCGGTCCCCGGTCTTGAGTTGGACTCAGTTCTTTGTGCGACAACTAATTTCCCTTAAAAACTGGACCCTCCGGTCAAGCCGAAGGGAGACGCGGGGGCGGGGGTCGAACTGGATTGCTCGACCGTTTACTCTCTTATCCTCCCTCTTGATGGGGAAGGAACCTAGCGCAGTCGATGAACGTGGTGACCGTCACGCAAGGCATTGCGCGTCAGACAAATGTTAGAAGTGTTATAATTTCAGCAAAAGGTCAAATTGCTGTTTGAGGAACGCAAGGCTTCGAGTATAGCTCTATTCCCAAATTTTGTATTAGGTGCAATCCCGTGACCACATGGCAACCCGAAAGCTGGCGGAAACTTCCAGCCAAGCATATTCCGGATGATTATCCAAACCCGGCAGCGCTTAGCGATGTGGAGGCCGAATTAAGCCGTTTTACCCCATTGGTATTTGCCGGTGAAATCCGCGCACTAAAGAGCGAATTGGCCGCCGCCGCCAATGGCAAAGCCTTTATCCTACAAGGCGGGGATTGCGCCGAAAGCTTCAAAGAGTTTTCCGCCGACGGTGTGCGCGATACCTTTCGGGTGTTGATGCAAATGGCGGTGGTGTTGACATTTGCCGGTGGTAAGCCCGTGGTCAAATTGGGCCGAATTGCCGGACAATTTGCCAAACCGCGCTCATCGAACATCGAAACCCGTGATGGCCAAGAACTGCCCAGCTATCGCGGTGATATCATCAATGGCATGAGCTTTACCCCACAAGCGCGAGCGCCGGACCCGACGCGAATGTTACGGGCCTATGGGCAATCGGCGGCAACGTTGAACTTGCTACGGGCGTTTGCGATGGGGGGCTATGCCCACCTTGAGAACGTGCACCAATGGACGTTGGGCTTTGTCAAGCGCTCGCCAGCTGGGGCCAGATATCGACAAATTGCCGACAAAATTTCTGAAACACTGGAGTTCATGGAGGCGTGCGGGGTAACACCAGCGACCACACCGCAATTAACCGGAACGCCATTTTATACTTCTCACGAGGCGTTATTACTCGGCTATGAACAAGCCATGACCCGCTTGGATGTGGTGTCTGGCGATTGGTTTGATACGTCGGCGCACATGATTTGGATCGGGGATCGCACCCGCCAAGTCGATGGCGCTCATGTAGAATTTTGTCGCGGCGTGCGTAATCCGCTGGGCATTAAATGCGGGCCATCACTGGACCCGGATGAAGCTTTGCGTTTGTTAGACATTTTAAGCCCGGATAACGAACCGGGACGGATTGTGCTGATTAACCGCTATGGCGCTGACAATGTGGAAAAACACCTGCCGCAGCTGGTGCGTAAAATTGAAGCCGAAGGGCGCTCTGTGGTCTGGTCGTGCGATCCGATGCACGGCAATACTCGCAAAACCAAAACCGGCTATAAAACCCGCCCGGTGGATCTGATCTTGCGCGAGGTCTCCAGCTTTATGGATGTGGTACACGCCGAAGGCGCATGGCCAGGCGGGGTCCATTTCGAGATGACCGGTCAAGATGTCACCGAGTGCATTGGCGGTGCACAGGAGATAACCGAAGCCGACCTAAAATCCCGCTACCACACCCATTGCGACCCCAGGCTAAACGGCGAACAAGCCCTTGAACTGGCGTTTTTAATCGCCGAGCAGCTAAAACGCCATCGCGATGTGGCGG
>JAESUG010000153.1 GCA_016763185.1 Robiginitomaculum sp. | reverse complement strand
GTGATAGGGCTTGTTGTGCGAGCAATTCATCAAATTTTTGTTGTTGCTGCGGCGTTTCAGCACGGCGCACAATACCCGTGGCAGCAAAACTGGCACCGCAATTTTGATGGTAAAACCGACAGGCATAAATAAATGCCGCCCGAAAAAACCGAGCCAATGGCGTGTCTTCCAAATCTAAGCGTGGGCTAATCAACCCAATGGGATTACCGCTTGCACCATTGGCCATGCCGTCCGCTTCGATAAGTACGCAGTTTAGCCCATATTGCTGGGCGCTATGGGCCAGGCACGCCCCAGCAATGCCGCCGCCAATGATCATCGCCTGTTTTGGCGTGCGGATAGCTGATTGTATTATGGGGACAGAAAATGCCGCTTCCAACCGTTGTCGCTTCCGGCCGTGACCGGGCTTTCGGGCAACCTCAAACCCAGCATTGCTTAGCCCGGTGCACACTTGTCCTGCCACGCTATAGGTGGCCAGTTTTGCCTGAGGCGCACTTAATCGCGCTACTTGTGCAAAGACCTGTTCGGACCACATTTCTGGGTTTTTGCGCGGGGCAAATCCATCTAAAAACCAACTATCAACGCTGGCGTCTAATTGAGCTAACATTTCCTCGACCGGGCCAAACAGCAAGGTCAAATGAACTTGGCCGAACGTAATATGGTGAAAGCCTTTTACCGGCGGCGGCCAACTGTTTTGCAAGAGTGCGGCAAGCTTGGCTAATTCAGGAAACTTCGTATGGACCTTTATGAGATCATGTAAGGTAAGCGGACGGCCCTCCACCGCAAAATAATGTAGTATTTGCGTGGGTTTAGCCGTTTGTTGCCACAATGCAAGGCTTGTTAAAAAGTTTAAACCAGTGCCAAATCCCAGTTCTGCAATCACATGACGCGTCTGATCTTGCCAGCGTCTTGGTAAATGACACCCGGCCAAAAAGACCGCTTTGGTTTCGGCTAAACCATCACCGGGGGCAAAATAAATATCGCCGGTTAATATATCTTCCGGCTCGCCTTGATCCGTCCATTTTACAGTGGCCGATTGTAGGCCTAAAAACTGCGTCGCCATTTTATCCACCCATAGACATAAAAAAAAGCCACCTTAAAAGAGCGGCTTTTTTTGTTATGCACAACCCGGCTTCTTCGTGAAGTGTACACTGTTCACGAAGAAGCCTTAGGCGTAGATGTCAGATAGGTTTATTCGTCGGTGGCTTTTTCAGTAGTGTCTTTGGCTTTATCCATCATGGTATCAGTGGCATCTTTACCTTTGTCCATCATAGCGTCTTTGCCTTTATCCATCATGGTATCAGTAGCATCTTTACCTTTGTCCATCATAGTGTCTTTGGCTTTATCCATCATGGTATCAGCAGCGTCTTCAGCTTTATCCATCATGGTATCAGCGGCGTCTTTGCCTTTATCCATCATAGCATCTGCAGCATCACTGGCATCTTCAACAACGGCAGCGGCAGCGTCTTCTGCTGGCTCAGCAATGGGTGCTGGATCGGCCTTAAACACAAAGAACCAAACGGCAGCGGCAGCGACTGCAACCAACACCAACCATAGCCAAGTTTTACTTCCACTTTTTTCGGACATATCTGTTTTCTCCCTTTAATATGAACATTATGTAATGTTCATATCAAAAAGAAATGACTTTGTCTCATTTTATTTAGGGATTTATACTCCATCGACCCAAAAAGTGGGCACCGGTTTTTGGATACGTTGATGGATAGCAAAGAAAACTATACTCAAAACACCGGTAAATTCGGTGTTTTGAGTATACTAAAGAAACAAAACCAAAGTTCTGGATTAGACAGCCTCGATATTGGACAGGGCTTCTTCTAGCTCGGCAAAGCTTGGCTGGGATGGGCTAGGAACAACACCACGGCCAAGTTCCACCGAAATTTGCGCGGCATTGCCATGTAAATGAGCAACCAAAACCGCTTGGATGATTTTGTAAAATTGGGCCTCTTCGTCAATAACCTGCTGCAGGCGCGCCCCAAAAGGCCCGACAAGTCCATAGGCCAAAAACACACCCAAAAATGTTCCAACCAACGCGGAGCCGATCATTCTGCCTAAATATTCTGGCGGCGATGTGATCGCGCCCATGGTTTTTACAATACCCAAAACCGCTGCCACGATCCCTAGTGCCGGCAATGCATCTGCCATGGTTTGCAATGCGTGGGCCGGATCTAGGGCTTCATGGTGATGTTTTTCAAGTTGTTTTTCCATGGCATCTTCGACCTGATGGGGGTCTTCTAAATTCATCGTCATCATCCGCAAGGTGTCACAGATGAAATCAGTAGCGAAATGGTCTTTTAAAATTCTCGGATATTTGGAGAAAATACTGCTATCGTTCGGGTTTTCGATATGGGTTTCAAGGGCGATCACCCCTTTCATTTTCATGGTCTTGGTCAAGGTAAACAACAAGGCCAGTAAATCGGCATAGTCTTGCTTTTTCCATTTTGGCCCGGCCATCATTTTTAGCAAACCGCCGCCGACACCCAACGTAGTCTTACCTTTATTGCCGATCAACAATGCGCCAACGGCCGCACCCATAATCATCATAAACTCAAGCGGCGCAGAAGCGATAATTGGCTCCATTTGACCGCCAGAAAGAATAAACCCGCCGAACACCATTCCAAAAACTACGATGATACCAATGATTTGAAGCATCAGATTTATTTTCCTTTTCCGCCGGACGTTACCAAAGTTGGTAAAAACTGTCCCAAACTGGCACTAGTATGGGTTGGAATGTTTAATGCAGTATTGCTAATACATACTATTTTTTGCAAAATCTTGCGAGAGGAGGTTACAGATGATAAAGACCCTAGCAACTGGAGCTGACCACTCGCGAGGCATGCCGCGTTTGAAACCATTGGACCAGGAGCTTTGAAGATGAAAAAACCAATAATGCTTGCAATTCTGGGTGTTTTGGCAAGTGCCACCCCAACACTTTCTGCCGAAATTTGTCGAGCGCCAATGGTGCCGCAATTGCCGATAAATGGCGCTGTGATCACGCACGACCAGTTAATGAGCGCTGCCGATCAGGTGTCAATTTTCTCAAAATCAAACACTAGTTATAAAACTTGTCTGGATGCGGTGATCACCCAGCCAGCAAATGTGACTCGCGAAAAATGGCGCGAAGCATTGCGGGCCTATAACCAAACCGCGCCAACGGAACAGGCGATTTGGGGTGCCTATGAGAAGCTGTCTGGCGACTGGGTTGTTGCGAACCAAGTCAGGTCTAACTAAAAATCCCTAGCCATATTGTAAACTTCATTTTGTAAATCAGGAACCTATGATGAATATGTTTAAAAAAATCGCTGTTGTCTGCACCTTTGTTGGTTGTGCTGCCCCGGTTTTGGCTGCGGATGGGTATCGTCCACAAAATGATGCGCAACGTAATTACAAAGCGTGTGCGGTTGATGTGATGGAGCAAGGCGTGAAGCTGGCCAGTCCATTTTGTGGGGTATTGCCGGCGCGTCCAGTATTTCCAGGCTATGATATTGCATTTTCCAACAAGCTTTCCGCTGGTGAATTAGACATTTTTTCTGTCCAATTGCGCCTGTTTAAAAACCAAGTCGCTCAGTACCAAACTTGTATTAATACGCGGGTGATGGCTGATGGCTCTTTGTCAAATGAAACCCTAAATTATGCTGCGTGTGCCGATCAGTGGGCGGTCGAACAAAAAGGTAAATCAGCCGAGGAATGGGGCTTGTCCTGTTTGGGACAAAATGACTGGGAGCACCCCGGCTCCAGTGTGCCAGCCCGTTGCTTTGGCGAAGAAGAATGAGTAAGCCAGATATCTGGTAACAAAGGGCTGCCAATGGGTGGCCTTTTTTTGTGAGGTAGACACCATTTTTCCAAACCGATATTTCGCATTTTCCTTGCTGTTTATGGTGATGGTGTTGGTTGGCATGTCCAACTCTATGCTGTTCGTGATTTTGCCAGTATTGGCCCGTGAATTAAATGCTGGCGAGATGTATGTCGGTTTGGTGTTTGCTGGCTCCGCCGCTTTGTATATGTTTTTCAGTCCATTTTGGGGATGGCGCTCCGACCAAATAGGCCGTCGTCCGGTATTGCTGGTAGGTCTTCTGGGCAATGGCTTGTCCTTATTGACGATGGCCCTGGTTGCCAATTGGATCGGAACCGGTGCCGCCACCGCTGGTGCCGCCTTAGTGTTGTTGGCCCTGTCGCGGGCGATTTACGGCATTATCGGCAGCTCGATACAACCCGCAGCCGGTGCTTATATCGCCGAGCGCACATCACGGGCAGAACGTACAAAACTGTTATCCTTATTGGTGGCCGGAGCCGGACTTGGCATGACGCTTGGCCCGCCATTGGCCGCGTGGCTGAGCTATGGATTTGGGGTGCCAAAGGCGATGTTCTCTTTGGTGGGTTTGTCGGCTATTTTGTTTGTGCTGGTTGCCATTGGCCTGCCCGAACGACGAAATCCAGAGCAGCAAATTGGCCCCAAACGAGCGATGTTGGCCATGGCCATTGACCCACGATTGCGCGCCTTATTGCTGATCGGCACCTTGGGGTGGATGGCCCATGGAGTGTTTTTGCAAACCTTATTGTTTTTCATCTCCGACCGACTGCATTTGACTATAGTTCAGGCCTTGCCAATATCGGGTATGATTTTCGCGTTTGGCGCGATGGGCGTGTTGGCGGTACAGTTTGTTTTGATCCCGCTTTGGCGGCCCAACCCCCGGCGATTAATGGCCAGTGGCGGCGTATTAGCCGCAATGGGCGCATTATTGATGTCAATCGCAACCAATAGCTGGCTCATCGGCCTAGCATTTGTGCTGGCTTCATCGGGGTTTGGTTTATTACGCCCCGGCATGGCCAGCGCCGCTAGTTTACGCGTGGCCGACGATGAACAAGGCATGGCTGCTGGTTTGGTTGGGGCCACCGCTGGCGCGGGCTTTGTGCTGGCGCCCTTTACCGGTTTGGCGCTTTACCAATTTGTTGGACCGGTTGCGACCTATGCCTTGTTGGTTGTGGTATTGGCGTGGGTGTTCGTGCTGGCATCCGCGCAACCCGTGGATATTGAGACCGAGTAACAGCCGCCCTCTTACTCGGTTTGCACGCTTAATCTTAAATTTTGCAACACTTGTTGGCTGGCAAAGCCATCGGCGACTAAACCAATGCGTTGTTGATAGGCCCGCAATGCCCGGCGGGTGTTGGGGCCGGCCATACCATCCACACCGCCGGGATCATGGCCATTGGCTTGTAGTAGTTCTTGCATTTGAGTGATTTGGGCGCGTGATAAGGGCACCATGTTGGTTGGCCAGGTGCCGACCAATCCGCCTTCATCCACCAAAGCGCGGGCCAATAAGCCAACGCCTAACGCATAGGCGGTCGAATTGTTATAACGTTTGATCACTCGAAAATTACCACCGATCAATATTTTTGGCCCATTGGCACCGGCTGGCAGTAATAATCGGGCCGCTTGACCTTGTTCGTTGTCGTGCCAGTTGCGGCCCTGTATCGGGGTTACGCCGCGCACTGCCCAAGAGCCAATGGACAACACCGTGTCATCGGCCAACTCATAGGCAAAATCAGCTGGCAATGTGACCTCAATACCCCAGTCTTCGAGCTGGTTCCAACCATGACGGCGTAGATAATTCGCGGTCGAAGCCAAAGCATCCGCTTTGGAATTCCAAATATCTTTGCGCCCATCGCCATCGCCATCGACGGCATATTGTAAATAGGTCGAAGGCAAAAACTGGGTTTGACCCATCGCTCCGGCCCAAGCGCCTTTTAGGTTTTCCCGTTCAATGTCGTTATTGGCCAACAAGGTCAAAATCGCCAGCAGTTCGCCTTCGGCCCAATTGCGCCGCCGCCCGTCATGGGCCAAGGTTGCCAAAGCGCGGACCACATCAAAATTACCCTGAATTTCGCCATAGGCACTTTCCAAACCCCAAATCGCGGTAATGATCTCAGTTGGAACGCCGGTTTTTTCTTCTAGGTCTGTCAGCAGGTCCGCATGTTCGGCCAAAGCGGTTTTGCCGTTTTGCACGCGCAGGCTTGAGACGGCGCTGTCCAAATATTGCCAAATTGGACGGGTAAATTCTGGCTGAAAGCGATCGCGCTCTAATACGGTTTCTTGCGGGGTGATATCCGCCAGTAAATTTCGCACATGCGCCTGATCATGACCGACGGCCACGGCACGCCCCGTAAACGCGGTGCGCCACGCATCAAAGCTAAGCGGCGGGGCCGCCATCACCAGACTGGGCAGTAAAACCAAACATGCGATAAAACCACGGATCATGGTGCTGCTCCGGTTGTGGGTGCTGCGCTTGGCACCCATGCAATTTCCAAAACCAGTTTCTTCAATATTGCCTCCTTGAAATCATCAAAGCCCTCGGCCGGGGTAACAAAAGAACGAGCGCCAATGATGACATTATCTCGGTAATATTGCTCCACATCAACATTTACCTTGGGCCGCCATGGGTTTTCGTCCTTGGGCAATACCGGTAGGCCGTTTATGGTGATATTATTGGCCCCGGCCAACGCTCTGGCGACGATCAGTGATTTGCCTTGATTTTGCGGGCCATCGCCGGAGATGTCGATGATTTTGCGAAACCCGTCATACGCATTGTTCTCGATCAGTTCGACACAAGCGGTAATCGCGCTACCAATGGCGGTATATCTGCCTTGGACAAACGGCGCAGCCCGCAAGGTGTCAGCAAATGCCAAAGCATCGGCGCGGGTGCTGATCTGTGTCCAGTTCGCCACCAAATGTTGCGCGCTGTCATCAGCCCATTCCATATAGCTAATAGCGATGCTGCCTTGGGGGCCGGAAAGGATCGCATCGATCACTTCGTCCGAGGTCAAGGCCGCTATATAGCCTTCGCGCTGGCGCTTGGCTTCTTCTTCGTCCACTGAGAATGAGATATCAGCCGCTAGCACCAGCTCAAGATCAACTTCGGTCAATGCCAAAGCGGGTGTGAAAGGGCTTATAAAACAGACAATAATAAATAATAATAACCGCATATACGTGAGTATGACCGGTTTCGACACAGGTTTCAATTTACAGTTTGTTCGCTTGACACTGGCGGCGTTGCCCCATAAGTTCCGCGCCTGTTGTTGGAGCCATATTTCGTTGGCTCCTTATTTTGTTTGATCAAACGTAAAGTGGAACCGGAACTCATGAAAGTTCGTAGCTCTCTGAAATCCCTAAAAAACCGTCATAAGGACTGTAAAGTGGTGCGCCGCAAAGGTCGTTTGTATGTGATCAACAAAACGGACCCGCGTTTTAAAGCCCGCCAAGGTTAATACAGCCCATTTTCCCATTGATATTGTCCAAGCATTGCAAAATCGCAAGGTGACGTTTTGTTTCGAGCGGTTTATACTTCGGGTATGAAATTACTTGTACTCATCGTTACTAGTTGTTTGTTGCTGATTTGCGGCTCCGTCTTCGCGCAAGAACGCGGCGGCTCATCTTTGGATAATTTGCTGGACCGGATAGCAACCACAAAGGATGCGACGGAGGCGGAATTATTGGCTGAAGAAATTTGGGCGCGGTTTTTTCAAAGCGGCTCGGCCAGTGTTGATCTGATCTTACAGCGCGGTATTGATGCCCAAGCCATGGGCGATCTTGATCTCGCCAGTGATTTTTTTGCCGATGTGGTCGAGTTTTCCCCGGAATTTGCCGAGGGCTGGAACCGGCGAGCTGGCCTTGAGTATGCCCGTGGCGAATACGGCGCCGCCTTAGAGGACCTTGGCAAAGCCATCGAATTACAACCTCGGCATTTTGGTGCGTTGGCGGGCTTAGGCCTGGTGCTGGAGCGTTTGGGCAGTGCCGAGGGGGCGTATCAAGCTTATTCCGATGCCTTGGTCGTGCATCCGTTTTTAGCGCAAGCCCAAAGCGGGGTCGATCGCTTAGAAAAGCAGGTCAAAGGCCGGCAACTTTAATTTGCTTGCCCTCACCGGATTGCTTAAGTTCCGTTTTTTGAAACTGATTCTCTTGCCAATAGGAAACCCAAAATGAGCGTAGACATGGGCCAAAGTACCCGCGAACAATTAAAATCCACCTTAACCCGCGTTGAGCGCCTCGAAGAAGATAAAAAGGCGGTTTTGGAGGATATCAAAGCGGTGTATGATGAAGCCAAAGCCTTTGGTTTTGATACCACGGTGTTGCGTCAAGTGGTCCGTATTCGCAAAATGGATCGCGATAAACGCCAAGAACAAGAAGCGATTCTTGATTTGTATCTCTCGGCATTGGGTGAGAGTTAAAATTACGAAATGGGCTGATGGACAGAAACAAGGAAAAAGCTGAAAAAGCGCGCAAAGCTAAAAAGCGCAAAGCCCTGTCCCGGCTACGTAAAACTTTGTCCAAAGCCAAAGACCTACCGCAAGACGGCGCATTTTCCGATTGGGAAAACGAATTTGCGACAAGCCTTGAACAACGCTTGGAAACATTTGATAGCGCGTTTGCAGACCCCGAAAAAGGCAAAGCCGACGAAGCTCTGTCCTATCGCCAAGCCTATAAACTAAAAGAAATTGAAGACAAAGCCGCCGGCAAACAAAAAAAGCCATGGAACCGTGGCGGCGGCTTTAAGCGCAAAACCCCTATTCGCAAATCGTATCGAGACACCCAAATAGAAGAAGAAGTTGAAGAATTTGAACCCCCAAGGCCCACCGGCCCGCCAAAGCTGTCGGTGATCAAAGGCGGTAAGGGTAAATAGGTTCGTTTCTTTCTGACTTAACCATAGGGTCCAAGTTTTGCGTACTCCCGCGAAGAGCCGGGGTTCAGCCTTTTAAAGAAAATGCAAACTGAATCCCGGCTCGAAGGCCGGGGAGCAAAATAAGGTGAGCCTACATGGGTTACCTCAAAATCAGAGATTAGGCACAGATCGCAATATTAGCCGGTTTTGCTGGCTTTGGCATCGAGGTCGTGTTCGCGGACTTTGCGATACAATGTGGAGCGGCCAATGCCCAAGCGTCTTGCGATCTCGGACATATGGCCCGCATAGGCACCGATGGCAAACTCGATCAGATCGCGCTCAATGGCTTCTAGCGCCCGAATATGCCCAGCCGTATTGGTAATATGTACCGGTCCGTCTCGGTCACTAGCGGGGCCGTCTGGTTGGGCCGCAACCGGTTCAACCACCAAGGCCAGTTCTTCGTCGTCATCGGCTTCAATGTCGCGGGTAACACCGGAAATATGTGGAAAATCCTGCGCTTCTAACTCCGTACCTTCGCACAATATTACCGCCCGAAACACCGCATTTTCTAGCTGACGAACATTGCCCGGCCAGTTGAAACCTTTTAATAAGCTCATAGTTTGCGCTGTTACTCCGGTAATATGCATGCCTTCTTGGGCGTTAAATCTACCGATAAAATGACGCACCAATTCCGGCAGATCTTCCATCCGGTCTTGTAGCGGTGGCACGTCTATCGGAAATACATTTAACCGGTAAAATAGGTCTTCGCGGAATTTACCGGTTGCCACATCTTCGGCCAGATCGCGATTGGTCGCCGAGATAATACGCACGTCAACCTTTACCGAACGCTTGGCTCCTACCGGGTCAATTTCACCTTCTTGCAAGGCACGTAGCAATTTAACTTGAATATCTTGGGGCAGATCGCCAACTTCGTCCAAAAATAACGTCCCGCCGTTGGCCTCGCGAAATTTACCCATATGTTTGTCGATCGCACCGGTAAACGCGCCTTTTTCATGGCCAAACAAAATGCTTTCCACCAGATTTTCCGGCAAAGCCCCGCAATTCACCGTGATCATCGGCTTGCCAGAGCGAGCCGAAGCGCCATGAATGGCCTGGGCCACCAGTTCTTTGCCAACGCCACTATCGCCCAACACCAATATCGGGATGTTTGACTTGGCGCCGCGCTCGCCCAAACGCACCACTTGGCGCATGGCCGGGGCATCGGCGATCATATCGCCAAAGCATAACGCACCACTGGCGGTTTTACGAAGACGGACCACTTCACCTTGTAGCTCGCCAACTTTCATCACATTACGCAATGAAACCGTTAGTCGTTCTGGGCTAACCGGTTTGACAAAAAAGTCGGCGGCGCCAGCCTGCATAGCTTTGACCACCGTATCAATTCCGCCTTGTCCGGTCAGCACAATGACCGGCACATGCGGCGCTCGCGCTTTCATTTCGGCCAAGGCCTTCATCCCACCCATGCCCGGCATCACCAGATCAAGCAGGATAATGTCGATATTGCCGCCATTGCCCAGCGCATCTAAGGCCGCTTCGCCACTATCAGCGTGCGCCGCGATAAAATTTTGCTTTTCGACCACGGCCTGCAGTAAGCGACGTTGGGTTGGGTCATCATCCACAATCAATATTGTCTTAGCCATTTTAGCGCCCTTCTGTGCGTCTTGTTATCGGGCTGGTTCCAGCCGCTTAACTTAAGAGGCACTATGGACGAAGGCGGTAAATACGCGGTTACGGGTGTTGGTTACGAGGACGTTAATGTTTCAAACTGAAACATCGGATATACAGAAGCGTTGATTGACGAGTTGGGCGTCAAGGGCT
>JAESUG010000152.1 GCA_016763185.1 Robiginitomaculum sp. | reverse complement strand
CTTGTCTTTCTATCACAGATTCTAATCTGCCATTTCTTGTGAGTATGAGGCATTTCAAAGAAATCATCAGGATTTTTACTTCTCTTTGCTGAGAAATTTGAATTAAGATATGTCAATACTTGGAGTAGTTGACTTGGATATGGCTGTGTTTTGTTGTCATAAATTTGAGGACGTCCTGTAAACTTGTCATCTTGAACTATCAGCGTTTCATCTACTCTGAGAATCTTATCAATTCTGCCTGATAGTGTAAGAAGAACATTCTCTGTTGGAAACTCAAAGGGCATAATCAAAGTCGAATAGATATTTTCACGAGCAAATTCAACGTCTTCTTCTTTGTCTTCAATTTGCTCAACTGATACTGGTTCTAGTTCAACATGTTCTGCTTCGTATTTTTGCTCCGCAGAATGTGCCTTAGTTCCCTGAATTAATGCCTGAGTAGGTCTAGGTTTTACACCTTGAATTGATAGAGGAATTTTGTATTCACAGTACCCTAGAGAATCTGAAAAATCTGTAACTGATGCATTAAGAAATGTAATTTCTTTTTCTTTTTTGATTTTGATCAAAAGTAATTTTGATCACTTGTTCTGATTATTCAATATTATGTTGAGGGATTTGATAAGAATTTGTTTTTAATTGATAAATCTTAAATTTAATATCATATCATAAAAATTTACGATCATGGAACAAGTTGATGTTGATGAAATCATTAATCACATCAATCAAAAATTTAATGAAAACGTACCTAGTCTTGTGAAAATGGTTGTAAGAAAAAAGATTGGTAAATTACAGTCATTTAACATAGAATTAATGCCTAATTCTCTGAGAACTTGCACAGTTGAAGATTTAATCTCTGTTGTAAAATATGGTCTAGAATCCGGGAAATTAAAATTATGATGAATTCTGAATTAATATGCTCAAAAGTGTAGTGATACAATCAAAGCTTCAAGACACTTTGAATAACATCAGTAACTTTTTTTAAATTATCAGATGAATCTTCTTTAATTTGAAGTGTTTTTGATTTGTAGTATGTGATTGGAAATTTAGAATCACTAAATACAATATCAAAAGTTTCAATCACCATTCTATTGTCAGTTAGACAAGGAATAGTTTTGAATGATTTTTTCAAGCTTCTTTTGATTTTTCCATAATCCTTCAAAGTTACATTATCAAAACTAGTCATATTACGCTCATTTTGTATCAAATCTCCCCACATTTAGGGGATGGCTTGTTTCATTTGAATTAATAATTACCAACAACGCCTTTGGGTTTTCTCCAGTCATAACAAAAGGACAGGGTATTGAAATGAATGGATAAAACTCGATGGGTAGGTTTACTTCTATTTGAAATTAGAGACTTGAACCAAAGTAATAATCTCCCTTAAGGGCATCAAATTAAGATTATCAAATTTCTTCTTTGGGCTTAAAGAACAATTAATCTAAAATCATATAATTACGTACATGGAAAATTCATTGTGGTAACAGGTACACAATTGATGGAGAAAGTTTTGTTTAAAATAGCAAAACAGTGGATAGCAGGAAATACCATAGATGATGCGTTGGGATCAGCAAAAGAGGCATACCAATCAGGACGACATACAATCATCAACAAACTTGGAGAATACCATACTTCAAAAAAACAGATTTCAACAACAGTAGATGAATATCAAAAAATTGTAAACTCATTTAGAAAATGGAAGATTCGTGGAGCAATATCAGTAAAACCCACACAGATAGGTCTTTCAATTAGTCAAAAAGAATGTTATCGTAATTTTGAAAAAATAATCCAAAAGGCTCGCAATGCTCATGTCTTTGTTTGGTTGGACATGGAATCTACTGAACATACAGATGAGACAATAGAAATTTACAAATCATACTTTACAAAATATGAAAGACTTGGAATTGCTCTGCAAGCAAATCTCAAGAGAACAGAAAATGATCTAAATGACTTGTTACAAATTGGCGCAAAGATACGTCTAGTAAAAGGAGCATATAGAGAAAAGGCAAAAATCTCTTTCAAATCAAAAGAAGATGTGGATAAAAATTATGTAAAACTTATGAGAAAACTATTCAAGAATGGCAATGAATTTGCAATAGCATCACATGATGGAAAAATTATACAAAAGGCAGAAAACCTGTCAAAAAAGTATCCCAAAAAATTTGAATTTCAAATGCTAAAAGGAATAAGAGAAGAACTAAAACTCAAATTGATTAAAAAGAAATTCGTTGTTTCAGATTACATTCCTTATGGCGCAAATTGGTTGCCGTATTCAATTAGACGATTAAAGGAAAGAAAGAGGAATATTTTGTTGCTTGGAAGTTCGTTGATTCAATCGCATCGAGTTTGAGTCTGACTATGCATGAATTGTTGTAAATAGTTTTCACCACCTGCACCCTTTCCAGTAGAACCTGAATGTTTCCATCCAACAAATGGCTGACTAGAAACTAATGCTGCAGTTGTTGCACTTGCAAAACGATTAGCATACACAACACCTGCTTGAATTTTTAAAAAGAATTCTTCCAACTGTTTGTCATCATTGCTGAAAATCCCTGCAGTCAGCCCATATTCTGTCTGATTTGCAAGTTTAATGGCACTATCAAAGGTTTCATATTTTTGAATACACAAAAATGGCAAAAATAATTCATCTTTGACAAGTTTGTGATCATTAGGTAATTTTGTAACTATTGTAGGTTCTACAAAGTAACCATTCTCAAATCCAGAAGATGACAATACTTTTCCTCCTGTAAGAATCTCTCCGTCTTGTTTTGCAAGAGTTACGGCATTTTCAAATTTTGTTTTTGCATCTTTATTAATCACAGGACCCAAGAACACATCTTGTTTCCAAGGCATTCCAATTCTTAGTTTCTTTGTCTTCTCAACAATCTTTGAAATAAATTGATCAGCAATATCGTTTTGAACATAAACTCTAGAACATGCACTGCATTTTTGTCCACCAAATCCAAAAGCAGCATTCATTACTCCATCAGCAGCTTTATCCAAATCAGCATGTTTAGTAACAATGACAGGATTTTTTCCACCCATTTCAGAGATGAAAGGTTTTGCAGTTGATTTTGTAAACTCTTGAAATCCTTTCATGCCAACCTCATGAGAGCCAGTAAATGCTATGCCATCAACGTTTTTGCTTTCAATGAGGGTTTTACCAACTATTCCTCCAGAACCTGTTACAAAGTTAATTGTGCCATCTGGAATTTCAGAATAAATGATTTTTGCAAACTGAAATGAAGACAATGGTGCATCACTTGCAGGCTTTAGAACAACAGTATTTCCTGTAATTAGTGCAGCAGTAGTCATTCCTATCGCAATTGCAGCAGGAAAGTTGAATGGTGCAATGATTCCCCATACACCATAAGGCTTCATTACAATCTGAGTTTTCTCATGAGGATTTGGGTGAATGGTTTGCTTGCAGAACCCTTGGTTTTTTTCTAGTTGCAGTGCATAAAATCTCATAAAGTCTATTGTCTCATCAACATCACCCATAGCTTCAAGACGATTCTTTCCATTCTCAAATGTCATTAATGCTGCCAAAAAGAATTTTTGTCTGGAAAATACATCAGCACAATTCCGGAATATTTGAACTCTTTTTTGATATGTAGTGCTACTCCACTTTTCAAATGAGTTTTTTGCACTAGATATAGCATTTTCTGTGTCATCTGTAGATGTTTTTGGAAATTCTGCCATAATAATTCCAGTATCTGCAGGAGATCTAACTGTAAAGCAATCATCATAATAGATTTCTTGTCCATTAATTATTATCGGATATTTTTTTCCAAGATTTTTTCTGACTTCATCAATTGCCTTGTCAAAGTCTTCTTGAAACTTTTCAGTGGAGTTATTTTCAACAGCCTTGCCCCATGTGTATTCATTTTGAAATTCAGACAAGTTATGTTTCCCCTGACGAATAAAGAACCTCAGAAATTATTCGAGAAGCTAGATGAGATGTTCTATCTGTTATATCAAAACTAGTCAAAATACTCTCATTTTGTATCAAATATCCCCACATTTAGGGGATGGCTTTTGTAGATGTATAGCCCAACATCTCAATAATGGTACGCAGTAATGATTTTTTTTCCCATATAATTAATTCAAAGATTCTTGAATTTTCTGTGCATCTGTAAACTGTCTGAATTGTTTTATTTTATTTTCTTTAATTAGATACACATGTGAGAATGAAACATCAAATTTCTTATCCTGATTAGAAATTCCTTGATATCGTCCATTAACCATAACATGGTCTTTTAGGCATGTGATTTGTTCAGGGATTGCATGAAACTCTTTGAAGTTTGATAACATGTTTGGAAAATACTTTTCAAATACTTCTGCCCTACCAATGTATGTACCACCATTTGGCATTTCATCCATAGTAATCCACTCTATGTTTTCATCACAGAGAGACATGTAGGTTTTTTTATCTTTATTTTTAAAAGCAATATAGAATTTTTTTATTAATTCAGCATTACTCATACAGTTTTACAAGATCTGCTACACAAAACCTTTACGACAATACAGCATGTCTCCCATCACAGATAATGTTAGGAGATGGCTTGTTGGATTTGAATTAATTTTTAAACTCTGAATCAATTATCCTCCTGTTTGGTCTTAGTTGAATTCAACCAAGAAGCAAGTAATTTGGAGGTTTTAGGTATAATGAAAGTCATGTAAGATGGGATTACAATAGCATTGATCATAATTACTCCCCAAAGTGGCATAAAGGATGCTATAGAATCAAGTGAAAAATTTAATCCAAAAGCTACAGGAATAGCTACAGTT
>JAESUG010000151.1 GCA_016763185.1 Robiginitomaculum sp. | reverse complement strand
TTTTTGAAAAACAACCTCTCCTGCGGCATTTTCTCCATAATAAAAAAAGGTGACTTGTAATAATTCAGCGCTTTGCGGGTCCGCATCTTTGGCGTGGATAATCAAGGAGCCGGTCGGTACGGCTTCGCGTAACCAGATATTGTCGGCATTGGCGCGAATGGCGGCACCGGCACTGCGCGAGATAGCAACCCGTTCGGCCTCAAACTGCGTGTTTAACCAAGCCGCCCCTGGATTGAGTACAGTGGCGCTCAAAATACCCAATAATATGGCCAAAATAGTTGCCGGGCCAGCAAACTTCCAAGCCGAAAACCCAGCAGCGCGCATCGCCACCAATTCCGAGCGCCGGTTTAATCGAAACAAGCTCCACATTACGCCAAACAACACAATAAACGGCAAGGTTTGTTCGACAACACTGGGCATTCGCAGCAAGGTTAAGCGCAAAATTGTAAATCCAGAAACCTGATCAAATGACCCCAATCGCCGGGACAATTCAACATAATCAACCAAAACTACCAAAGAGATAATGATGGAGAACGCCAGCAATAACCCGCGCAAAATTTGCCCATATAGATATCGGCTTAATAATCCCATCTAAGCTGCCTCCATCTTTGGATGCACTACGGGTGTCGGTTTGGGTTTGAACAGCGCCCAAAAGCAGACAATTGATACCAAAATCGGCATTGCATATTGCAAAACATTAAGCGCGGCAGTGTCGGCGGCGGCGGTGTTGAGCGAAAAGCCAACCAAACGAACCACCAAGGCCAAAACCCCAAACGCAATTAACCTACGCCCATAGCCCAGCTTGTTAAACTCACCGCCGAGCAAGGCCACCAAGGCCAACAAACAAAGCGCGTAATTATACAAAGGCGACGACAACCGGTAATGACCTTCGGCAATCAGGTCTTTTGCGTGTTGTATTTCCCAAAAATCCGTGGGGTTCGGAGCAAACAGCTCGCCAATATAGCGGTCAGAAAATTTATACAGCAATATCCCTTGCGGTTCGATCACCCCTGTTAACTCAAAAGACGTGCTGGAAAATTCAAGAAATTCAAGCACGCCATCCGCCGATAATGTCTGGCGTGATGCATTATTCAATGTGATGGAAGGTTGTTCGGTTACATTGGCAAAAGCACCGGTTCTGGCCAATAAAATTGTTGGTTTTTCTTGATCGCGACCATCATAAATAAACACATCACTCATGATGCCATTATTGAGTTCTTCGGCATAAATTGTAAGATTTAACGCCGGTGAGACAAACTCGCCGGGACGTATCATAGCCGATGCCAGATCAGAGCGAACCTCATAAATCGTCTCGCGCATCGAACGAAAGGCCAACGGCTGGATAAACAAATTCAAAATCAAGTTGAGCAATACCGCATAGCTCACCACCTGTAATACCGGAGAGATCAGCTGCCAACGGGTCATGCCACCGGCATAGGCCACCATCACCTCATTGTCGGATTGCAGGCGTTGCACGGCAAAAGCAACAGCGACAAACACCGCAAATGGCAAAATGATCGAAAGCAATTGCGGCAGGGTCAAGCTGGTGATTTTCAAAAACGCGATCAAGCCAGCGCGGTTTTCAATCACCAAATCCAATGAAGACAAGCTTTGGGTCAGCAGCGCCAACGCTGCCATCACGACGGCGGTTAATACCAAGGGTCGCAAGGTTTCCCTTAAGAAATATGATTGTAATACATTCACGTTAGCAATTTTCGCTTTTCGATTTTGGGGCTTTTCTAATAGATCAACCTGAAGTACCAATGAGCCTCTGATTTGTTTGCAATATGCTTAACACTGGACGACAACAATATTCAACGAAAAAGCCCAAACCGCACGCAAGCGCGAATAGACGCTAGTCGGCGACACGTCATCAATATTTAAGGAAATAAACATGAAGATCGAATTTACCAACACCATTGATCAAACCGGCGCTGTTTGTGTGGCGGTTTACGCGAAAAACAAAACCAGCAGTGCAGCCGATGTTATGGATACTGCCACCGATGGTATGGTTCGCAAGGCCATTGCCAGCGCACGCTTCACCGGCAAAGCCGGACAGGTGCTAGAAGTTCTTGCGCCAAGCGGTGTCAAAGCCGATCGAGTGATCATTGCCGGCGTTGGTAGCCAGCAAGATAATATGGAACAAGCTTGGGAAAGCTTTGGGGCTGGGGTGATGCAAAAGCTAATTACCTCTGGCGTATCTGCGATTACGTTTGTGGTAGGCGCACTTGATGGGGCTCATGCGGCGCGTATCGTGTTTGGCGCCATGCTCGCGGCCTATCGTTTCGACCAACACCGCACGACCTTAAGCGATGACAAAAAACCGTCCGTAACCCATATTCGTATCGCCGGGGAACAACACGCATCGGCCAAACAACAATACGCCGCTTTGCACGAATTGGCGCAAGGCGTGTATTTGGCCCGTGATCTGGTGTCCGAGCCGGGTAATATTGTCAATCCTGAAAGCTTTGCCGCACGGGTGCAACAATTAGAGGTCCATGGTCTAGAAATTGAAATTTTGAACGAAAAAGACATGGCTAAATTGGGCATGCATTCGCTATTGAGTGTCGGCGCTGGCTCAAATTATGGTTCGAAACTAGCCATTATGAAGTGGAGCGGCGGCAAAAAAGGTGACGCCCCAGTGGTATTGGTCGGCAAGGGCGTGACCTTTGACACCGGCGGTATTTCACTAAAGCCTAGCAATGGCATGTGGGATATGAAGGGCGATATGGGCGGCGCTGCCGCTGTAACCGGTGCCATGCGCGCCTTGGCCGGGCGCAAGGCCAACGCCAATGTCATTGGCATTGTTGGCTTGGTTGAAAACATGCCCGATGCCGCCGCCACCCGGCCCGGCGACATTATCACCTCGGCCAATGGCCAAACCATCGAAGTGCAAAACACCGATGCCGAAGGCCGCTTGGTTTTGGTCGATGCTTTGTGGTACGGAATTACCAGCTTTAAGCCATGCCGGATTATTGATCTGGCCACATTAACCGGTGCGATTATTGTTTCTTTGGGCCAAGAAAATGGCGGCCTATTTAGCAATGATGACAGCTTGGCTAATGATTTATCCGCTGCCGGTGCCGCCTCTGGCGAACCATTATGGCGGCTACCCTTAGGCTCTGGCTATGACAAGTTAATTGACACGCCCAACGCGGATATGAAAAATATTGGCGGGGCAGGGGCCGGCTCCATCACCGCCGCCCAGTTCCTCCAACGCTTTGTCGGTGATGTGCCGTGGGCCCATTTGGATATTGCCGGCATGGCGTGGAAAGACAAACGCGCTGATCCTCGCGAGTCGGTGTGGGCAACCGGGTTTGGGGTTCGCTTGTTGGAGCGCTTTATTTCTTTGTCGCACGAGGACTAACCCCCTTACATGGAAATATGGTTTTACCATTTGGAACGCACCCCATTGGACAAGGTTTTGCCCGGCTTGCTGGAAAAAACCTTGGCCAATCAATGGCGGGCATTGATCAGCTCCCCTGACCCGGCGCGATTGAGCTGGCTGGACCAATGGTTGTGGAGCTATGCCGATGACAGTTTTTTGCCGCACAGCCTCTCGACATTGCCCCGGGCCGAACAGCAACCGATATTACTAACCACGGACAGCAAAAACGAAAACGACAGCCAAGTGGCATTTTTGCTAGACGGTGCGGACCCCAGTGATTTCGCAGGCTTTGAACGCGCTATCGTCATGTTTGATGATGCTGATACCAACGCCGTACAAAACGCCCGAAAATTTTGGAAAACCGCCAAAGCCAAAGCGCAAACCATCTGCTATTGGAAACAAAACCAAGCCGGGAAATGGGAAAACCTAGCGTAATGAATGACAGGATATAATGACCCTTTTGACTCAAAAACCAACCTGCACACTGACCAGCGCCCGCTTACTGAGCTGTGCTTGTCTTTACCTGATGCTAGTTGGCTGCGTTACTTTACAAGATTTCATCAAACAAGACGATGCCATTGCGCCGCCCATTATTGCCACTGAACCTGTTCCCGCACCCGCACCGATTGTCAAAGAACCGGTCATCACCAACGATCCGGCCTCGGTACCCCCACCCAATGCTGCGCCAACCACCGCCATCACCGTCGAACCCGCTCCGCCCTTCATCGAATACTGCGCCACCGAACCTGAACCCAGTGACACACTTCCAACAACACCTTGATGAAAGCCGGTGATGGTATCATAGCGCACCACGGTCCCCGGCCCCCGCGCCGGGGCCCAGTTTTTTGAGAGCGATTTTTTAACCGATAAAGAACGGGACCCCGGCGCAAAGTAAGGGGACCGGTATGGCGTGCTAGAAATCACCAACAACTTGCTACCCTCAAGCTGGCACCCCACGCCTACCCTCAAACCTGTCACCCTCCGACTTGTTCGGGGGGCCCAGCTCTTCGTGCAGCATTCATGCATTTTTCATGGTGCGCTATGGACCCCCCGAACAAGTCGTGGGGTGACAGGTGGTGAGGGTCGTGGGGTGACAGGTGGTGAGGGTCGTTGAGTAACAAGTCATGGAAGTTGCTGTGGCAAACAAGGCCAAATCAGTAATCCACGGATAGCCGCAAACCCGGTCAATTGCCGCGCCAATGTCAGCAAAATTTCATGGTTTATGGCGCATTAAAACGCCAAAAACACCAAAAAACGCCAATACTGCCAAAAAATGGCGCGGCACGCCCAAGGATAAGCCGGAAGCATCCCCCAGCGCTTTTTAACCCCTAAAATTATGATGAAAACCGGTCATAAAACGTCGGTTTTCGGCTCTTTGAAATTGTAAACCGTAAGCAAACCTATGATTTGGCATTGCGACAGGGTGCTGCTCAGTATTTGCCTGTCCCAAGTGAGTCTGGACAACAGATATCCACGGGTGAACCATCCAAATCACGCAAAATCTTTTTTTCAGTGCTTTTTGGTGAAAGTTTTATGTGATTTGTGCAAAAGCTTGATCCAAGTCAGCAATCAAATCATCCACGTCTTCCAAGCCAATCGACAAGCGAATAAGCGGGCCGTCGGCAACCCAATGACCAGCCGTGCGTACCAATTGCGGGTCGCAATGCACCGCTAGACTGAGATAGCCACCCCACGAAAAGCCCAACCCGAACAAGTCCAGAGCATTTAGAAAAGCCAGCACTTGTTTTTCGCTGGTGGGTCGTAAAACCAATGAAAACAAACCCGACGAACCGGTAAAGTCGCGCTGCCAGATCTGATGATCTGGATGCTCTGGCAATGCCGGGTGTAATACTTGCCTCACCTCAGGGCGGGTGGTCAGCCATTTGGCAATGGCAATGGCGCTTTGCTGGTGGCGTTCCAACCGAACCCCCATGGTTCGCAGTCCACGCAACACCAGCCAGGCATCATCGGCGCTGTTAATATTGCCGCTGGCTTGGTTGTATTTGGCCAACACGGCGCTGGCTTTCGCATGGCCAGCAGCGATTGTGCCCATCAATACATCAGAATGGCCACAGGGGTATTTGGTGGCGGCCTGAATGGAAAAATCAACACCCATGGTCAGGGGTTTGAGGAACCAACCCGCCGCCCAAGTGTTGTCGATGGCGGTCCAAATATTACTGGCTTTGGCCACGGCGACAATGGCCGGGATATCGGATACCTCCATCGTGAGTGAGCCGGGCGCTTCCAGCCAAATCAATTTGGTATTGGGTTGGATATGATCGGCAATTTTCGCTCCAATGCGCGGGTCAAAATAGCCAATTTGGGCGCCAAAACGTGACAAATGCTGGTCGCAAAATGTGCGGACCGGGCCATAGGTGTTATCGCTCACCAACACATGATCCCCGGCGGAGCACAAGGCCAATAACGCCACGGTGCAAGCGCTAAGGCCACTATTGGTCAACTGTACCGAATGAGCTTGTTCTAGCTCGCGCAATACGGCCTTTAGGCTGTCATGAACACACATGCCTTGGGTGCCATAGGAGCGTTTGGGCGAGCCGTACAAATCTTCGGCCCGCTCAAACAAAATGGTTGAAGCACGGTGAATAGGCGGGTTGACGGCGCCTTGGAAACTGGGGTCGTTGCGGCCCGTGTGTATCAGCTTGGTGGCATCGCTCATTTCGGTGACTCGCTGTCTAACCAAGTTGGGACCGGCAATCCTTTTTCGCGCAAAAACGCTGGATTATATAGCTTTGAGCCATAGCGATCGCCATAATCACAAAGCAAAGTAACAATGGTATGGCCCGGCCCCAAATGCTCGGCCATGCGGATGGCACCCACAATGTTAATCCCGCTGGAACCACCAAGGCACAGACCTTCATGCTCAACCAAATCAAACAAAACCTGTACGGCTTCGGTGTCGGAAATGGCCCATGACAGGTCAACCTCAACATCCACAAGGTTCTGGGTGACCCGGCCTTGGCCAATGCCTTCGGTAATTGAATTGCCCTCGGCGGTTAACTCGCCCTTGGAATACCAGTTATGCAATTTGGCCCCCATCGGATCGGCCAGTCCGATTTTCACCTGCGGATGGTGCTGTTTTAAGTACATGGACACCCCGCCCAATGTCCCGCCAGAGCCAACCGCACAAACAAAACCATCTAGTTTCCCGCCGGTTTGGGCGGCAATCTCCGGCGCAGTATTTTGATAATGAGCCAAGCGATTATCGGTATTGTCAAACTGGTTCGCCCACCATGCGCCGTTCGGATTTGACGCATTAAGTTTTTCCGATAAAACTTTGGAATAATTGGCAAAATGCTCTGGATTTGTTGGTGGAACTGCCGGAACTTCAACCAGTTTTGCACCCAACAAACGCACCGCTTGCTTCTTCTCTTCTGTTTGGTTGTTCGGCATCACAATCACCACCGGATGGCCAAGGGCCGCGCCAACCATCGCCAAACCAATACCGGTATTGCCAGCGGTGCCTTCGACAATGGTACCGCCCGGGCGCAATGCCCCTGATTGCTGGGCGCACTGGACCATGCCCAGCGCCGCGCGATCCTTTACCGACTGGCCGGGGTTCAGGAACTCAGCCTTGCCTAAAATCTCGCAACCGGTGGCATCGGAGGCTTGGTTCAAGCGCAGTAATGGCGTATTGCCAATCAGCTCAATGACAGAATGTGCGGGTGATTTCATGGGTTGATATCCGGTGTTTTGTTGATCGGGCTTTCGCGTAATTCAATGGTGCCGCCAAACGGCGGCGCGAGGCGGCCTTCGGTTTCAAAGCGTTGCTGAAGGGCCAATACCCGTTGGCCTGCATCCTTGGCAAGGTCGGCATAAAACAAGTTAAACGGGTTGGGTTTAAATCTGGCCCCCAAGGAGCGAGGTTTGCGTAAGCTATTGGATGTAATCGGTTCTATCAGCAAAATACCATCGGCGCATTGGGTGCTGGTTTGTTGCGGAATTGGGGCTGGCTCCATCGCCCAATCCAACCCAGAAGCCGCTGCGCCACCCAAATGCAACCGGCTGGGGGCAAAGTCGCTGGTGGCACCACCCAATACCGGATTTACACAGGCCAAAGCCCGGCCTTGGGTTTTCTGCAATCGGCCCTTTTGGTCCCAAACCATGGTTCGTTCACGAAACCGGGTGATCTCTTTACGGTCGGTTTCATTAAAAGCTCCATAGGCCACGACACACCTCGATGCTTTCGCGTCAGCGCATAAAGATAATCCTTGTAAAGCGCCATCAAACAAGTCCAAAGGAACTGCAAAATCAATGATATAGGCGACGGCCAACCGTTCGCGAATATGGGGATCGTTAAAGCGATCTTGTAACAAGCCTAGCACATGCAAGCCGCCTTGCTCAGCTCCAACGAGCACAATCGGCCCATTGCTGGTTGACTGGGCAAAAAACTGGTCAAAGGCGGCCAATACATCGCGATAGGCAAAGGCTCTGGCCGCTTTGGCATCGTTGCGGGTGGTGAGGAATGAATACAAGGATGCACTGCGGTATTTGGGAATAACCACGGTGCCAGCTTTGCGAAACGGGCCGGCCCAGTTCGGTACCGCAATCCGAGTTAACCGATCCCCGGCTTTTTCATCCGCAAGGTCGGTATTCCAGTGTTCACCGCCCCAATAGGTAGACGGGGTGACGACAAAAACTTGTGGTTGGTCTTTGGCTTGATCGGTGTTGGGCGCTTGTACCCAGCTGGACGGATCGGTGTAGTCGGGGGCGGGCGGTGGTTGGTAGGTTTGGAACGGAATTTTAGGATCAAGGAAAAATCGAAACAAATTATCGCGGCCTGCATACATGGAAGCAGCAATCAAAATAATAAAAACAAGTAATGAATACAAGCTAATACGTAATATAGTCGATGGTGTGAACATGGTTTGCCTCGGTCGATTCTGCTTCATCATAGGACTTGCTGCCCCTTGGCTTCAAGCTATTGATTGAAAATGAAATCGAGCTTGTCAGAATCACTGACATCGGTGAAACTAGTGAACAATGGAGAACACAAATGCCTGAGCAACATCAAGACGATCAGCCACCTCACAAAAAAGGGCTGTTATTGTGGCTGCGGAACAGTTTCCTAACCGGAATTGTCATCACCGCACCGATCGGGGCCACGGTTTGGGTGGTGGTTAGTTTTATCAATTTTGTCGATGGTTCTATTTTGCCACTGATCCCAAAAAAATATAACCCAGAGACGTATCTACCTGTTGATTTGCCAGGATTAGGGCTGGTGATTGCGGTTATTGGCCTAACTCTATTAGGCGCACTAACGGCCAATATTTTCGGACGCACCCTGATCGGATTTGGCGAAAGCTTGTTACGGCGCGTACCGTTTGTCAGCAATTTGTATGAGGCGGTCAAACAGATCATCCACACCATCGTCAGCGGTTCAGAAAAATCATTCAAAGACGCGGTGTTAATTGAGTATCCGCGCAAGAATTTATGGGCGATCGGGTTCATCACTGCCGGTACCAAAGGCGAGCTTACCGATCTGCTAGATGAGGACACGGTTGCGGTTTTCGTACCAACTACCCCAAATCCAACCTCCGGGTTTTTACTGTATGAAAAACGTGAAAACCTGAGAGATTTGAAAATGAGCGTAGAGGACGCAGCTAAATTGGTGATTTCCGCCGGCTTGGTCTACCCAGAACCAAGAAAGAAATCAAAGTCTTAACCGCTGGTTAGCAATAAAATCGCCTGATCTTGTTCAAATAAATACAGCAAGGTTTTCAAAGCAACACCTCGTTCTCCCTGAAGTTCCGGGTCGGCTTGCACCTCCATCCGCGCTTGGGTGCGCGCCAGCTCCAACAACTCCCCATCGGTCGCTAAATCCGCAAAACGCGAACGAACCTGACCGGATTGCAACACCCCTAACAAGTCGCCAAACCCACGCAATGCCGCATCTTTTTCAGCGATTAAGAACCCATCTTCGGTTTCGCGCATCACCGATAATCGCTCCGTTGCGTTCACGCCCAACGGTGCTTGATACAGCAAAATACACGATGATGGTTTGTCAGAACGACCCACCCGCCCGCGCAATTGATGTAATTGCGCCAAGCCAAACCGCTCGGCATGTTCAATCACCATCACGGTGGCATCGGGCACATCCACCCCAACCTCAACCACGGTGGTTGCCACCAGTAATTCAATGTCACCAGCCTTGAAGCGATTGGTGATTTCCTCTTTGTCTTGCGCCGATAACCGTCCGTGGATCAGTCCAACCTTTTGCCCAAAGATTGCCGCCAATTCGCTGTATCGTTGTTCGGCAGCAGCAAGGTCTAAATGATTGCTTTCTTCGACCAGCGGACACACCCAATACGCCCGCTCACCTTTGGCAAATATATTGCGTAGGCCCTGTATCACATCGTCCATACGCTCCAACGGCATAGCGCGGGTGGCAATCGGTTTGCGCCCCGCGGGCTTTTCACGAATTTGCGAGCTTTCCATATCGCCAAAACTTGCCAATGTCAGAGTGCGCGGAATGGGTGTCGCCGTCATCACCAACAAATCTGGGCGCACGCCTTTGTTGAGCAATTGCACACGAGACGCGACCCCAAACCGGTGTTGTTCATCGACCACCACCAATCCAAGATCGTGATAGGCCACGCCGTCTTGGAACAACGCATGGGTGCCGCAAATCACATCAATTTCACCCTCCGCCAGCCGGTGCAAGATATCGCGGCGCTTGAGCCCTTTGTCACGGGCGGTCAGTACCTCAACCCTGATGCCCGCCGGGGCGAGCAGTGCCGGTAAGGTTTGGCCATGCTGACGGGCTAGTATTTCGGTGGGGGCCATGATTGCGACTTGGCGGCCAGCGCTCACCACATGGGCGCAAGCAAGGGCGGCAACAAAGGTTTTGCCGGAGCCAACATCGCCTTGTAGCAAGCGGCTCATCTGGATGGGTTGTGCTAAATCCTCTGCAATTTCTTGATAGGCCTGTAACTGGTCATGGGTCGGGGTGAACGGTGCGGCTTGGATGACCTTGTTGACGAGCTCACCCGTGCTTTGTTGGGGATAACCGCCCAGTGACATTCGCTTGTTGCGAACCAATGCCAAGGCCAATTGCTTGGACAGCAATTCATCATAGGCCAGTCGCGTTCGCGCTGGATCGCGCTGATCTGGGTCCATCGGAACCGTTGGATTGTGCAATTGCTCTAATGCCTCGCGCCAGCTTGGCCAGTTGCGGGTTTGCATGAGGGAGACAGAATTCCATTCCGGTAGTTCTTCGGCACGCCTTAAGGCTTCAAGGATGGCTTTGCGCAGGGTTTTGGCAGCCAAGCCTGCTGTCATTGGGTAAACCGGCTCCAGGGGCGGCATTTCGGCGGCATCTTGGGGGCGCAGGATGAAATCGGGGTGGAGCATTTGCAACTCGCCGCCAAAGCGCTCGACTTTGCCGCTGACCAACCGGGTTTCACCGACGGGCAATTGTTGCAATAGCCAATCGGGACGGGCATGGAACCAAGTGAGGGTTAGGCAGCCACTGGCCTCATTGGTGCGAACTTTGTAAGGTAGGCCGCGACGCATCGGGGGTAGGTGTTCTTCAACCTCGACCTCAAAGGTGGCAATGCTATCGTGTCTCGCGCCCGCAACACCGGGGCGCGCTCTGCGGTCGGTAATGGTGTGGGGCACCATAAACAACAGATCCACCACCCGCTCGGCCTTTAGTTTCGCCAAGTTCTGTGCGACTTTCGGGCCGACACCAGAAATA
This sequence comes from Robiginitomaculum sp., assembly GCA_016763185.1. Lineage (GTDB taxonomy): Bacteria > Pseudomonadota > Alphaproteobacteria > Caulobacterales > Maricaulaceae > Robiginitomaculum_B. The sequence goes on along the minus strand of JAESUG010000151.1, from coordinate 7,396 downwards.
CTGGCAACAGGGGCAAATAGCGAAAAGAGAATTTCGGGGCGCATCGGCCCATTCTAACGCGAAACTTAGGTTGATGCGAGTAAATTTCTGGCTTTGGACAAGATGTTGCATTGCGCCGGTTGGCGATGGTCGTGTATCCTGCTGATGAATGAATAATATGAAGGAACGTAAACATGAAAATCTTAGATAAATTCTACATTGATGGCCAATGGGTCGTACCTGATGGCAAACAATTGTTGGATGTCATCAATCCCGCCAATGAAGAAGTTTGCGCCCAATTGGTATTGGGGAGCGCGCATGATGTTGATATGGCCGTCGCCGCCGCACAGCGGGCCTTTGCGAGTTGGTCGCGCACCAGTGCGGACGAGCGCTTGGCCGTGATGCGTGCGGTATTGGCCGAATACGATCGACGTGCCGGCGATATCGCCGCCGCGATCACGCAAGAAATGGGCGCTCCGAATTGGTTGGCGGTGCAAGCACAAGCTGCGGTTGGCCATAGCTTGCTAAGTTCAGACATTGAAACCTTACAAAACTTTGAATTTCACGAAATGCGAGGAAACGTGCAAGTGGTGCGTGAGCCGATTGGTGTGTGTGGGCTGATCACGCCGTGGAACTGGCCGATGAACCAGATTTTCTGCAAATTGTCTCCGGCTTTGGCTACCGGGTGTACCTTGGTTTGGAAACCGTCCGAGGTCTCACCGCTGTCGGCGCAAATACTGATGGAAATCTTGGATGCGGCCAAGGTGCCGGCTGGCGTGGTCAATATGGTTCACGGCGATGGCCCAACGGTGGGGGCCGCCATTGCCGCCCATCCGGGGATTGATATGATATCGTTTACCGGCTCGACGCGGGCTGGAATTGCGGTGGCCCAAGCTGCTGCACCGACCGTAAAACGCGTATCGCAAGAATTGGGCGGTAAGTCAGCCAATATCATTTTAGATGACTTGGATACGGAGGGTTTTGCCAAAGCGGTGTCCGGTGGCATGCGAACCATGAGTGTAAACTCTGGCCAAAACTGTAATGCGCCATCGCGGATGTTGGTACCCGCAGCGCGAATGGAGGAAGCCAGTGCGGTTGCGGCAGCAACGGCCAATAAGATTGTTGTCGGTGATCCCTTAAGTGATGGCATGGTGATGGGGCCAGTGGTGTCGCAGGTGCAGTGGCAAAAAATCCAAGACTTGATCGAAACCGGTATCAAAGAAGGGGCGCAGTTGGTGGCTGGTGGGCCGGGACGACCGGAGGAGCTTAATCGCGGGTTTTACGTCCGCCCGACGGTGTTTGCCAATGTAACCAATGACATGACTATCGCACGTGAGGAGATTTTTGGTCCGGTTTTGTGTATTTTAGCCTATTCGGATGAAGGGCAAGCGGTGAAGATCGCCAATGATACATCATATGGCTTGTCGAGCTATATTTCCGGTGCGGACAAAGCCAAGGTTCGTGAAATTGCCTCTCAACTACGTACCGGAATGGTTCATTTAAACGGCGCTAGTCCAAATTCGAAAACACCGTTTGGTGGGTATAAACAATCTGGCAATGGCCGAGAACGAGGGCCGGATGGATTTGATGAGTATTTGGAAACTAAAGCTATTTTGGGATTTGCAGACGACGAGTAAGGGGTATGAAGCGGTTATGGGTTGCTCCCTCCGCGTTGATTATCATGGTTTAGTTTTTGTGACTTGCTGAAGAAAGAGCTGGACCCCGGCCTTGCGCCGGGGTCCAGCCTTTTGAGAAATTCTTCATAACGGCGCGGTTTTGGGGTGTATGATCAATACGGCGCTTTACGTCTATTGTTCTAAAACGATTATGCCGTCTTTTAGGCGCAAGCCAAGCTGTCCGGCTTTCATGCCCAAGGCTGCTTCGCCAAATTCTTGGCGGCGCCAACCTCGTAAGGCAGCGATATCCGCTTCATCATTCGCGGCCAAACTTTCAATATCTGCAGTATTGGCGATTAACCGCGGGGCCACGCCAATTTCTTCGGCGCGAATACGCAATAGGACTTTTAACATCTCGATCACTGGTCCTAAGCCGGCCGGATTGCGAACCGGCGGGGCAATGGCCGGTGCGTATTGTTTGGGGTCGCTTAATGCCAATTTGACTGCGGCCAGTAAGCCGCCGGCGCTTTTAGAGCGTTCAAAGCCATTTGGTATGGCGCGCAATCGGCCCAAAGCCTCTGGTGTGGTTGGGCATTGGGCGGCAATTTCATAGATGGCGTCGTCTTTTAAGATACGTCCACGGGGGCGGTCGACCCGTTGGGCCTCGGTTTCGCGCCATTCGCTCACCAACCGCATTATCGCTAGCCATTTGGAACTATATTTACGGACTTTCATTCGTTTCCAAGCCAATTTTGGGTCGAAAGCGTAAATGGCAGGATTGGCCAACAATGCCATTTCTTCATCGAGCCAATGCAAGCGGTTCTTCTGGGTCAAGCGCTCGAGCAATAACGGGTACAAATCGCGCAAATGGGTGACATCACCCAGCGCGTAGGTAAGTTGGGTTGGCGCAAGTGGGCGCCGCGACCAATCGGTAAACCTAGAGCCTTTGTCAACATCAATCCCAAGCATGGCTTTGACCAGCTTGTCATAGCCAATACTGTCGCCCAATCCAGCGGCCATGGCGCCGATTTGGGTGTCAAAAATCGGGGCGGGGACTTCGCCCATCAGCGCATAGAATATTTCGATGTCTTGCCGGGCCGCGTGAAACACTTTGGTCACGGATGGATCGCGCATCAACGCCAAAAACGGTGCCAAGTCCAGTCCGTTAGCCAGCGGGTCGATAATGGCTTCAACATCATGGGTCGCGATTTGGATCAAGCACAATTTCGACCAAAACGTATGCTCGCGCATGAACTCGGTATCGACGGTGACAAAGTCGGCTTGGGCGGCGATTTCGCATGTTTTTGCCAAATCAGCGGTTGTGGAAAGAATCTGCATGAAAGGGGTTTAGGCCATCGAACTTGGTTTGTCGCGGGGGGATTTAGAGTTCATTTAAAATCTTCCCATTTTTTGCGCCCAAACCATGTAAATCGCACCGCCGGCACTAATAATTGCGATACCGGCAAATACCGATTGTACTGATAATCCGGCAAGCGCGGTATAAACCAGAGCGAACTGGCCGATGATCGCCGCCAGCGCAATGACCAAGGCGCTACCGGCTAAGGTGCGGGCGCGGGTTTCAACAGCGGCGCGTTTTTGGGTCATGGCTTGGAGTGGCACCACGAACATTCCGGTGGCAATGGATGAACCAAACATCGCGACCATTAGAGGCCAATTGCGACTATCCGCTAAAAATGGCCCGGCGGTTGTGTACTCATAAACCGGTAGGTTATTGCTCAGGACGTAAATCGCTGAGGCAAAAATAACGGTGGCGATTAGGCCGCCAATTGAAAATAAAATAGCATTATCCTTGTTGGAAAGAACGCCGCATAACACCGAGCCGGTTGCAGCAGCGATGCTAAAGGTCGCAATCATTACCGCCAAAACGGTGGAGTCTAATCCCAACACCTCATTTACATAAATCGGCAAAGCCGCCAAAAAAGCACCGCCCATGCAATAAAACCATGAAACCCCAAGGATCGGGCGCAGCACGTGCGGGATGGTCGTTACAAATTTTAGCAAATGGAAGGTTTCGCCGACAAAATTCGGATTGATTTTTAAGTCGGGTTTTGGGGCAGGAGATAACGGTAAAAACTGAATGGCAATCCAGCCTATAATGGAACAAACCACCAAAACCAGGCTAAGTACCAATGGCCCCCCGGCGGTTAATATCAATAACGTGCCTAATAATGAACCCCCTAAGACGAGTAAAAACATGTTCCCGCTGACCAAGGCATTGCCCGGTATCAATTCGTCTGCGTTTAGGAAATAGGGCATGGACGCCAGGCGCGCTGGCGAGAAAAATGCCGTCTGTAGACCCATCAAAAACAAACAAAGGAACAAAACCGGAGTGCTCATCAATAAGAAGCCAATGGCGGTTAGGCCCATCAGAAATACTTCACCCAATTTGGTCCACCGCATAATGCGTGTTCGATCAAACCGGTCGGCAAATTGTCCAGCCATCGCCGAAAATGCAAATATGGGTATCACATATGTGTTGGCAGCCAATGCGACCATAATACCCGGCTCAAAGGTTCCAAATTTTAGTAACCCGTTGCCGGCTAGAACCATCAGCGAAAACTTGATGATGTTGTCATTAAACGTGCCCAATATCTGTGCAATTAGCAGGGGTACGAATTTGCGTTGGGTAAGGATTTGACCTGTGATTTTTGCACTCATAAACGGTACCCCTGAATATTTTTTATTGTCTTCATCTGAAAACAAAACAGACTAGTTGGCGTGATAACCGATGCAAAAAGCATTTCTTGTCAATGAAAATATTTTCTGGGTGCCACGGATGACGATTTTTGATTTGCGCGTGTTTATGCCAATTGTCGTCGAATATGTGACCTATTTAGCACATTTGTGAATTAACCTTTTAGTTGTGGGGTATTTTTACCCAAATTCGCCCGTCAGGCGTAGCCTAGCCGTTGCATGACTGAATATTTTTATACAATACTATGCGTTCGCCTTAAACAGCGTAACATCCGAAGAAAAACAAATGAGGAAAGTCGATGAGTAAAAGATTTTTATTAATGGGTGCTTCAGCACTTATGATGGGTACGTTCTCCGCGCCCATAGTTATGGCCCAAGACGCAGGCGCTTCTGACGATACGATTGTGGTAACGGGTAGCCGCCGCTCGGCACGTTCTGCCGCGGATGCACCGGTGCCGATTGACGTAATTTCTGGTACAGAACTTTTTAATCAAGGTGACGGTGATCTGAGCAATCTTATTCGTAACTCTGTGCCTTCTTACAATGTGAACACACAGCCTATTTCAGATGCGGCGACTTTGGTACGCCCAGCCAATTTGCGTGGCCTCTCCCCAGACCAAACCTTGGTTTTGGTTAATTCCAAGCGGCTGCATCGTGCGGCAGTCATCGCCTTTTTGGGCGGTGGTATTTCTGATGGCTCGCAAGGTCCAGATATCTCAACCATTCCTGCTTTGGCGCTCAAACAAGTTGAAATCCTGCGCGATGGTGCCTCTTCGCAATATGGTTCCGATGCGATTGCCGGTGTGATCAACTTTATTCTTCGTGATGATACCGATGGCGCAACTGTCGATGTTCGGTATGGCTCGACGTATGAAGGTGATGGTGATCAAATAACGGTTGCAGCCAATGTTGGTTTGCCGTTGGGCGATACTGGCTTTGTCAACATTACGGGTGAATGGCGCAATGTGGACGAGACCTCTCGTTCTGTACAGCGCGACGATGCAGCAGCATTGATTGCTGCGGGTAATACAGCGGTTGCAGCTATCGCCCAATCATGGGGCCAGCCTCAGGTTGATGACGACATCAAAATTATTGTTAATTCTGGTGTTAACTTTAGCGATACCGGCCAAATATACGCGTTTGGTAACTATGCCAGTCGCCGGGTTGAAGGTGGGTTTTTCTTTCGTAACCCAACCAATCGTGGTGGTGTATTTGCTGGACCGTTGGTCAATCCATTAACCGGCGCCCCTGATCCAAATGGTGTGCCATCAGTGTTGGTTGGCGATCTTTCTGGCGATACTATCGGTGATTGCCCTGCGGGTATTCCGCTAACTGCGGGTGGTGGCTTGTTGCCTGATCCAGGTTTGTTGGCTTCAACAAACGCTGATCCAAACTGCTTTAGCTTTCTTGAATTATTCCCAGGTGGTTTTACCCCGCGCTTTGGTGGTGAGCTACAAGACCGTAGTATTGCGGTTGGCATTAAAGGTGAGCTAGAGTTGGGCGAAGGTCTCTCTTATGACCTTAGCTATCGCTATGGCCGCAATGATGCCGACTTCTTTATCTTTAACACGGTAAATGCGTCGCTTGGGCCAAACACCCCAACTTCGTTTAATCCTGGTGGTTACAGCCAAGAAGAAAACGTCATCAATCTTGACTTGGGTTATGGTGTTCCAGTTGCAAGCTTTGCTTCCGACTTACACATTGCCGGCGGTTTTGAATTCCGTTCAGAATCTTTCACCATTCGTTCTGGTGATGCGGCATCGTTTACTTTGGGACCGCTTTCAGCGCCATCAACTGCCTTCCCAACCGGACAAGGTTTTGCTTCCAGCTCAAATGGCTTTGGCGGCTTTACCCCGGGTACGGCAGGAACTAGCAGCCAATCGAACATCGCGTTTTATCTGGATGCTGAGGCCGATGTAACCGAGCAATTGGTTTTGCAAGCAGCCGTTCGTTTTGAGGATTACACGGCGTTTGGTTCAACCACCAATTATAAGATCGCTGGTCTATATGCTTTGACCGATGATTTTAAAATTCGCGGTAGTTACAGTACTGGTTTCCACGCTCCAACGGCCGGACAAGCCAATGTGACCAATGTTTCCACTGTATTTGCTGGTACCCAATTGATTGACCGAGGTACTGTTCCGCTAACCAGCGGTGCGGGTCAGTTTATTTCTGACTTCATCGTTTCCGAAGGTGGTGTACGCCCAACTTTGGGTGTTGAGACTGCGGATAGCTTCACTTTCGGCACCGCGTTTAATATTGGTTCGGCCAGTGTTACGCTCGACTTCTTTAATATCAGTGTGAACGACCGGATTGCGCTTTCGGGCAGTCAGGACTTTATCGGTGCATTGCGGACGACAGCGACGAATAACGGTGTTGCTTTTGGTGCGAACGATTCAACGTCACAATTGTTAAATGCTTTGGATGCGGCGGGTGTATTAAGCGTTGCAGACTTTGCTGGTTCAGAAGATTTGACCGAGTTTACGTTCTTTAACAATGATTTTGACACGCGTACACGCGGTATTGATATTGTGATCAATACGCCACTTAACTTTGGTGTTGGTTCAACCAGTGCTACATTGGTTGCCAACTATACCGATACCGAAGTTCAAAATAATGGCTCATTAGGTGCCGGGCGTATCCGTCAGTTGGAAGACAACCTTCCGGCAACGCGGGGTAGCTTGACCATCAACCATGATCAAGGTCAGTGGTCTGGCTTAATTCGCGCCAACTATTTTGGTGGGTTTTTTGAAGATCACCTAGACAGTAATCTAGCCTTCCCAATTGAAGCTGGTGCTGAATTTACCTTTGACGTACAAGTCGGTTTTGATATTACTGACAATTTCAGGGTTGCCGTTGGTGCCGACAATTTCCTCAACAATTTCCCGGATGAAAATCCATTTTCAGGTGTTGTTGGTTCGAGATTTCCGGTTACTTCACCATTTGGTATTGCCGGCGGGTTCTACTATTTACGCCTAACCGCAACGCTGTAAAATCATACAGGCAAGCGATTTTCATTTCGCTTGATCCAAATAGAAAAGCCTCGGTCAATTTGACCGGGGCTTTTTTTTGAACGCCCGTCTAGA
>JAESUG010000150.1 GCA_016763185.1 Robiginitomaculum sp. | reverse complement strand
TCACTATTCGTGGATTATGGTTTCGGCCCAGTCTTACTCCAAGACTCTCACCACTTGTCACCCCACGACCCTCTCTCATCTGTCACCCCACGACTTGTTCGGGGGGTCCATAGCGCACTATGAAACATGCATGAATGTTGCACGAAGAGCTGGGCCTCCTTTTTTTTACTCGTCTCCCCCCGCGTCTCCCCCCTCGTCTCCCTCCGGCTTGACCGGTGGGCCCAGCTCTTTGTGCAATAACAACCGTTTCACATATTGATGTATGGACCCTCCGGTCAAGCCGGAGGGAGACGAGTAAAAAGAGGGGGGCGGTCAAGCCGGAGGGAGACGAGAGGAGAGACGAGAGGAGAGACGAGAGGAGAAGCCATGAAGTGAAGAAGAAACGCACCAGACGATAGGGTAGTGTCTCAGTTTGAAATTCTTTTCTTGTAAGTCCCACGTTTCTTCGGTTCTGGCTTCATTGCATCGATTAAACTAACAATCCATTCAATATCATGCAACGTATCTGAAACGCTCGCTTCCATAGCTGGCGATACGCCAAGGCTCTTGTGTATCCGACAAAAGTTGTAATGCAGGAAATACAGGGACAGCATGTGCAAGTGGTTGTCGATCCGCTTTGAGAAACCATTGGTTAATCTGGTGAACCTGCGGTTGCCCATACGGATATTCAAATTCATGCGCTCAACATAGGGCGTGCTGACATGTGCCATATCAGAGTTGCCTTCAATCCGGCGTTTCCTGATCCCGGTGCACTCAGCAGGACTATACCAGCCCTTGGCGCTATCTGGTGAAGCGCCATACAGTTTGATTAGCTGTGCATAGTCCACATCGCCACCAAAGGCACCTTCAACGGCTTCTAGGTAAGCCTTGTGTCCGTCCGTAGTGATCTGCACCCGATTAGCCAGTCTCGAACGTACATCATCCATAAAGGCCAGTGCATAGGAACTGTCACGGCCACCAACCAAATAAGACACAATGAGTTTGCTATCAGCGTCTAAGGCTGTCCATGTCCACACATCACCCGCAACGTCTGGTGCCGATTTCGCCTTAGTGACGTTCTTTGCCTTGGCATAGCAAAGTGACCAAGTCTCATCGCACTGGATGCGTTGCGCCTGAACGTCCCGCACATAGATCTCGTGATAGGCCGCGCACGCTTCACCAGCGTCAATCAACATTTTGGTAACTGTGTTAATCGAAACACCAACCACGCGACTAATTGACCGCATAGAAGAACCCTCAACTAAAAGGGACAAAATTAGGGTGCGCTTATGTAATAGCAGCTTGTTCATGCCATTGTTGTAAGTGAGCTAAACTATCTTAGCAAGCATTATGTTCAATTTAATAAATTGCAGATTAATTTTTCCCACTCCCGAACAAACCCTTTGCAACAAACCCAACAAGGCCAATTGCAGCGATTGCGGTACTACCAACTAGGGCAATCAACGCATTGTCCGGAAGAGAAAAAGGAATATGGCTAAATCCACTTAAAAGAATTAATAAGAAAACACCTATTGCATACCACTCTAGGAACTTAAGTATGCGATTACCATATTTTTCCCTAAGTTGGCGATCAGATTTTAAGTTGGCTATTTCTTCGCGTATTCTATCGTCTTCTAGGTCAGAGACTTCCAATACATCGTTTTCATCGGGAATTCCCTTTCCCTCAACGGCAGATAATCCAGCCGCTACATCGTCTATACTTATAGTTTTATGCTTCTGCATTAAGGGCGATTTCGACAAAATGATTTCTTATATCGATATTATGAATTTCACCCTTTTTCTTTTTGTTCTCAACAAAGACTTTATACCACGGTGTGCCCTCTTTGTGAGTTAACGCAGAAAGTTGAAAAGCGTGGAAACTGCCATATATTTCAAAAATTTTAGCAATGAGAGAGGTTTCCGTTTCAGAAAAATCCGCAGTGACAACTTCGTCCGCATTTTTCGCAAACATATTCATTCCAAAATCACCAAACTTAATCACCCCACTTACAGATGAGCGACCGTATCTTCGCAATGCCTCCCATAATTCAGGATAGACAGGGCCATACTCCCAAGCACATGGCGCATCAGATGTAATGGGCGAATTACTTATGGCGAGGCTCCACCCATGCGTGATGTAAACTAATTTTTGCAATTGCATCTGAGTCAAAAAACTATCCTTCGATCTTGCTTTTTGAATAAATGAATTTGCGATAGACGTTGAATGATGAGCCATCACACCCACCTCACTTCGGCTGCTTTCTTCGCAATTTCCTTGCGCCTTTCCGGTGTCAGAGATTCGTTTCTCGCACGACTTCCGGCCAACCCGCTTTTCCTGCGGCCCGGTGTGGTTAGTTTCGTATCCTCAATCTCGCCTGTTGCTATCTGTGCCACCATTACAGCCGCACCGATTGCATCAGCTGGACGTTTTTGACCTTGTGGTCCTTTTGGCACTGGCCTTCTCCTGAACTGGGTTTTATCGCACACCCAAAAATTAACACGAAACCTAACACTGTCTGATAGTTTCGCGCAATCCCAATAACAAAATATTAGAATTTGCGACAATATCTCATAGAAATGCGGCAACTTCATGCCGGAATTCAAACTGAGACACTACCGACGATAGACAACTTACTGACAAACCGGACAAAAAAAGCTGGAACGGCCGCTTTGAACAATGCGTTCAATTGTTCCGGTGCAATTTGTCGCCAAGCACGGACTTGTCGCCCGGCCATACACCTCAAACTGGTGTTGAAAATACCCCAACTCACCATCAGTAGCCGAAAAATCCTTCAAGGTAGAGCCGCCAGCAAGGATGGCTTGGTGAATAATATCACGAATATGGCCAACCAGGTTCTCTATTTGAGCCAAGGACAGGTCGCAGGCGCGGGTGGTGGGATGAATTTTTGCCCGAAACAGCGCTTCGCAGACATAAATATTACCCAAGCCCGCAATCATTTTTTGATCGAGCAAGGCTGATTTAATCGGCCCAGCCCGGCGCTTACATTTTTGCGCTATATCATCCGCCGATAATGAATTGCCGGTGGGTTCTGGGCCGAGGTCTTTTAAAAACTTCGAGCCTTCCAACTGGTCGGTTACGATAAGGTCCATAAACCCAAACCGGCGCGGGTCATTATAGATCACTGTTGCGCCATTGATCATCTCAAACACCACATGGTCATGTTTGCTTTTCGCGTTCACCGGCCTGGTTTCGGTTGGCGCAAGGGCCAAAAATGAACCGCTCATCCCCAAATGACTTAACAGGGTTTCGCCGGTGCTTAACCCAAACAGTAAATATTTGGCGCGCCGCCCCAAGGTTTCAACTTTGGCGCCGGTTAAACGCTCAGCAAATCGGTCGGGAAAGGCAAAGCGCAAATTAGGCCGACCAACAAACACCTTGCTGATCTGATTGCCCTCAAATACCGGCGCAAGGCCAGCGCGAACGGTTTCAACTTCGGGAAGTTCAGGCATATGTGAAATGTCCTATGGTAGTTTCAAGCTTGAACCGGTATGTTCCGCCGCCATGAACACAAAGTCCACACAACAAAACGAAGAATCATTTGGTTTTCGCCGCGTGCCGAAGCAGATGAAAGCAGGCATGGTTCGCGAGGTGTTTGACCGCGTGGCCGAGCGCTATGACCTGATGAATGATGTCATGTCATTTGGCGTGCATCGGCTATGGAAAAATATGTTGATCGCCAGAGCCAACCCACAACCGGGGCAATTGCTGATTGATGTGGCCGGCGGCACCGGCGATATTTCACGGCGCTTCTTGGCGGCAGCAGAAAAAGTTCGCGCCCGCAAGGGTGGTTTGCCAGCCCGCGCTTGTACCAACGACATCAACGCCGAAATGCTGTTTGCCGGACGCAAAGACGACGACCCTGAAACCCTAACCCACGCCTGCGCCAATGCGGAGTGCTTGCCATTTGCTGATGATATCGCCGATGTGGTGACCATTAGCTTTGGTATTCGCAACGTCACCGACAAACCAAAATCTTTACGCGAAATGCTGCGGGTATTAAAGCCCGGCGGTCGCTTCTTGTGTTTGGAGTTCTCCAAGCCAACTTCGCAAATGCTAGAAATTCCCTATGACCTGTGGTCGTTTAACGCCATTCCAGCCCTAGGCGACGTGGTTGCCGATGACCGCGAGAGCTATCAATATCTCGTCGAAAGCATTCGCAAATTCCCGAACCAAAAAACCTTTGCCGAAATGATGACGCAAGCCGGATTTGCCAAAGTTTCATTCACCAATTTTACCGGCGGCATTGCCGCCTTACACATGGGATGGAAACGATAACCATGCGGGTGTTTCTATCATTGCTAGGTACAGGGCTAATATTGGCCCGCCATGATGCCTTGGTGCCGTCTGAATATCGCGGGCTATTGCCGACCAGCACCCGTGTGCTTGGTTGGTTGGCGCGGTTTGGTTTGCCAGCCCCCGCCGGTAATCGCGGCACGAAACTGGCACGGGCCTTGGAGAAACTAGGGCCGTCTTATGTGAAGTTAGGCCAGTTTCTAGCCACCCGCGGCGATATTCTGTCCGAAGAATTTGTCTCTGGCTTGTCTTCCCTAAAAGACAAAATGGAACCTTTTTCACAACAAGAAGCCGAGGACATTTTATCGACAAATTTTGGCCCGAACTGGCCCGAACAAATTTGTGGGTTTAGCGAGGCAATTGCCGCCGCCTCTATTGCCCAGGTTCATCGCGCCAAAACCAGTGATGGCGATATTATTGCGGTAAAATTACTACGTCCCGGAATTGAAAAACGAATTCAACGTGACATTGAAACCTTGGCCTTGGGCGCGAAATTAGTTGAAAAATGGTTTCCGGCCTCCAAACGCTTAGAGCCGGTACGGTTTGTGGCCACAGTTACCCGTTCGTTATTGCTGGAGCTGGATTTACGAATGGAAGCGGCGGCGGCTTCTGAATTGGCTGAAATTTCTGCGCAAATTGAACATGTTACCATTCCCGATATTCACTGGGACCTAACCCGCGAACGGGTATTGGTGATGAGCTGGCTGGGTGGCATCCCATTAACGGACATGGATGGCTTACGTAAAGCCAAGCTGGATTTATCCAAATTAGCAGAGCTAATCCCCACCAGCTTTTTATCATTTGCATTGGACCACGGGGTGTTTCATGCGGACCTGCACGAGGGCAATATGTTTGCCTTGGCGGATGGTCAACTTGGGTTGGTTGATTTTGGGATTATCGGGCGCATCGGCCCCGAACAACGAAGATATCTAGCCGAAATTCTATACGGGTTTTTGCGCCGAGATTACCGGCGGGTTGCCGAAGTACATTTCGAAGCCGGCTATGTTCCCAAAACCCATCTCGTTGATGATTTTGCCCAAGCGTTACGTGCCGTCGGCGAGCCGGTATTTGGCAAAACTGCAAAAAATGTATCCATGGGCCAGTTGCTAATGCAGTTATTTGCAGTGACCGCACGCTTTGACATGCATTTGCGCCCCGAACTGGTGTTGTTACAAAAAACCATGGTGCAAGTTGAAGGCGTGGCGCGTACCTTAAATCCGGATCACGATTTATGGGGCGCGTCTGCTCCAATTATTGAGCGCTGGATCAAACGCGAACTTGGGGCCGAAGGACAGCTTAACGAATTGGCCGATGATCTGTTAGACCTGCGCGATGCCGCACGTGCCTTGCCAACGGCACTGTCGGATATAACCGAGTTGGTCCACACCACCAAAACCCACGGATTTTCGCTCCATGAGGACAGCTTGCAGCGGTTGAGCCAGCTTTCGGCGCGGGCAAACTTATGGCGTGACATAGGTGTTTTAACCGGCGGTATTGGGTTATTATTAGTGGCAGTAAAGTTTGTGTTTTTTGCGAGCTAAGATTAAGATCACTTTGGTACGGAATAAAAATCTCATGCATAGCAAAAACATTCTTCTGATCATTGGCGGCGGTATTGCTGCTTATAAAAGTTTGGAGCTGATCCGTTTGCTCGCCAAAGACGGCTTTGGGGTGCGGGCAATTTGCACCCAAGCCGGAACCGAGTTTGTTACGCCGTTGTCCATATCGGCGCTGACCGGCGAGAAAGTGTTCACGGATCTTTTTGATCTCACCGACGAAGCAGAAATGGGCCATATCCAATTATCACGCAGTGCCGATCTATTGGTGGTTGCACCGGCCACGGCTGATCTAATGGCGAAAATGGCCCATGGCTTGGCCAATGATCTGGCCTCAACGTGTTTGTTAGCCACCGACCAGCCAGTATTATTGGCCCCGGCGATGAATGTACGGATGTGGGAACACGCCGCCACAAAGCGCAATGTCAAAACACTATTGGATGATGGCGTGCAATTCGTTGGTCCCAATGCGGGCGATATGGCGTGCGGCGAGTTTGGTCCGGGACGCATGGCCGAACCTGAGGAAATTTTAACAGCGATCAAGGCGCAATTGGGCGGCGGTCCGCTAACTGGAAAAAGCGCCCTTGTCACCGCTGGCCCCACTCATGAGCCGATTGATCCCGTGCGCTATCTGGCCAATCGCTCTAGCGGCAAGCAAGGTTTTGCGGTGGCCGAAGCATTGGCGGCATTGGGCGCAGATGTTACCTTGATCAGTGGCCCGGTCAACATTACGGCGCCGAGCGGGGTAAAATTGGTGCAAGTTGAAACCGCCTGCGAGATGTTACGGGCTACGGAAAATGCTTTGCCGGTGGATGTGGCCGTGTTTGCTGCTGCGGTTGCTGATTGGCGAACGGACGCGGCGAGTTGCCAAAAAATTAAAAAACAGAAGGGCAAAGCTACACCAGAGCTTTGCTTTACCGAAAACCCGGATATTTTAGCCACGGTCAGCGCCCTACCCAAAAACAAACGCCCACAATTGGTCATTGGCTTTGCCGCCGAAACTGAACAACTGATTGAACACGCCACCCAAAAGCGCTTGCGTAAAAAATGCGACTGGATTGTTGCCAATGATGTGTCTGGGGATGTGATGGGCGCCGATCACAACCAAGTGGTTTTAATTCGCGAAACAGACATGGACCCTTGGCCGAAATTGTCAAAAAAACAAACAGCGCAAAAATTGGCCGCGGCGATTGCAGATGAGCTATCGGAGACCATAAAATGAGCGAACTTCGGCCCTTGGTGGCGGTAAAGCCGTTAGAGCATTTTGATGGGCTGGAGCTGCCCGCCTATGAAACGTCGGACAGTGCTGGCATGGATTTACGCGCCGCTATTCCAGCGGACGAACCGCTGCATGTCGAGGCCGGACGGCGGGTAATGGTCCCAACCGGTTTGCGAATTGCCTTGCCTTCTGGCTTTGAAGCACAAATTCGCCCGCGCTCAGGCTTGGCACTAAACCACGGCGTTACCGTGTTAAACTCACCCGGCACCATTGACGCCGACTATCGCGGCGAAATTAATGTCTTGCTGATCAATCATGGCGCTGGACGTTTTACCATTGAACGCGGGATGCGCATTGCCCAAATGGTCATCGCGACGGTCACCCAATTAGAATGGATGACCAGCATGGAGCTGTCCGATACTGAACGCGGCGGCGGCGGGTTTGGTTCGACAGGGACCCGCTAAGCCTAGCGCTTTGGTACTGGTTTTTCGTTGACCGACAAACCGCCATCCAGCACCGAAAGCGCGATCTCCTCGCCTTCGGCAAAGCTGTCGTTTAAAATCATTCGCGCCAAGGGGTCTTGGACTTCACGCGCGATCACGCGCTGTAAGGGCCGAGCACCAAACGCCGGGTCATAGCCCTTTTTTGCCAACCAGTTAATGGCCGCTTTGTCGATTTTGATGGTTAGGCCTTGCTCAAGCAATAATTTTCCCAACCGGGCAATTTGAATGGCAACAATACTGGCCATATGTTGCATTTCCAAGCGATGAAAAATCACCATCTCGTCAATTCGATTGATAAACTCCGGGCGAAAATGAGCGTGAACTGCGGCCATCACCGCCGCATTGCCCTCGGCTTCACTTTCACCGGAACCTGCGGCCAAATGCTGCGAACCGAGGTTCGAGGTCATAATGATCAAGGTATTGCGAAAATCCACAGTGCGACCTTGGCCATCGGTTAAGCGGCCATCATCCAGTACTTGTAACAATACGTTAAACACATCTGGGTGCGCTTTTTCGACCTCGTCAAACAAGATCACCTGATAGGGCCGGCGCCGTACTGCCTCGGTCAACGCACCGCCTTCTTCATAACCAACATAACCCGGCGGTGCGCCTAACATCCGGGCTACCGAGTGCTTTTCCATGTATTCGGACATGTCGAGACGCGTGATCGCCGCTTCATCATCAAACAGAAACTCGGCCAACGCCTTGGTCAGTTCCGTTTTACCAACACCGGTTGGCCCTAAGAACAAAAACGAGCCGATGGGCTGCGTTGGGTCGCTTAACCCCGCTCGTGCCCGGCGCACCGCATCCGACACCGCAACCAAGGCCTCGTCTTGACCCACCACTCTGGCCCGTAATGCGTCTTCCATGCTCAGCAATTTATCGCGTTCGCCTTGCAGCATTTTTTCCACTGGAATACCGGTCCATTTGGCAACAATTTGGGCGATGTGTGAGCTTTGCACCACTTCTTCGACCATGCTGGTTGTTGCATTGGCTGCCGCGTCTACCGCTGCTTCTAATTGCGGGATACGGCCATATTTTAGCTCGGACGCTCTGGCCCAATCGCCGCTTCTTTCGGCTTCAGCCAACTCATTTCGTAAATGCTCCAAGGTTTCTTTGGCCTTGGTTGCGCCAGCTAGTTTTTCTTTTTCCGCGCGCCATGCGCCGGTTAGTTCGGCAGATTTTGCCGTGCTTTCAACTAATTCTTTTTCAAGTTTGCTGGTTCGTTTTTTCGAAGTTTCATCCGTTTCCTTGCGTAAAGCTTCCAATTCGATTTGTAATTGCACCACGCGCCGGTCCAATTCGTCAAGATGTTCAGGCTTGCTATCAATTTGCATCCGAAGCCGCGCGCCAGCCTCGTCCATTAGATCAATCGCTTTGTCCGGTAAAAACCGGTCCGTAATATAGCGCGCTGATAATTTAGCCGCCGATACAATCGCCGCATCAGAAATACGAATGCCGTGATGAACCTCGTATTTTTCTTTTAATCCGCGCAAAATTGAAACCGTGTCTTCGACGGTTGGCTCGTCAACCATCACCGGTTGAAAACGCCGGGCCAGGGCCGCGTCTTTTTCTACGTGTTGGCGATATTCGTTCAAGGTGGTTGCGCCAATACAGTGCAGTTCGCCGCGAGCCAATGCCGGTTTTAGCAAATTGCTTGCGTCCATCGCACCATCGGTTTTGCCAGCGCCGACCAATGTATGCATTTCATCAATAAACAATATTACCGAACCTGCGGCATTTTGCACCTCGCCAATCACGGCTTTTAATCGTTCTTCAAACTCGCCTCGGTATTTGGCACCGGCGATCAACGCCCCCATATCCAAGCTCAATAACTGTTTGTCCAACAAAGATTCAGGGACATCGCCATGAACGATTCGCAAGGCCAAGCCCTCGGCGATCGCCGTTTTACCAACGCCCGGCTCGCCAATGAGCACCGGATTGTTTTTGGTGCGGCGCGACAGCACTTGAATGGTGCGGCGAATTTCCTCATCGCGGCCAATGATCGGATCAAGCTTGCCCTCGCGGGCGCGGGCGGTAAGGTCGGTGGTGTATTTTTCTAAAGCCTCATAAGTGTCCTCGGCTGCTGCGCTGTCAGCTTTGCGACCCTTTCGAACTTGTTCAATGGCCAGGTTGAGGTTTTGCGCGGTTAGTTTTGCGTCTTTTAATATCGTAGAGCTGGCATTTTTGCCGGACAACACCAAGGCCAATAACAACCGCTCGGCGGTGACAAAGCTATCGCCGGATTTTTTGGCAATGGTTTCGGCAGTTTTGAACAGCTCCGCCGCCTCACGAGACATATAGACCTTGCCATCGCCGCCCTCAATCTTCGGCAATTTGTCTAAGGCGCTCTGTACCATCGTCAATGCTGTATCCGGGTCCGCGCCCGCAGCCCGCATTAAATTGGCGGCCAAACCTTCACGGTCCGCCAGCAAGCTTTGTAAAATATGCTCTGGGGTTAGTTGTTGATTTCCTGCCGACAGCGCCGCCGTTTGCGCCGCCTGCACCATGCCCTTCGCCCGGTCGGTAAATTGCTCAAATTCCATCTTGGTCTCCTATCGATACAGTTCTCCCTAGAAGATAGGTGTTGCCATTAAGTCACACAAGGGCGGGCTGGCGTAAATTATCGCGATAGCGTCGAGAGGCGCGCAATGTAGTCCCATCGGACAAGACAACGGATACGTCACCGCTACCGATGGGGACAAGCTCATGGATGGCGCTGGCATTGATAATTCGTGTGCGGTGCGCCCGCCTGACATCAAGACCGGCGGCAATAAACTGTTGCTCCAATGCGCTCAACGAGGAACGAACGAAATAATGCACGTTATTTGTATACACATCGACATAATTGCCTGCAGATTTCGCGTGCAAAAAATCTTTGGCGTCTATGCGAATTTCCCGCGTACCAAGTTTTAAGCTGACCCGGCCTGTGGTTTTGGCACCCATCTTGGCTCTGGCTAAGTCGCGGGCTTGTTCGGCCATGATTCTGGCGGTGTAAATGGTGACAATAATCAA
Source organism: Robiginitomaculum sp. (assembly GCA_016763185.1). Taxonomy (GTDB): domain Bacteria; phylum Pseudomonadota; class Alphaproteobacteria; order Caulobacterales; family Maricaulaceae; genus Robiginitomaculum_B. Next base: position 32,015 of record JAESUG010000150.1, on the reverse strand, counting down.
GAAATATGTGCCAAAATCCTTGCGATATTCGTAGAGGCTTTCTCTGATGATATCACCAAAAAACCGATATTTCTCATCCAACAATATCGGATAGGCCAGCTTTCGCACCATCACCATTATGCTCACATGCAGCGCCGAAAATACCATGCTTAACAACAAATGCTGAACCAAAGCTTTGCCCCAGTTTTCTACGGTAAATGAAATGGTTCGGGACCAGGCCAGTAAAAACGGAACCACGACAACAAGCCCGATAAAGCTGCTTATTCCCCAAATCCAAGGCTCTATGCCAATCGATGGCAAACCTTCGCGCGCCGCCTCCATTTCGAGCGAGGTGACGTTAACAATCGCAACAAACAAACCAACCAACGCCACCCACGCCCAAACTTGGCGCTCTAGCTTGATATCTTGTTGGTGAACGGTTTGCCGGTTGATCTCCATAACGCTGCTTACAAGAGGAACCCTGTGTTGGCCAGTTCCTAGATGCGCCATTGGTCCCTCCAAAAGGGCGGTTTGTCCCTTTGGTCTTGCCCAAACAGATGCCCCTTGAATTAGTAACCGATCAAACAATAGGAAAACATAATGGGCTTTGAACATCAATTGGGACGACGATATGATCTGGACTGGTTACGGATTATTGCTTTTGGTTTGTTGATTTTTTATCATATCGGCATGTTGTATGTGACATGGGATTTTCACGTGAAAAGCCCGCATGCGGGTGAGTGGCCGGAACCTTTTATGCGATTGCTCAATCCTTGGCGGTTGTTGTTATTGTTTTTCATTTCCGGCATTGCTGCCCGGTTTATGTTGGATAAAACCTCCAAGCAAGCTTTTGCCAAAGAGCGGCTTTGGCGATTGTTCATCCCACTTTTTATTGGCATCCAGTTTGTAGTCGCACCGCAAACCTATTTCGAGTTGTTACAAACCGAAGAAATTTCCCCAGGGTTTTGGGCATTTTTTGCCAATTATTCTGACCCGAACCATGTGTACTCGGTGACCACGCCCACATGGATCCATTTATGGTATGTGGTTTATTTACTGGTCTATTCATTTATTCTGGTCGGCATTTCTTCATGGATAAAGGCGCTGATAAACAGCCCCGTTGGGCGATTTATCAGCCAGTTCCCGGCATGGATACTTGTGTTGGTTCTTCCAGTTCTACCCTTGCTCCTTGTGCGCTTTACCTTGGCATCCGATTGGCCAACCACCCATAATCTCGTCGAAGACTGGGCCAAGCATGGGGCCAGCTTTTCGATGTTTTTGATCGGCTATATCGTCGCCAAATCGCCGAACTTTTGGCGGGCTATTGATCAAATGCGGTTTTGGTCCGTTGGACTTGCCATTGGCTTGATTATCCCGCTTTCACTGCTTTGGCTGCAATGGGATGTATTTGCGTCTTGGGCGACCCAAAACCCAGAGCGCGAAAGCTTGCTGCTGCTGGCCCGCATTGGACGGGTTTTATATGCGTGGCTGGTCATCGCTGCTTTGTTGGGATTTGCGCAACGATGGCTCAATAAACCAAACAGAACGCTAAGTTATCTGACATCGGTGATTTTCCCCTATTATATTTTGCACCAAACCTTGTTGATTTCCATTGCTTATCCTTTGGGAAAAATGGATTTGCCATTGGTCATTGAAGGCACCGCGGTTGTTGGCGGCACCATCGCCGGGTGTGTGCTCATCACCCATTTTATCATCCGGCCAGTTCCCTTGTTTCGAGTGTTTTTTGGGATGAAAGCCAAGCCGGATAAAACCGGCGAAGTTATGAAATAGACCGGCGTAATTTCGAAGCACGCTGTTTGACGCTTTGTGATTTTAACTGGCCGCAAGCCGCAGCAATATCGCGACCTCTGGGGGTGCGAATGGGTGATGAATACCCAGCTTTGTTGACGATTTCAGCAAAAGCCTCAATCCGTTCCCAGCTTGAGCACTCATACGGTGCGCCGGGCCACGGGTTAAACGGGATCAGGTTGATTTTGGCGGGAATACCAGCCAACAGCCGCACCAGTTCTCGGGCTTCCGCATTGCTGTCATTCACGTCTTTTAGCATGACATATTCAAAGGTAATGCGCCTGGCATTTGACGCGCCGGGGTAATTTCGACAGGCATCCAACAACATTGCCAACGGGTATTTCTTGTTGATCGGCACCAGTTGGTTGCGCAATTCATCGCGTACCGCATGCAGTGAGATCGCCAGCATTGCATGGCCTTGTTCGCCCAGCACGTGCATTTGCGGAACAATGCCAGAGGTCGACACCGTGATCCGTCGCCGCGAAATAGAAATACCTTCGCAATCGGACAAAATATCAAGCGCCGCCAACACATTATCCGTATTGTATAGCGGCTCGCCCATGCCCATAAATACAATATTGGTGATCTGTCGCCCCTCGGATGGTGTTGGCCATTCCTCAAGATCATCACGAACCAGTAATAATTGGGCAACAATTTCACCAGCGGTTAAATTGCGCACCAAAAGTTGCGACCCCGTATGACAAAACGTGCAGTTCAACGTACAACCCACCTGTGACGAGACACAAAGCGCCCCAGCCCGGCCCACGCCAGGAATAAACACGGCTTCGGCCTCCACCCCCGACGCAAAACGAATGAGGTATTTGCGGGTGCCGTCTTTGGACACTTGTTTTTCAACCAGATCTGGCCGCCCCAGATCAAAATGATCTCCCAGTTGCGCCCGGTATTCCTTGCCCAAATTGGTCATCTGCGAAAAATCGTGCACCCCTTGATGATACAGCCAGCGAAATATCTGATGGCTCCGCATTTTGGCTGGTTTTTCTTCCAAACCAATGGCCCGTAACGACGCAGCAATTTGCGCCGGCATAAGCCCGATCAGGCTGGGGCGTTGTGGCGCGGTGGCGGCGGACATATGGCGAAGATCAAGTTCCATGCCGGGCTTATACGGTATGAATTGCCAAAGCACCAAGGGCTGTGCTGGATAAATCTGAGAACCATGGGTTAAATCAGCGGCGATGATGGCTCCACCAAATGAGGCCGTAACCCCTCAAGGTTATACCCAACCTTCGTGCCCGCAGCAATGATCTCATCCGCCGGCATGGTTCCAGCTTGCGCTAGCGCCCATAAGTTTGCCGAGCGGGTACCGGTTCTACAAAAGCCCAAAATTTTACCAATTGTTTCAGCTTGTACCGCCTTGATTTCAGCAATGTGCGCCGGCCCCATTTCGCCCGGCCGCACCGGTATATAAAAATACTTCATGCCCGCTGCGATGGCTGCCACCTCCAACGCTGCCGAAGTGGGTTGACCCCAGATCTCGCCATCAGGACGGTTATTGATAATCGTGCCGACCCCTGCCGCAACTAGGGCTGTTATATCTTTTTCGGTAATTTGCGAGGAGACGACAAAAGAGGGGCTAAGCTCATGCAGGTTCATTTTGTTACTTCCAATTCCAATTCAAATTCTAATTGACAAAGCAGGATTTTGTATTCCTTTTAAACAACAATACAGACCAACATGCAGACCATAAAGCCATAAAAATTCAAGATGACGATCAAAGATATAACAGCAGAGGTGATGAACAGGGCAGCGGGCTAGTTTGACAACCCTCTTCCCACACCGGCCGGTCCGTAGGTTTCATCCGCTATTGTCTGGTATACGTTCTAGGCCCATCTCATCTTGGTCTCCGAACCATATTCCAATTCCAACCCCAATCCCAGCCCCCGGATTTAATCCGGGGTCCAGTTCTTCGTCTGGAGCGTAAGGGTTTCCCAAAAGGCTGGACCCCGGCGCGGGGGCCGGGGACCGGTGGGAACCAAAGGAGGTGAAAGGGTGAAGGGAGTGATGCGCAGCTAAAGACCCCCTCCGCCTGCACTTCAATCGTCAGTCCACACCCGCAAGCAGGGGAAGAAAACGAAGTACTCGGCCTCGCAAGCAGCGAAGAAAACACAAGCCCGAGCCCGGCCCCGCTTATCACGCCACGGTTCCCATCACCTATCACGCCACGACTCCCACCACCTGTCACCCCACGACCCTCCACCATCTGTCACCCCACGACTCCCATCACCTATCACCCCACGACCCTCTACCACCTGTCACCCCACGACTTGTTCGGGGGGTCCAGCCTTTCATGGCGCACGAATACTTCCCCAAACAGAGACGCTAGATTGAACCCATGTTAGTTTTTTTCGAGAACCACATTCATGTGGGCACTGGCAATTTGTCGATACCCGTGCGCTTCGGCCAAGGCGATACAATCGGTTTTCCATGCTGGATTGCGCTCAAGGATCAATAGCTTTGGCAAATCATCTGGTTTTGTCTGCGCGAAATATTTCGGCAAAACCAACTCTTCCGCCCCTTCGATATCCATTTTTAACGCATCGGCACCTAGCATATCATAGGTGGTTAACAGTTCGGCCAAGGCTCTGGTCTCTACCATAAACACATCATCGGGAGCTTTGCCGGATCGTAACACAAACCCCGAAGCCCCGCGATTGCGAAGGGCCAACCCCATGCGCTCTACGCCCTTTTTATCGGAAACGGCACAATCCACATGGACAATGTTTGCTGTCGGGTTGGCGGCAATATTAAAGGCAAGGCGTTCCTGAATTACCGGTTGCGGCTCCACGGCCAAAATGTTGGCGAGCGGCCCAGCCTCTGCGGCCACGAACAAGGAATATAGGCCAATATTGGCACCGATATCGACAAACTTGAACTTTGGGTGCATCCGCGCCGACAATAAATCTCGCTCAACACGGTCGAATTTAGCGCTGGATAGCAAGGCTCGCTTTTCACAAAGATTATCGGTTGGATACAGCCTAAACTTCGCCCCAAACCGGCGCACGTCCAATGGCTGGCGCAGGCCGCTTACCACCAAGCGCCGACACAACGACCCCCATAGGCTTTGGGGGCGGCGCTCGCTTTGGTCGATGGCCCATACCTGCAATGGGTTTGGCCGGTATCGGCCCCAAATTTCGGTGGTTCTAGCCGGGATCATGGCGCACCTTATAACATCAAATGCCCATTGCCATCAAATGCCAACCCAAAAGCTTGGCTAATTTTTGGCGAGGACAATACTGTTTTTGGTGCGCCGGTTGCGGTGATTTTTCCGGCATCTAGCAACACCAAATGATCGGCAAATCGTGCGGCCAACGGCAGGTCGTGAACCACACAGATCACACAAACCCCAGCAGTAGCCGTCGTCCGTAATATTTCCATCATCGCCAATTGGTAGGCCGGGTCTAACGCCGCGGTTGGTTCATCAACCAATAAAATCTCGGCCTCGACATTTAGCGCCCGGGCCAATAGCACCCGCGCCCGCTCACCACCAGAAAGTTGGTCCATCCGCCGCGCAGCAAATTGTTCAACGGCGCAAATTTTCATGACCCGTTCACTGGCCTCGTGGGTTTGCGCCGCACTTTCGGGCGCGTTCATTCGGCCAAGCCCCACCAACGCTCGCACCGATAACGGCCAATGAACAATCGGGTTTTGCGCCAGATAGCTAAGTTGTCGCGCTCGGGTTTTGGCGTTCATCTTCGTCAGGTCTTCTTCGCGCCAACACACTTGGCCGGCATCCGGCGCAATCAATCCAGCAATGGTGCGCAATAATGAGGTTTTGCCCGACCCATTTGGTCCGATCAAAATGTTTAAACCCGGATCAAGGCGAAGCGTTACCTTCTCCAGTACCGGTTGGTTTTTCAAGTTGAGCGAAAGGTCTGTGATCTGGAGCATGGATTAAACGCGCTCCTTTTGGCTTTTGAACACCAAAATTAAAAACAACGGCGCGCCCAGCAAGGCCGTAACCACCCCAAGATAAAGCGGCGTTCCCGGTCCACTTAAGCCTCGTGATACCATGTCGGCCACCAACAATAACATGCCGCCAACCAGCGCCGATGGTAAAATCAAGCGCCCCGGTTGATGGCCTAAAAACGGACGCACCAAATGTGGTGCCGCCAAGCCAACAAACCCAACCGCGCCGGCAACGGCCACCCCGCCGCCAACACAAAGCATGGTTCCAAGCACCACCCAACGCCCCGTATGAACCAGCGGAAAACCGGAAACCGCCGCCGTTTCTTCGCCCAAGGTCAGTACATCCAACCCGCGTGCCCCACGCATGAGCAGCAAAATCCCCATCAGAACCAACGGTGCAAGCAAGACAACATCGGCAAAACTTCGGTCTGCCACCGACCCCATCAACCAATAGGCAATTTCAGAAAGCGCCCACGGATTTGGCGAGATATTCATTAGCAATGCCGTAAAAGATGTCGCCAATGCCGAGAGCGCCACCCCGCCCAAGATTAAACTGGTTGCCGAAGCTTTGGCATATGACAACGCCAATAAAAACACTGCGGCAAACCCTGCGCCCAACATGGCGCCAATGAAAATACTGGCCGGTTGGGTGGTGGCCAAGCCGGTATAAATCGCCAATGCCGCCATAAAACTGGCCGAAGATGAAATACCAACCACTGCCGGGTCTGCCAATGGGTTACGCAGCAAGCCTTGTAACGCCGCCCCCGATGCCCCCAAACCAGCACCAACCAACACGGCCAACATGGAGCGCGGCAAACGGATGTGCCATAATACGGCCCGGTCTACCGGATCGCCTTGGCCGATCAGCGCCGCGAGCCAATTGCAGGGCGGCATCTGATACGCCCCCAATGCCAAAGACAGCACCAGCAGGGCGCTTAACAACATCAACAAACTTCCCCAAAACCGGATCATAGTGCATCCAGTTCATCAGCAATTTTCTCGGCAGCGACAATCAGCAACGGCCCAGCACAAACCCATAGTCCACCGGAAACTTGGATTTGCGGTGTACGTTTTAGCACGGCTTTTACCAAGGAATGATTGGCCCGGAACTGTAGAACGCTAGGCGGGCCATGTTTAAAAAAACTGGTGATAATGAGATCTGGTTGTTGGGCAAGCAATACCTCTAGCGGCACTTGTCCCCAACCGGCAATACCCATTTTGGTTGCCAGGTTTTCACCGCCCGCCGCCAAAATTACCGCATCAATAAAGGTGCCAGCCCCGGCTGTCCCCAAGGTTGGGGTGAGGTATAGGACTTGTGCCGGTTTGGTTCGGGCTTTGCTGCGCTGCGCCAATGCTTGTAAGCGAGCTTGTTGGTCGTGAATGAGCGCTTGCGCGATGATTTGGCGCTGTAAAAAACCACCCAGCGCCAAGAGATTTTCCGAAACACCGGCAAAATCATCTTGCCAGTTCAGCGCAAACACTTTGGCGCCACGGGTTTGGCTTAAATTTGTCGCTGCCGCGCTATCCCCCGGCCCCAACACCACATGGCTGGGGGCAAGGGTGAGCAAGATTTCCGCATTTGCACGCGCCTTGGGCAATTGGCGTAAATTTGGTGCCGCCCGCGAAAGTGGCCCGTCCGCTTGCCATGACAAAGCTTGGATATCGGCCGGGTCCGCGATGGCTTGGACATAGCTGTCGGCGCATAGCGAAGTCGACACCACACCAGCAAACCCGGACGCGCTACCCGCGCCATACCAGCACGCCACCAACAAGATGTGTCTAAAATCTGGCAACCACTCCTCCGTAAATGGCCCGTTCCTGGCCGGCAAACCCGACCACTTCCTCAAATTCGGTATTGGCAAGGTTTTCGCCGCGTAGATATAGCTCAAAATGTTTGCCAATTTTGCGTGAAACTCTGGCCCGCACCAAGGTGTTGGCGGCCAATGTCACCCGTTGAAAGTTCGCAAAATCCGTGTCTTGCATTTCACCGTTATGATCGACCCCAAGGCTGGCCGCCCATCGGCTGGATGGGCCGCTCCAAAACAATGAAAAACTAGCCAAGAACTCTGGCCGACGAATTTCTTGAACACCGTTTTCACGGGCGGATAGAAAACTAACCGATCCGGTGCTGGTTAAGCTTTGCGTCCATTGAAATGTCCCCGACAGCTCTATGCCTTCGCGGGTGCTGGTGCTGCTTCGGTTACGAGCTGTCGCTGGAAACGCCCCAAAATCAGTAAAAATTTCATCCTCTAACTGCGCGGTAAACAAGGTGATTGACGCCGTCCCCTTTGAAAAGTGCTGATCCCATCCAAGCTCAAACCCTGTGGATTTTTCAGCAATTAGATCAGGGTTTCCCACAAAAAAACCTGGAAAAAAACCAAACAATTCGAAAAATCCGGGATTTTTAACACCCTGTCCAACCGAGGCGCGAAATTTACCGCTGAGCGCATCAATATTCCACGCCAAGCCGGCGCGAAACGCATTTGAATTGGCGAATAATTGGTTTTCTTCATGGCGCGCCGACAACGACAAAACCACCGGCCCGGCGGTTCCTTGGTAATCCAACGCAACGGCCAGCATATCATTGCTTTGTTGCTGATTTTGCCCGGCACCGGGACCGCCATTGTTTTCGTATGTTTCGAACCGGCCCTCAGCCAACCCGGTTAATCGGTGACTAATGGCATTGGTGCGCCATCCACCCGTGACCTGCCAGCCAACTTTGGTCCGGCTGCCATCAGAACTGGACGTACCGGAACGGGTTTGACTGTTTAGGTAGGAGCTGAAAATTTCGTGCTGGAGATCGCCAAAATCCGTATGGCCAACCAACGCCACCCGTCCCATAGCAAGGTCCGTATCTAGCGCCCGCTCTACATCATTGAGCCGGCCATCAAAATCAGTGTCCGAGTCAAATTCACTGGTTGAGGTTTGCAAGCGGGTGCGAAGTTGCAAATGCCAATTGTCGGCAATGGGCACATTGGCGCCGCCATGCGCGGTAAGGTGTGAAAACCCATCATCTTCACCCTCATTGCCCGAAACGTCATAGCCTTGGGTTTGCAAACCAGAAACCTGTCCCCAGACCTTTTGTTCGCCTTTGGCATGGGCCGCAGACACCGCAAACGAACCTGTATCAAAGCTACCCCATTCCAATTTGGCCCGTAACGAGCTGTCATCGGCCAAGGGTTCGGTCAAAATTTGGATAACCCCGCCAATGGCATCGGTGCCCCAAAGAGCCGATTGTTCGCCGCGCAAGATCTCAATTCGGCTGACCCCGTCACTGGCAGCGGCGGCAAAGTTAAAGCTGTCGGTAAACGGGTCGCTGGCTTCCATACCATCGATCAGCACCAAGACATGATTGGCCTCCGAACCGCGCACACGGACTTGGGTCAGTGCCCCAGACGGGCCAGAGCGGTTGACGGCAACGCTTGGGATTTGCCGCAACGCATCAACAATAAACTGATCCCCTCTGGCGATTAAGGTCTCCTCGTCCAAAACACTAATGGCGCTGGTGATTTGGCTTAGAGGGATCGGCACTCTGGAGCCAGTAACAATAATCGGGTCCTCAATTTGGGATGGTTCGGCAAAGCTTGATGTCGGGAAACTTAAACATGCTCCAACTGGGATCAGTACAGATAATAATTTCATTTTTTCTTCCATAGCAACGAACCGGCATCGGGCAAGCCCAAAGCCGAACACAGGTTTCAACAATCGTCACAAACGGAAAAAACAGCCCGCGCCCTATTGATCTGAACCCGGATCATGGGCGGACGAGCGTCGGCAGGTCTTCCGGCTCACGGGTCAAAGCTAAAAAGCGGCACCTTCCCGAAGTTTCCTTCAGTGGTAATCACCGCCAAGCTCGCCGTTTACGGCTGCGGGCACAGCCACGGATTTGGAAAAAACTCACGCATTTCCCGCACCGTGTTCCCTGTTGTCACGTTACCAATGGCAACGTACCGACACGGTGATATTGGTATTACGGCTTGAGCTGTTCCGTCAAGTCTTTAGGCGAAAAAGCACCTGAGGCCACTAATTTTTCTAGTCGTCGCATTTGTTTTTGAGCTTTTCGCCATTCCCACCAAACAAATGCGATTTTGGGACCGGTCACCAGATAGCGTTTCCACATCCGCTTTGGCTCCGACAACAAACGGTGCAGCCACTCCACCCGCGCGCGCTGCATCCATTTTGGCGCGCGCTCTACTTTGCCGGCTAGAAAATCAAGACTAGCCCCAACACACAGACCAACACCTTCGCAATCGCCACGGCATAAACAAGCTTTGGCGACCATTTCTTGTTGCGGCGAACCCAAACAAAAAAACGTAAACCGGGCCGGGTTGTTGGCAACAAAATCGGCGCATTGTTGAACCGCTTTTAGGTTTTTACGCAGGCCCATTGGCGGCTCATACCAGCGCACATCCTTTAAGCCATAGCGCTCTGTTACTGCATCAATCACTTGGGCACTGGCCCCGATCACCACCACCGGCTCATTTGGGTCAATCGCCGTTTCGAACAATTTTTGGGTAAGGTCTGAACCGGGCGTTACATCTATTTTTTCGCCGGACAGCCAACCAATAAGCTCCAGCACTCGGCTATCACACACCGTAAGCCAGGCATCAGCATATAACATTCTAATCCAGCCGGGTTCTTTTTGCATGCGCACCAAATGATCGACATTCGGGGTAACCACAAACCGAAAGGATTGGCGTTTGGGGACACTGGAAATTCGCAGATACGCCTGTTCAAAGTTGATCCGATCAAAGGTTCCGTTCAAAAACCATACATAGCGCGATTGCTCGCGGCGCTCACCGGTATGTTCTACGGAATAAAATGGGTCGGTCATATTGGCTCATTTTGTTGAGTTCTTATTGTTGTAACTGTTATACCAAAGCTGGGTTAACAAGCCGTTTGCTAAACTAGGACTAACTGGGGTTAAACCAGTTTTTGCTTGTTCGACTTGGCCAACAGCGCGTGTTTTCCCAAATAATGACGCATTTGATCATAACTTAAATCCAATGAACGCGCCGCTCGGCCCATATGTTGTTGGTTGTTGGACATGGCTTGGCGCAATAAAATGCGCTCAAAGCGACCAACCTGCCCGGCAAAAGATCGCCCAGCTTCTGGCTCCGGCAATCGCGGCAACAACCCTTCATCAGAAACTTTGGTTATGGACGATGCTGGGGCAACCGGCCGCCACGGTGAAGCAAAGGGGTCCAAGTTTATCTCGTCCACCCACACATTGCCGCTACCGGATTGAGCCGCTGCGTGGTGGACATTGCGCTCCACTACGTTTTTAAGCTCGCGAACATTGCCCGGCCAACTATATTTCATCATGACTTGCATGGCGCTCATCGAAAAACCCTCAAAGCTTTCCAGCCCCAGTTCGCGAACCATCGCCAATGCAAAATGTTGCGCCAAGATCGGAATGTCTTCCCATCTGGCCCGCAACGGCGGCAATGTTACCACATCAAATGCCAGCCGGTCTAACAGGTCCGCTCGAAATCTACCGGCCAATACCTGTTGTTGCAAATCGAGATTGGTCGCCCCCAAAATTCGCACATCACAGGTTAAGGTCTCAACGCCGCCCAACCGTTCAAATTCGCCATATTCAACGACGCGAAGAATTTTCTCCTGCACTCGCAGTGAAGCACTGGCGATTTCATCCAAAAACAAAGTCCCGCCATCGGCCCGCTCAAACCGACCGAGATATTGTTTGGTCGCCCCAGTAAACGCACCAGCTTCATGGCCAAACAACTCGGATTCCAGCAAGGTTTCCGACAAAGCGGCACAATTTACAGTCACATAGTCAGCCGACCAGCGCGGCGATAGAAAATGCACCCGCGCCGCCATCAGTTCTTTTCCAGTGCCGCGCTCGCCAATGATCAACAATGGGCGGCCCAAACCCGCCGATCGCGAGATGCGCTCCAAGGTCATTAAAAACTCTGGGGCTTGGCCGATCAAAGGTGGCAGGGTGCGCGTATGTAACATTTGTGGTTTTCATCATATTTACAATGATTTTTCAAGCTTTTTCCGTGATTTTCACAGTTTTATGAAAGATATTTCTGCAAGTATATTTTTTTATTGTTGTTTTTCAATTGGTTATGCCTTTCACCCAAAACTGGCACGGGGCTTGCTATCTATTAACCAATACCAGTCTTTGGGCATGGCCCTATGAAACATAGAAGGACGCATTATGACCAAAAAATATGATCCATACGAAGAAGTACGTAGCACAAAATCACAAGCTGCCGCCGATGACTGGCGGGAAACAAGCTCTAGGTTTTGGCGGTACTTACGGACTCGCCCCATGGAATGTTGGGGATTTTTGATTGCTGGTTTGTTTCTGGGCGGCATGTTTTTTTAAATAAAACCATAACTATAAATTTCTAACTTTAGGAGAAGTAAAATGGGTGTATTTTCGCGAATGGGCGACATCATTAACTCAAACATTAATTCCATGCTGGACAGCGCCGAAGATCCTGAAAAGATTGCACGGCTGATCATTTCCGAAATGGAAGACACGCTGATTGAGGTTCGCACCGCAGCAGCTAGAGCCATTGCCGACAAAAAAGACGTGGCACGCAAACTATCCAAGTTTACCGCCGCCGAAACCGAGTGGGCCGCCAAAGCAGAACTTGCGCTTAGCAAAGGTCGTGAAGATCTAGCGCGCGGCGCATTACAAGCCAAATCAAAAGCGGCGAACATGAAAGATGTCCTAGAAAGCGAGATGAACATCATTGACGAAGCCATCGAGAAGGCCACATCTGATATGGGTAAATTGCAAGACAAGCTTGATGAAGCCAAAGCCAAGCATAAAGCGTTGTTGATCCGCTCTAACACTGCGCAAAATCGCTTGCGGGTCCGTGAAACGGTTGCCGATCACAAAATTGAGGACGCATTATCACGCTATGCGGCACTAGAGCGCAAAGTTGACGATCTAGAAGCTCAGGCCGATGCCTTTGATTTGAACCAAGGCAAAAGCTTGGAAAGTCAATTTGACGCCTTAGAAGGCGAAGAAAGCATTGAAAAAGAGCTGGCCGCCTTAAAAGCGCGGATGAATAAACCAGCCAACAAACCGGCCACAAAAGCCAAAGCATAAATCACGGGCGGGCATCGCCCTAAAGATAAGGAAAAATCATGGAAACCCTTGCCATACTGTTTTTGGTTATTGTCGTTCCGGTGTGGATTGTTTTTCACCACATCACCAAATGGCGCGGTCAAAAAAGCCTCTCTGCTGATGACGAACACATGCTTGAAGATCTGTGGCGTAGCGCCCGGCGCATGGAAAACCGCATCGAGTCGCTCGAAGCAATTTTGGATGCTGAACAACCTGAATGGAGAAAAAGTGATGGAGAATAGAGAATATTCCCACCCGCCAAACCCGCACCGCTTATACCGCAATCGCGACCGAAAAGTACTTGGTGGGGTTTGTTCTGGATTTGCTGATTATTTTAATATCGATGTGGTAATTATTCGATTGGGTTGGATCGGGTCTTTGTTTTTCATGGGGCCATTTTCGGTCATTGCTTATGTCGTGTCCTGTTTCGTTATACCGGTTCGCGAATCGGGTGCCAAGCCAACCTTAAAGCCGGAAGAAGATGCGTTTTGGCGCGGTGTAGAGCGCCAGCCAACCACCACATTTTCTAACCTTAGATATCAATTTCGTGACCTTGATGACCGCTTAGCTGACCTTGAGCGCTCGGTAACATCCAAAGAGTGGAAATTGCGCCGAGAATTTCGCGACCTAGAGACTTAAATATTGCCATACTATATGAAGGGACACACCATGTTTCGTAAATTTCTTGCTATCCTTGTTGGCTTCTTCTTGCTGTCCATCCCGGTTTTTCAGAGCGCGGGCACAACCCCGTTACCCGTAGATGAACCGCTCGCAAAAACGGCGGCCATCACCGCCTGTATTGGCCCGATGACGGTCCAAGTATTACCAAAGGACCGCGCTGTTGTTTTGGTGGCCTTTGCTGCGGGCGGTTGCTCAAAGCAACTAACCTATGGGTTTGGGTTGCGCTTTGGCAAAATTACCGCATCGCCTTCTCCGATAAAAATCAGTACGGGAACCAGCAAGGCTCCATCTTTTTGATCAAACCGGGTTTGGTATTTTAGCGGTGACTTTAACTTACCACAATCACGGATAGCTCTCGCATTTGCGTGTTGGCAATCGCCAATTTGGCCAAAGTCCATTCACCCTTATCAAGTTCCTCTAATGCAGAATACGTGTGCTCCACGGCACCAGCATTTATTTCAACAAACGAGGCCAATACCTGTTTGGCCCAATGACGGCTTGGGGTTTCTTGCGCCATTTTTAAGCTATTCGGCGACAAGGTAATATGCGCCATCGCGGCTCTGGTTAACCGTTGTTGCGCCCGGTAGAAATCTTCGATCAATCGACGAACCGCCAAGCGATCCCAATGATCATCCGCCTCTAAGGTGCTAGCTGCACCGCGCAAACGATCAAACCAGAACACATCGCCAAACCCATGATACAAACATGCCACCGATAATAACGGCCAACCTTCGTCTCGTGACAAATCGATCACATCACTAGCCGAAATCAAAGCTCGCAAATAGCCAATGCGCTTGGCCAAGGCCTTTGGGATACCGCGCTTGGTCATATCTTGAATGCGCAATTTGGCTTTTTCGATCTCATATTTTGATAAAAAATTATCGCACGAGCTGCTTAGTTTTTTCACGCCGGACGAATATGTGCTGAGCATCGGGCCAATGCCATCCTTTAACAGCTTTGTCCGCCGCGCTGTCCAATAGCTCTGCCGGCGCAAAACTTGCATAATTTCACTATGTGCAAAATATTGAGCGTCGGTGCTGACCTGATTATCAAGCTGATTGGTTTGCGCAACCAAGGCATCAAATCCATATAATTGTCGAACGCCCTCAAAACACAATGCCGCCGTATTGGCATCAACGCCAGCACTGCCGCACAACCGATAGGGAAATGTCGGGCCACCGCGATCGATCATCTCATTGGCCAAAATCGTAGCAATGATTTCCCGGCGCAACCGATGGTTCTGTCGCTCGTCCTCAAATTCATGAACTTGCTTTGGAAAATAACCACGCAACATGGCTTCGAAATGTGGGTCATCTGGGGCAGAGCCAGCCACCAAATCCTCCACCAATGTGTTTTTGGCATAGGCCATCAATGTCGCCATTTCGGGGCGGGTCATGCCTGAGCTTTGGCCGGGGCTTTGGCTCGAACCCTGAGTTGAGCGGGCCAACACTGCATCCGTATCTGGCAAGTTTTCAATTGCACGGTCCAGGCGGCCCTCTGCTTCGAGGTTTTCCATTAACCGGCCATACGCGTTCATATCTTTTTGCGCGGTTCGTTCGGCCAGCGACAAGGTTAGAGTTTGCTGATAATTGTGCTCAAGAACTTGTGTAGCAACCTCGCCGGTCATGCTGGCTAAAATTTTATTACGTCCGGCAATGTCTAACTTGCCGCTCTGCACGGCGCTGTTGAGCAAGATTTTTAAGTTTACTTCCTTATCCGACGTATCGACACCGGCTGAATTATCGACAAAATCCGCGTTGATCCTACCGCCATGATTAGCAAAAACAATGCGCCCTAATTGGGTGATACCCAAATTGGCGCCCTCACCCAACACCTTCGCACCCACTTGGGTCGCATTGATCCGAATGGCATCATTGGCCTTATCGCCCACTTCCCAGTTTTGTTCCTCGGCTGCCTTAATATACGTGCCAATACCGCCAAACCATAACAGTTCCACCTCGGCAGTTAACAGTGCCGTCAACAACTCGTTCGGGCGGGCGGTTGCCGTGCTGATCCCCGTAAGTTTCTGTATTTCTGGCGATAATGGAATTGATTTTGCTGAACGAGAAAAAACTCCGCCGCCCTTGGAAAGCAGGCTTTGATCGTAATCAGTCCAGCTTGAACGCGGTAGATCAAACAACCGTTTTCGTTCTTTCCAGTTTTTCAGCAAATCTTTCGGGGCCGGGTCAATGAAAATGTCGCGATGATCAAACGCCGCAACCAATGCGATTTGCTTGGAGAGCAACATGCCATTGCCGAACACATCGCCCGACATATCGCCAACGCCGATGACGCTAAACGGCTCGGTTTGAATGTTTTTGCCCATTTCACGGAAGTGGCGCTTTACGGCCTCCCATGCGCCCTTGGCCGTAATGCCCATTTTCTTGTGGTCATACCCAACAGAACCACCGGACGCAAACGCATCACCCAACCAAAACCCATATTCTGTGGCCAGTTCATTTGCGATATCAGAAAAACTAGCGGTGCCTTTATCGGCGGCAACCACCAAATACGGGTCTTCGCCGTCCCAAACCACGACATTTTGCGGATGAACCACCGCGCCATCACCATCCAGCGTATCGGTAATATCGAGCAAGCCAGAGATAAACCCACGATACGACCGAATGCCTTCGGCAAGATACGCCTCTCGATCATCGGATTTTGGCAGATTTTTCGGGAAAAACCCACCCTTGGAACCCACCGGGACAATGACCGAGTTTTTCACTTGTTGGGCTTTGACCAATCCCAAAACTTCTGTTCGAAAATCATCGCGCCGGTCCGACCAACGAAGCCCGCCGCGCGCCACCGGGCCAAAACGCAAATGCACGCCCTCCACTTGTGGCGACCAAACAAATATCTCGCGATAGGGTTTGGGCGCAGGAATAGTTGTCAACTCGCGGCTCGCGATCTTAATCGAAATTCGCGGCAATGGCTCGCCAGCGCTGTCCGTTTGATAAAAGCTGGTCCGTTGCACGGCGCAAATTAACCGCATCAACCGGCGTAAAACCTTGTCATGGTCCAAGCTAGGAACTGTCTCTAGTTCTTGCAAAATAGTGCGAACCAGCTTTTTTTGTTTTGGCGCTCGCGTCGACAAAGATTGTTTGCTGTTTGGTTGAAACCGGACCTTCGCCAGCTCCAATAACAAAGTGGCAATTTTTGGATTTTCGGCCAGCGCTTCTTCTTGAACAAATTGGCTGGGATCAAGACCGGTTTGCTGTCGGTATTTGGCACAAGTTCGCAAGAAAGCCACCGCGCGCCAACTTACCCCCAAGGATAAAATCAACCGATTAAACCCATCATTTTCGGATTTACCGCTCCAAATGGCGACCAAAGCAGCTTCGACCGGTTTTTTGATCAAGGACAGATTGACCGGTTCCCCATCGGCTCGGACCATTTCAAATGCATGTACCCAAATTTGGGTGTTGTCTTGGCGACGAATTGGATAGCTGGCCTCGGTGACCACATGAATTCCCATTTCCTCGAACATCGGCATCACCGCCGATAAATGCAAGCCTTCACCGGTTTTGAACAATTTTACCCGCAAGGCCGCGGGCGCATCATCGTCCAAACGATAGACATGGGCCGACAGCCCCCCTTGTTTGCCAAGCGCTTCTATCTTTAGGACATCTCCTACCGCTTGGCGGGCGCTAAACGCTTCGCGGTAGGCGGCAGAAAACGCCTTGCGATACATCGGTAACCTAGCGTGGATATTCTTTGAAACATTGGCTTCTCTAGCTCGGCTTTCCAACCGGTCGTGCCAACTGCGGGCCAGCTCCACCAATTGAAGCTCCAGCGCTTCCATGTCCGGTAACAAATGGTTTTTAGGGTCCAGCCCAATAATGAAATGTACCCGCGCCAATGGCCCATCCCCAAAATGAGGATAATAGGCCGACATTCTGCCGCCATAGGCTTGGCGCAATAGCTCGCCAACATTTTCGCGCATCTGAGTATTATAGCGCTCTTTGGGTATAAAGACGAAGATTGAAACAAACCGGTTAAACTGGTCCCGGCGCACAAATATCTTTGGGCGCGGCCGATCAAACAAATACAAAATCCCGCGAGAAATTTCCAAAAGATCTTTTTCGTCGATCTGAAACAATTCGTCTCTAGGATAATTTTCAACGATGTTTTGCAGGCGCTTGGCATTATGGCTTCCGGCAGCCTGCTCGGAAAGGGCCAACACCCGTCTTACTTTACGGCGGATCAACGGCACATCACGGGCCATTCGGTCATAGGCTTCAGCGGTGAACAAGCCAACAAAGCGCGTTTCACCAATGATTTGTCCATCTTCGTTCCAGCGTTTTACCCCAATATAGTCCATATATACTTGGCGATGAACGCGCGAGCGCATATTGGATTTGGCAACAATTAACGGGGTTGGTTTATTCGAACGATCTTCGGTGGTTCTGGCCAAAACTGATGGCTCAGAGCCTTTGCGTAACACATTGGTTTCGTCATTTCGTAAAATCCCCAGACCGGAGCCTTCGACAATATTTGGCTCTGCGTGCAAAAGCTCGCCCTTTTTGTTGGCTGGAAATACGTATTGCCGAGAACCCAAAAACGCAAAATGTTCGTCGCGTAACCAACGTAAGAACTCAACACACTCCAATATCTCTTCTTCGGGTGCTGCCGACGGTGCGTTTTGCAGCTCCTCAATGGCATGGTTCATCGCGCCGCGCATGGCCATCCAGTCGCCGGTTGCTAAGCTCACGTCTTCGAGTGTGGCACGCACGCCCACCAAAACTTGTTGTTTTGCTTGTGGGCTTAAGGGTTCCATATGAACCTGAATGAACGATTCTCGGATCAATGGGGCGCGCCCCGAACGAGGACCATCGTCTAAACGGCCAATATCAATCACCGGATGAAAAATGGCTCGCGTTTGCACTTCTTGTCTGGCCAACTCTCCCATGACGCTATCAACTAAAAATGATTTATCACCGGTGATGATCTCCAGCACATCTAAGCCAATGTCACGACCTTTCGCGCCGATACCAGAAACGATCCGAACCAAGGTTTCACCCGGAGCCCGCGCATCACCAAACGCCCACAGCTTCGCGCTTAAACACAAGACATCTGCCATAGACAGCCCATGTAAGTCGTCCGTAACAGCGTTTGCCTGAATACCGCTTAGAAATGATTTACTGGCCAGCGCTACCGCGCCATCTTCTTGAAAAACCCGCCCCGCAGGTCCTGCTGCCAGAACAAGAAAATCTTCTACCGAAAAAGCTAGATGACTGCCATTGGTCACGCCCATGAAACCTCTTTTGCGGGCTGGCGACGAACACAAAGTTCGTTTGCGCCAAGCACGCTCATTACGAACTATAGGCATATCCGCGTTTGTGGCGTCTTCGCAAGCATAATTTGAAAAAAGGAAACCGGATGGGTCGCCAGACGGGGACAGTGTCTGGCGACCCGAAACAGGCCTGACAATGCAGGCTGGGGGGCGCACGCGCAGGCCTGAACTGATTCCGGTTGCGTGAGCGCTAGTATAGAAGGCCCATAAATTAAAACCCATCCCCACAGAGAGCCATATCGGTCACAAAGCGCGCCGCAAAGTTCACATCCACGTGAGAAACAGGACTATTCAGACGGTTTGGCGCTCGGCTCCAGTCCTTTTTCGGGTTGGCCGTCCATTGACAAGATCACAGCTATCCATCTTGTGCCGGGCATTTGCGCCAATACCATCATCAACATGACCGTTAGCGGCGCCGATAAGAACATTCCCGGAATGCCCCAGATCACACCCCAAATTGACAAAGTAACGATCACCACTAATGTTGAAAGGTTCATGCTGTCCCCTTGCATTCTTGGCTGCAAAAAAGTTCCGATCGAAAATTGGAAAAAACCAACACCTGCTAAAATCACCATTGGTTCCCAATAGGTATTAAATTGTACCAAGGCAAACAGCACCGGAAAGATAGTACCGATGATCGGACCGATGGTCGGCACATAGTTCAGTAAAAAAATCACAAAGGCCCAAAACAAAGCCTGATCAACCCCGACCGCGACCATCACCACCCAAGAACCAATCGCAGTCGCAGCAGCGGTCACCGTTTGCACCCATAAATATTTCTCGATAGCAACCCGCATGGAACCCACCAAAGCTGAGGCTTTTGCTAGCCGTTGCGGGTCACGAAACATGCCGGCCAATTTCGCCGGGAAATTGGCTTGAGCACCAAATAAAAACCCAACATAAACCGCCACAAACAAGGCGTCCGAAGTTAAGCTTTGCAACGACCCGGCTAAAGCGGCCAAAAAGCGTGCCGGGTTTGCTCTGGTTAACAATTGGCCCACAGTCGGGGCGGTATCTTGGCTAAAGAGAGCAAAAATGCTTGCGGTTAACTCATTTAATCGAGCCTCATAAGCAGCGCTATTGGTCACTAGGCCGTTGGCGGTATCAATAATAACATAACCAATGACCCCAATGGCCAACGTAACCATCAACAAAGCCAACGACAAAGCAAACCAGCGCGGAATAATTCGTAGCCAACCCTCGATTTTATCGGCAAAGCCGTCGATCACCAGCCATAAGAAAACCGCCAACGCAAACGGCGCCAATACCTCTCGAAACCAATACAATCCAACGATCACAGTGGCGCTGGCCAAGATCATAATTCCGGTTCGGGTTGCGGTATCCATTTTTATGTCCTTTGCCATTGCCTGTTTCATCTGCCGTGGCGTATCTTGAGCGCAAAACCGGGCAGGATACAAGCAATGAACAACAACCTTTTTCTAGGCGGCGCGGATGATGGCAGCGCCCAAAACTTGAACTTAGCGGTTGCCAACCGGCACGGGTTGGTCGCTGGAGCTACGGGAACCGGAAAAACCGTCACCTTACAAATATTGGCCCAAGGCTTTGCCGATGCCGGAACTCCGGTGTTTTGCGCCGATGTGAAGGGCGATCTTTCCGGGCTTTGCGTCGCAGGGAGCGCGGATCATAAACTACACGAAAAACTTTTGGCGCGCGCCCATAAAATTGGGCTGGAAGGCTATTCTTATGAAGCGGCATCAGTAATTTTTTGGGACCTGTATGGCAAGAAAGGCCACCCCGTTCGCACGACAATTTCGGAAATGGGGCCGATTTTATTGGCGCGCTTGATGAACTTGAACCCGACCCAAGAGGGCGTGTTGACCATTGCTTTTGAAATTGCTGATCTTGAAAACCTGTTATTGCTTGATCTGAAAGACTTGCGGTCCATGCTGTCCTTCATGGCGGAAAACGCCGCCGAAATATCTGCTGAATATGGCAATGTCACCAAAGCCAGCATTGGTGCCATCCAACGCTCATTATTGGTCATGAAGCGCGAAGGGGCCGAACGGTTTTTTGGCGAGCCGGCGTTATTATTGAAAGACTTTATGCGTACGGACGAAAACGGGCGCGGGTTTATCAATATTTTGGACGCAACTCAATTGATCCAAAACCCACGACTGTATTCTATTTTCTTGTTGTGGTTATTGTCCGAGCTGTTTGAGGAACTGCCTGAAATTGGCGATCCGGATCAGCCCAAATTGGTGTTTTTCTTTGATGAAGCCCACTTGTTGTTCAAACACGCGCCCAAGGCATTACTGGAAAAAGTTGAACAAGTGGTCAAATTGGTGCGCTCCAAAGGGGTTGGCGTATATTTTGTCACGCAAAATCCCCGCGATATTCCCGAAGGCGTGTTGGCCCAATTGGGCAATCGCATCCAACACGCGCTTCGTGCCTATACCCCGAACGAACGAAAAGCGGTTCGCGCCGCCGCCGACAGTTTTCGGCCCAACCCGGCCTTTGATACCGAAACTATCATTACCGAGCTTGGCATTGGCGAAGCTTTGGTCTCCACATTGGACCATAAAGGCCGCCCGGCCATGGTCGCCCGCACCTTGATCCGCCCGCCCGCATCGCGCCTTGGCCCCGCCAACGCCGCCGAGCGCGCTGCCGTACAGGTGGCCAGCCCGGTGTCTGGTGTCTACGACGATGATGTTGATCGCAACTCGGCTTATGAAGCGCTCGCCGCTCGCAAGGAAACCGCCACAAAACTGGCACAAGAAGAAGCAAAAAAAGCGTCCCGCGCTAAAATGAAAACCACCAAACCGGCACGAAGAAAACCAACAGCCAAGCGACGTCGTTCATCAAGGCGGCAAAGCGTTGGTGAAGCCGCCCTAAAATCCGCCATCCGCACCGCTACCACTCAGGTTACGCGTCAGCTGGTGCGTGGTATTTTGGGTACGTTTTTTCGCTAGACGACCATGGTCCCCAAACTCCCAGACATTGACTTTACCAATGCCGCCTTTCGCCATCGGTTAACCCAAGGCGGCGGCCGGGGCCAAGCCTTGGCCAAAGCGGTGGGCCTGACCAAAGGCCGGACCCCAGATATTATTGATGCCACTGCCGGGTTGGGCCGCGATGGTTTTGTGTTGGCGCATTTAGGGGCCAAAGTTACGCTGATCGAGCGCTCCGCCGCAATTGCCCGCGCCTTGGAGCTTGCTTTGAAACAAGCCAAAGCCGCCGAACCATTGTTTGCGGAACCGGCATCAAGAATTACCTTATTGTTTGGAGATGCCAGACAGGTATTGGCGGGCCTTGCGCCCAGCACGGTGTATATTGACCCGATGCACCCCGCACGCTTAAAATCTGCTTTGGTCAAACAACAAATGCGCCAATTGCGCGAAGTGGTCGGATCGGATGACGATAGCGCTTTGTTGATCCAAGCTGCACTGCTTCATGCCCGCAAGCGAGTGGTGGTCAAATGGCCCATGCTATCTGCTTTGCCAGATACGATCCCAAACCCGTCATCCACACTCAGTGGAAAAACCACCAAATATCTAATTTTTGCCCGCTAATTATCTGTTTTTAAGGCCGTGCCATAGGCATAAACTTCCAATGAACCAACGCCTTGTTCGTTTTGAAATACCGAAGCTGTTTCCAGCCGCACACACGCCACATAATTTGCGCCATTGCTGTGCGCCTGTTCTGCCATACGCAACACCGCCTCACGCCGGGCGCGGGTTAGCAAGGTTTGATAGCTGCCGATCTCGCCGCCAACTATGCTTTTAAGCGCCGCCAGGATGCGTTTATAATAATCAATAGAAACCACCACATTGCCCGAAACAAAACTTGTATCCATCGCGCCGCTAGGAACCTGTTTAGAGCTAGATAAAACCATGTGAGACAATCGGGCTTCACGCCGGTTCAGATCAACAAAATGCGCGGCCTCGTTGATCCGGCCGAACACAAAACCGATGACCAATAATACCGCGAAAACGCCAAGCGCCGTCATAAGGGTTCGACCACTACGGCTGTGCCATAGGCGTATAACTCTGAGGCACCCGGACTCACCGATGAGGTCGAATACCGGACACAAATAATGGCATTTGCGCCCAAGGCTCTGGCCTCATCCATCATCCGGCTCGTGCTTTGTTGACGCGACTCGGTCAATAATTCGGTATAGGCATGTAACTCACCGCCAACAATATTTTTCAAACCAGACAAAATATCCCGGCCTAAGTGCTTGGCCCGTACCGTATTGCCTTGCACCAACCCCAAATGCTTGGTGATTTTTGTACCGGGAATGGTCTCTAAATTGCTAAGTTGAATTTGGGACATGGGAGGCTCCTGTTACATATCAGCGCAAACGGTAGCGAACCGTGGCCAACGGATCAAGCGAAATTAATTTGGTCTTGCCCGCGCCATTTGCACCAGGCTTTCGTGCAAAATTTGCAAAAACCGGGAGCGGTCTTTTGTGGTAAATGCCGCCGGGCCACCGATGTTTTCGCTCCCGGCGCCGGCGCGTAAATCGACCATCAGTTCACGCATCGCCAACGCTCCGCCAATGGTCTCTGGTGTAAATGGCTTGCCGCTGGGTGCAAGGACAATCGAGCCGGTTTTTAGACAGCGCTCTGCCAGTAAAATATCTGCGGTGATCACTACCGAACATTGGTTTGCCCGCTGCGCAATATAATCATCGGCAGCATCGGCTTTGTCATCAACAATGACTTGGTGGACCTGCGCGTGGGCGGGCACCCGTAAATAGCTGTTGCTGACCACGGTCACCAAAGCTTGGTGGCGCTGTGCCACTTTGTACACCTCGTCGCGGACCGGACAGGCATCGGCGTCTATCAGAATATGCGGCTCGAAGATTTGTTCAGTGCTCATTAGCAGCTTAATAGCGTAGATCGCCACACACTTGAAGGCGCTTTGGCCCTATGCTGTTTTCTTTGTTGGGCTTTCGTCTTTGAGCTGGCGGCTCTGAGCGCTCGCGCGGGCAATCGCAGAAAACAATAAACGTGGGTCAATTGGTTTGGCCACATAATCGTTCATTCCGGCAGCAAGACAGGTTTCACGGTCGCCGCTCATAGCATTTGCGGTCATCGCAATAACCTGAACATCTTGGTTTGGCCCACCCGAAGCCCGCAAGTCTTGCGTGGCGGTCAAGCCGTCTTTGCGCGGCATTTGAATGTCCATCAGCACCAGATCGAACGACTGAACCGCAAGTTGCTCCAAAGCCTCTACGCCGTCATTGACCATGATAATCTCATGATTGAACGGTTTTAAAAATGCATTTAAAACTTTTTGATTTAACGCATTGTCTTCCGCAACTAAAATTCGAAGCTGCCGCCTTTTGTTCTTGGTGCCATCTTTGACTTTTTGGGCTTCGGGCGCGGCTTCCGTCTTGGCGCTTTGCCCGGTAACGGTCTTTGCCTCAAGCGAGAAGGTAAAACAGGTTCCTTTCCCAAGCTCGGATGAAACCGTAATATCACCGCCCATCAAATGAGCCAACTTCCTAGAAATAGCCAACCCAAGGCCGGTGCCGCCAAATTTACGGGTTATTGATTTATCCGCTTGTTCAAATGATGTGAAAAGTCTGGTTTGCGCCTCGCGGCTAATGCCAACTCCGGTGTCTTGTATGGCGAAGGTTAAGTTTGATTTTTCAGCGCTCACCCGGTCAGCCGAGACGGTTAATCGAACTTCGCCTTCATCGGTAAATTTCACCGCATTGGAGAGCAAATTATAGATCACCTGACGGATGCGGGTAATGTCACCACGAATAACGGAGGGAACGGTTTCATCAATTTCACAAACAAAACGGATCCCTTTGTCTTTTGCATTGGGTCCCCACAACCGCTCCAAGCGATCAATGGCGTGGCGAACATCAACATTGATGGTTTCTATTTCCAGTTTGCCGGCCTCAATCTTCGACAGATCCAAAATATCATTTAGCACTGTCATCAGCATTTCACCGCCATCGGTGACCGCAGTAATATAATCGCGCTGCAGTTCGTTAAGTTCAGTAGCTTTGAGCAAAGACGCCATGCCCAATACGGCGTTCATTGGCGTACGTAGCTCATGGCTCATCATTGCCAAAAAGTCTGATTTTGCTTGATTGGCGCGCTCCGCTTCTTCGCGCGCATCCAACAGGTCCGTAATATCCCGGCGGATCGTAATATATTCAATTACCTCGCCCGCATTGTTTTTCACCGGAGAAAGCGTTGTGCCACCCCAAAAAACACTGCCGTCTTTTTTCTTGTTCTGGATATTTCCGCTCCAAACGGCTCCGGTATCCAGGGTTTTTTGCATTTCAATGAAAAACTCATCTGGATGAAACCCACTATCCAGCATCGTGAAATGATTACCGACCAACTCGTTGCTGCTGTACTGGGTGTTTTCGCAAAACGCGTCATTAACCGAAAGAATGATACCCTTAAGATCAGCGCGGGCCACCATCGCGTGTTCATTTAAAGCGTGGTCAACAGCCAGAAGGTGGGCATTGGCGCGCTCGGCTTTTTCTTTTTCACGCAATGTCGCTTTTTGTGCTTTTTCTTGTTCTTGGAAGGTTTTTTGCATCCAAAATGAAGATTTTAAACTGGAAAATAAGCACAACAATGCCGCGCCCGTGATGCCAACAAGACCATATATGCTAAAGATCTGCTCACCAAAAAAATACATTGATAAGGGTAGGCCCACCAGCCCAATAATATAGGGAGAAACCGAACACACATACAAAAACCGGGCCTGAGACAAAAACGCACTGGTGTGCACAATTGCACCGTTTAGAAACAACACTGCAAACAATTTTCCAGCAAAGCCACCAAACTGCCAAAGCATCACACTAAGCGATACATATGAAAGCGCAAAGAAACCAACGCTGACCATTCCCAACAGTTTTGCTTGGCGCGTAGGTATTCCACGGGCCTGCGCCTCCGCTAAAACTCTAAAAATACGAAGATCAACGGCCTGTAAGGCCAGAATGATTGCTAGCCAACCCAAAACATAGGTGGGTGGAATAACGAACATGGCCAAGACCGACAATGCGATGGTGAGCTTTACACGGCTTGCCCCGCCCTCGGTGCGGCCCATTGATGCTTTTGCAAGCTCCGCATAAATTTCTATATCGGTTTTTTTAGTGCTCATAATGCCTTGCCTTTATTGCCGCGTTTCGAACTCTAGCCATAAAACAATAAAAAAAGGTTCAAATTAGAAAATTCCTTGTTGGATACTTAATTGGGAAACGGCAACGAGCTAGCAGAATTATTTCCTTGTTTGGGGATATACTCCATCGACCCAAAAAATGGGCACCGATTTTTGGATACATTGATGGATAGCAAAGAAAATTATACTCAAAACACCGGTAAATTCGGTGTTTTGAGTATCGTAGATGTCTTCTCAGAAAAACCAGTGACTGTAAGGTGATGTGAAGAGTTATGGATATAAATTGTTGCGCCCTTTATAAAATGAAACAGACGGCTTCCAAGCTTTGGTGATGCTTTAATTTCTCTAGTATGTTAATCCACCGTTCCCTTAATGCTATTGATTTGATTGGGCCTTCGGCATGTACCAGAAAATTTACACCTTTGCGGCAGCGGTAAGCCTATTATCCTTAAGCGCCTGTATAACCATAGTTAGCCCGCAGCAGAACGCGGCGACGGCCCAAGATCAAAGCGAGCCGGTCATCGTGCACGCGGACAATGTGTATACCCTCACCCAGCCTTTATCCGATTTTACCGACTTTATTCTAGTAAAGACCGGCGGTGATGGGCACGAACCGCAGGTTGTTCACCTGGACGAAGCCTTAGATGATTTGGTCAAATATGATGTTGTTTTTGTCGGAGAATCCCACGGACATACAGCCAATCATTTGTTGCAAACCAAAGTTTTTGCCGGTCTTTATGACCGTCATAATAATATGGCTTTATCCATGGAGCAGTTTGAACGAGACCAGCAAGCGGCGCTCGATAAATATCTTGCGGGGGAAATTGGCGAAAGCACGCTGACCAAAGGCGACATTGGCTGGAGGCATTACGAACAAAGCTATCGCCCGATGGTCGAGTTCGCTAAAAAGAACGGGCTGCCGGTAATTGCCGCCAACGCTCCGGCGATGGCGATCCGTTGTATCGGGATGAATGGTCCAAGTTTCTTGGACACGGTTACGGGTGAAAAACGTGGGTGGCTAGCGCAAACCCTGAACTTGCAGGACGGAGCCTATAAGGACAAATATTACAAATTTGCCGGGGCCAGCACAAACCACAGCCCGGATGCAGGTAAAGATCAGGCAGAAAAAGACAGCCCCCAATTTAAGAGTTTTTCCGCTCAAGTAACGCGCGATGACACAATGGCCGAAAGTATTTATGAGCACCTGCAAGCCAACCCAGGGCGCAAGGTCATGCATACCAATGGCAGTTTTCATTCTGCGGCCATGCTTGGAACGGTCGAGCGCCTGGCACTGCGAAACCCGGCATTAAAATTGGCAAACATCCACCCTGTATCCGTGAAAGACCCGGATCATCCGTCTTTTAGCGCCAAAGACTTGGAACAAGGCCAATATATTGTCCTAATTACATCACCGCCGCAACGGTTCGTAAAAGAGGAAAATATGAGGGCGTTTTTCAAAAAAACCGGGATGACGATGACAGGCCGAAAGTGCGAGTATTAGGTCAACCCTATATCTGTGATGTTTTATATGAAGGCATCTACATATCTAAGGGCGCATCACTCCATATTAAAAAACAATGGTTGCCTTGACTATGAATAGGAAAATTTCCGATACTGTTTGCAAAATTCTTATTGTGTTGTGTCGGTTCGAGAGCTTGGGAATAAGAGGGGTTTATGAGAAATTATTTTGTTTTGGCTGCGGCTTTAGGGTTGTTTATATTCATGCCTAATACTGCATTGGCCCAAACTGGGGGCTGTGATAGCGCGCAGAGTTTTGCACAGATGAAGGCTTGCGCGCAAAATGATTACAAGACTGCTGATGGTGCACTAAATGCCGCATATCAAAAAAATCGTGACATTCTAGATAAGAAAGGCAAAACGTTATTGCGTGATGCCCAACGGGCATGGATTAAGTTTCGGGATGCACAATGTAAATGGGAAGCCGATATTGTACGCGGTGGGCGTGACGTAGAGTTGATCAAGCTTGCATGTTTAGCGGATCTAACGATGAAACGTACAAAAATACTCACTGAAGAGACGAATGCTGCCCAATCCGGTTCTGACCCTTTAGCAAACCAAGACGATCATGGCGCAGAATTACTTGATTACCGTTCATATGGGCCAATTCGTTTTGGACAAACAGTGGCAAGCATTGAAGCGGAGCTTGGAGAGAAAATTGCTCTTACGGAGAACGGCGCTGAAGATATAGAGTTTTGCTATATGGCACGATTTCCACGTTACCCTAAAGCCTTGTTGATGGTCGAAAAAGGAATTATTACACGGGCTGACGTCGATGCAAGTGTTGGGAATACCTTAGGTGTTTCTGTTGGAGATAGTTTTGCATCCGTTAAAACTAAATTTCCAAATGCTGAGATCGGGCTTCAGAAATACATTGATAACGCGCATGAAATTACCATTCACTCAAACCCTATTGGGTTCTCTATACTTCTTTCTGAAGAGGCTGGAAAAATTACAGATATTAGGGCAGGTACAGCGCAGTCCGTGCAGCTTGTCGAGCATTGTTTATAGGCTCTCTTTCAGCCTCGGTTACACCTGAAATCTCTATTCCTTGTTGAGAAGGGGCGGCAAGGACTTCTCTGGATTTGCCTGTGTGCAAGCCCCAAGCACACCAAGGCAAGAGAGAAAACCTAGCCTTAAGGTGTGTCTTAAATTAACCAGAACCGTGCCTCTCGTTATTTGTTTTATTAAAGAATGCAGGTGCGCTTAAGTTCTTTTATAATGGGCTTCAATTCTGAAATTGTGTAAGAAACTTTACCAGCCTTGTAAGCCTTTACAAAATACGCATCAAAGCAATATTGCTCGGGTCTATTGGCCTCTTTATACGTGTCTTCGCTCATCCGGGCGACGAAGTCGTCAGAAAAACGAACACCTTTTAGAATGTCATCTTCATATTCTTCTAACGCGAAACAGGTCTCAGGCAGCCTCGGGTTGTCAGGGAATGAATAATTATTTATCCACTCTTTACCGCTAGCAAGATTGATTAACTCGTGGCGCGGCAAATTAGTCGTGTAGTGAGATCGCCCATCACTCACGGAAAAACTTTCCAATCCCCCATAACAGGCAAACCCAAAAGCATAAGTGTGGGCGACACGCAATTTGTCTCCGACTTGTTCCACTTTTAGAGTCAGGCTGGTTGCATGGGTGCCGTCACTGGCAAAATATGCGCTTAAAAATAATTTATCACGAAGAACACCAAGAACAGTATAGTTTCTACGAAGGGGACTTTGATCCTGCTCTTCCAAGTTTCCATACGTATAGTCCACACTATGTGTTTTACCTTCTTTAACTCTTTGAACTACAGTGATATCGGCTTCACAATTTTCTATGGAAAACTCTGTGCCTGTCTCAGCGCCGTGGTCACTCATTGGTATACACAGGGGGCTGACTTGTAGGGTCCGTATTTGTTCAAGAAGTGGAGGCAAGGCAACAGGTTTTTGTAAGTCATGAATGTTCGCGGTTAAGAGAAGAGCGCGTTCGTCTGTAATTTCTGTTACGCATTTAACCTTCCTTTGAGGGGCGGCGCCCCCGTGGTGAATTGCTGCGGCTTTTCTAGCACATTCTACATCCCGAAACTTGATCCATTCTCTTTGGGCTTCTTTAAGTAAGGTTTTGCCTTGCCGGTCTATAAGAGAGCGCAGTTCATTATAGGCTGTATTTAACTCCTTATCAGAAATCGCATAGTTTTTTTGTGCGCAGGCAAGCCACTCGTTACTCTGAACGGCAACCCCATTGCACCGTATTTCCTTTTGCAAAATCGCTTTTGGAGCTGAAGAGAGGAGAGGTACAGTCCTTGCATCAGCTTCGACATGTTCAGGAACCGTTGCGGGTGTGACAACTTGCTCCGTTTGTCCACATGCGCTCAAAATTCCAAAGCATAAATACCAAATAAGCTTTTGTACTTTTCTAAGGTTTTTCATAAGCTCACTCCATTTTTTTACACACCCCAAACGCCCTTAATACTCATATATAAACATTAATAGGGCGAAACCAGAACACTTTCTAAAAGAATTCCAACATTTTATTTGCGACACCTCTTAATCAAGAGTCAGGTAATTTACAAAAAACCAAAATACACATAGACAATATGATTTAGCGTTAAAAGGGGAGTAAAATTTGGATTGATCTCGATCAACCCCGAACGTAAAATTCACTATACCCTTCCCCTTAATCCACGCGAAACTAAGCTAACTGTGCGTCTCTGAGGCAAATTATAGTCTGGCTAAGGAGGCGTTTTTGTCCACTATCGTGCTATGCAGAGAAAAGCAACACTTACAAAAGCCGCAAACCCAGACCAGACGGCATTCCGTCCCTATTCTTCATTACTAGAATATGAAAACTGGAGCGGGCGATGAGATTCGAACTCACGACCTAAACCTTGGCAAGGTTTCGCTCTACCCCTGAGCTACGCCCGCATCCAATTGGGTAATTTATCCAGCTTTATACTGGACAGGCGCGCCTTATTACCCAAACTGCTCGGTAATGCAAGTGATGTATGAAATGTTTCATCAGCTGTTGGGTTTTTGATGTCTGTTAGCCGCGCCGAATTGTTTGCCTTTTTGGATAAATTGGGCATTTCACACCACACCACCACCCATGAACCGGTGTTTACGGTGGAAGAAAGCGCGAAAATCAACGCTTCATTACCCGGTGGTCACACCAAAAACCTATTTTTAAAAGACAAAAAGGGGCGATTTTTTTTAATCTCGGCATTAGCCTCCACACAAATTCACATAAACTCTTTGTCTAAAACGCTAGGGTGCGCTCGGCTCTCGTTTGGTTCGGCTGATGCAATGCATCAAATATTAGGGGTTACACCCGGCTCAGTGACCGCTCTTTCTTTGATAAATGATACCGATAAAAGAGTTACATTTGTTGTTGATTCAGCTCTTTTGACCGAAAGCCCCATATACTTTCACCCCTTGTTGAACAATGCCAGCACCGCCATCCTTCCTGACGACCTGCTTCGGTTCGCCAACGCCACTGAGCACCCACATGTATTGGTTGATTTTTCTGCATCCAACTTGTCGTAATTTGCGGCCCGTGCTTAATCTGTCCCACAAACCGCCAAAATGACACTTGCGCAGTGACTGTGCGCAACCCATCTTATGCAAAACAAACTCTTGGTTAAGGAAAAGGCATGGTTGAACCAGAGAATAACTCGCAAACGCCCCAAGAGGTCGATGTTCCTGTAATCATCGATGGCAGCGATGCTAGTTTTGTAGCAGATGTTGTCGAGCCATCGCACACCGTTCCCGTTATTGTCGATTTTTGGGCACCTTGGTGTGGACCATGTCGCCAATTGGGGCCGGCAATCGAACGCGTGGTACATGCGGCCCAAGGCAAAGTTCGTTTGGTAAAGATCAATATCGATGAAAATCCGGGTGTTTCTGGCCAATTAAAAGTCCGCTCCATTCCAGCCGTATATGCGTTCAAAGACGGCCAACCGATCGATGCGTTTTCCGGCGCTTTGCCAGAGAGCCAAATTCAGGCGTTTGTCGATAAATTAACTGGCGAGATGGATATCGGTAAAGAGGTCAAGCAATTGTTGATCAGGGCCGAACAAAGCTTACAACTTGGCGATATGGGCGGCGCCGCACAAGATTATGCTGGCGCATTAGCCCTAGATGCACAAAGCCCAGAAGCGCTTGGTGGCATGGCGCGGGTTTATCTGGCCAATGATGATGTCGAAGCGGCCAAAGGCGTGTTGGAGATGGTGGCCGATGATGATCAACAACATTTGGCCATTGTCGGGGTTCGCTCCGCTATTGAGCTTGCAGCCAACGCACCGACCGACGACGAATTAACACCTTTGCAAACGGCGGTAGCGGACACCCCAACTGATATGGTGGCTCGTTTTGCCTATGCACAAGCCTTGTCCGCCAAAGGCCAAATGGCGGCGGCGATGGACGAGCTGTTTGTTATCTTGGCCGTGGATCTAAACTGGAATGAGCAAGCGGCACGAATAATGTTATTGAAACTTTTTGAGGCGGCTGGCCCAACCTCCGAGCTTACCGCCCAAGGAAGACGGCGCTTGTCTTCCTTGTTGTTTGTGTAAGGCTATTTCATGGCTAAAAAAAACCCAAC
>JAESUG010000149.1 GCA_016763185.1 Robiginitomaculum sp. | reverse complement strand
TTGTGTTGCCATGGCTTTTGCTCAAAATGTGAGTGTGGTTCGGGTTCATGATGTGTTTGAAGCCGTGCAAATGCTGCAGGTTTTGCATAGCGGTAAAGAAAAATATGCTCAAAATGAGTAAAATTATACTGACAATCGCTGGTTCAGACTCTAGCGGCGGCGCCGGGGTGCAGGCGGATATTAAAACCATTACCGCGTTGGGCAGTTATGCAGCCAGCGCCATTACGGCCATTACCGCGCAGAACACCTTGGGCGTTTCCAAAGTTCAATTGTTGGATGCTCACTTGGTACAGGCACAGATCGTGGCGGTGCTGGATGATATCGGTGCTGATATCATCAAAATTGGTATGTTGGGTAGCGCAGAGTTAATTCGAGCGGTTGCGGAAGTTTTGCGGAAATTTGATATCCCAATTGTACTGGACCCGGTGATGGTGGCCAAAGGCGGCGCGCACCTGTTACCTGAAACCGCAAAAACCGCTTTGATCGAAGAACTGTTGCCGCAAGCTTTCCTGTTGACCCCGAATATACCAGAAGCAGAAGCGCTCACCGAAAAGCAAATCGTAGATGTAGATGGCCAACAAACCGCTGCCCGCGAGCTGTTGGCCCTTGGCCCAAAAGCAGTTCTCGTCAAGGGAGGTCATTTGCCCGGCGCGGTCATCAATGATGTATTGTTGTGGGCGCACGGCGAGGCAGTATTCTCGTCGCCCAGGATCAACACCCGCCACACCCACGGCACCGGCTGCACCTTGGCCAGCGCCATTGCCACCTATGTAGCCCAAGGGTTATCACTAGAAGAAGCAGTGCGTATGGGCCGAAAATACGTACAAAAGGCTATCGAGTGTGCCCCCGGTTTGGGCCAAGGCCACGGGCCACTTGGGCATGGTTTTTCATGCGGTTCCAAACCAGCTCATCCGGTATCTTTGGTGTAAGACTCTACTGAAAAAACTTTATTGGGAATACCAAACTTGTCACGTTGGCATGGTAAAATCATTTGGATTTTCTTCGTTCAAGAATAATTCCAAGGGTGATGATGAACAAGGCGGCATAGGCCCAAATGGATGGGCTTTCGCCCAGAAACAGCACCCCAATAAATACGGCAAAGGGGGGCACAAAATAATTGGCCGTGACCATGAAGCTTGGCCCGGCGCTACGAATGATTTGCATATAGATGATGGAGCCGAAACCCGTAACGCCTAAACCTAAAAATAATACAGCAAACATAACACCAACGGACGGCATAGAAGTTTGTCCGGCATCAAGTATTGCGAGCGGAACCAAAACCAGACCTGCGATCAGCAACATGCCGGCGGACGAGACACTGGGCGGGGTTTCCGGCATAAAATGGATCAATATGCTGTTGGTCGCATACAACAGTGCCGACACCAAAATCACAAACTGGGCCACTGTGTCCGGGCCGCCTAGCCCACGTAATGCAGCCGGACCTACCAATAAAATAATACCGAACAAACCTAAGGCCAGTCCCGCAATTTTATTGGCTGTCATCCGATCCCCAGCGATAGAAAAATGTGCCAATACCGCCACCATTAACGGCATACAGGCCAGCAAAATACTGACCAGTCCCGAATCCAATGTTTGCATCGCCCAAGTATTGAGCCAAAACGGCAACGCAGCTCCGGTTATCCCAATTGGCAATAGCCAAGCCCAACGAATATCTGGCTTTGGAAACAAAACCGGTAATTTGTGTTTGCGGTACACCATCCACCCATAAAGCAGCCCAATGGCAATCCATATTCGTGCCGCAGTAATAATCGATGGCGGTAACTCGGCCACCGAGATTTTGGACAGCGAAAATGCCGACCCCCATAACACGATCAACATCACATAGCGCAGCCAATCGGCGCGGGTTGGTTGGCGGGCAGGTGTGGTAGGTTTACTCATGCTTAGCCGGTGCCAGTTGTCTGCAATAAAGTCAATTGGAGTTATCTTTGCTTAAAGTCATTCCCCGCTGCCGAGCGCTACGCGCCCACCTCCCCCGAAGGGGGCGGAGGGGGGAGCCTCTTCGTATAAATTTTCCGAAGGTGGCGGCAGCGGGTGCTTTTTAAGACAAAGCTTTTGCGGAAGCCGTCAATTTTTGATTGACACCGTCTGCGATATTCGCAATGTGGCGATGGGCTGCACACCCCCAACGGTGTGCACCTGTCCAGTGAGGATAGGAGACAATATGACACTTCACGCTAAACCGGCGCAAATGCCGGTGGACCGGCCAGATGATCCAAGATTTTCATCCGGTCCTTGTAAAAAACGACCTGGCTGGTCGCTTTTGAACCTAGAGCGCGCGGCCTTGGGCCGCTCTCATCGACATAAAATCGGTAAAGATAAGCTAACACAGGCGATCGAGTTATCGCGTCAATGCTTGCAAATTCCTGATGACTATCGGATTGCCATCACGCCGGCCTCCGACACCGGTGCTATGGAAATGGCGTTATGGTCCTTGTTGGGACCAAAGCCAGTTGACGTATTGGTCTGGGAAAGCTTTGGCAAAGGCTGGGCCAACGATATCTGTCAGCAGTTAAAATTACCGGATGTTCGAGTGTTGGATGCGCCTTATGGTCAATTGCCAGCGCTGTGCGACGTACGCACGGATGCGGATCTGGTGTTTACCTGGAACGGGACCACGTCAGGGGTGCGTGTACCTGATGGCAATTGGATTGCGGACACTAGAACCGGCCTTAGCATTTGCGACGCGACATCTGCCGCTTTTGCTCAAGTTTTACCGTGGGATAAACTGGATGTGGTGACGTGGTCTTGGCAAAAGGTTATGGGCGGCGAAGCTGCTCATGGGATGATTGCGCTGTCACCTCGTGCGGTGGAGCGGTTAGAAAACCATCAACCGGCTTGGCCAATGCCGAAGATATTTCGTCTTACCAAGAACGGTAAATTGAGCGCAGGCATTTTTACCGGTGCCACCATTAACACCCCCAGCATGTTATGTGTCGAAGATTACCTAGACACGTTGCAATGGGGCATGGATCTTGGCGGATTGTCGGCTTTGCATCAACGATGTGATGATAATTTGGCAGTGTTGGCCAGGTGGGTCGAACAAACCTCTTGGGTAAAATTTCTATGTGAGGACGAGGTTAATCGTTCAAACACCGGAGTTTGTTTGGCGTTTGCCGACCCTGCTTTGCCAATGGAGATGCAATCAACCGTGGTCAAAAAAATAACCACTTTGTTGGAGGCCGAACAAGTGGCCTTTGATATTGGTGGCTATCGTGATGCCCCGCCCGGCCTTCGCATTTGGTGCGGAGCAACGGTGGAAGCGGCGGACCTTAGTTCTCTTACGCCCTGGCTAAACTGGGCCTATGCCCAAGCCGTAAACTAGAAAACACACAGATTTATTGATGGAGGCTGAAATGCCAAAAGTACTTATTGCTGACAAATTATCTCCCGCTGCATTACAAATATTCACGGATGAAGGCATTGAAGCGGATGTCCGCTTGGAGCTTTCACGGGACGAACTAGAGAGTATCATTGGAAAATATGACGGTTTGGTGGTGCGTTCGCGCACCCGACCCGATGCCAAATTGATCGAAGTCGCCACCAAGTTAAAAGTCATTGGCCGTGCCGGGATTGGCGTCGACAATATCGACATTGCTGCGGCCAGCGCCAAAGGCATTGTGGTCATGAACACCCCATTTGGAAATGCGATCACGACGGCTGAACATGCGATTGCCATGATGTTCGCCTGTGCTCGAAATATTCCCGCCGCCGATCGTTCAACGCGCAGCGGCAAATGGGAGAAATCGAAATTTGTCGGAACCGAGCTGTTTGGCAAAACTCTTGGGATCATTGGCTGTGGCAATATTGGCGCCTTGGTTGCAGAACGAGCTTTGGGGTTAAAGATGCAAGTATTGGCGTATGACCCATATTTGACCGATGAACGTGCCGTGGAGATCGGGGTCAGCAAGCTTGCCTTGGATGATCTGTTGACGAGGGCCGATGTCATTTCATTGCATACACCATTAACCGACAAAACTCATAATATCATCTCGGCGGATGCATTAAATAAAACCAAGGCTGGAGTGATGTTGGTCAATTGCGCGCGTGGAGGTCTGGTCGACGAAATGGCACTTTATGCTGGATTGGTAAGCGGCCATGTTCGTGCCGCCGCACTAGATGTGTTCGCCCAAGAGCCAGTGCAGGACAATCCGCTTTTTACCTTGCCCAATTTTGTAGGCACCCCGCATTTGGGGGCATCTACCCGTGAAGCACAAGAAAATGTAGCGGTACAAATCGCCCGGCAAATGAGCGATTACCTATTAAATGGTGCGGTTTCTAATGCGTTGAACATGCCATCAGTTTCCGCCGAAGATGCGCCGCGCTTAAAGCCATACGTGGCTTTGGCTGAAAAACTAGGTTTGCTGGCGGGGCAATTGACCTCTGGTGGATTGACCCGGGTCGAGATCAGTTTTCAAGGTGCCGTTGCGCAGATGAATATCAAACCCCTTAGCTCTGCTGCTTTGGCCGGAATTTTACGGCCAATTTTGGTGGACGTAAATATGGTATCCGCCCCGATCATGGCGCAGGAACGCGGCATTCACTTGGCGGAAACTTGCGAGGAACAGAAAAACGATTTTGATTCGGTTATCCAAATTGTATTGGAAGATGAAACCGGTGTGCGCGAATTGGCTGGAACCTTGTTTGCCGGAGTTCCTCGGGTCATCCGTCTCGACGACGTGGTTTTGGACGCACCATTTTCCGACAATATGTTGTTTGTTTCAAACGAAGACAAACCGGGGCATATTGGAGCTTTGGGAGAGTTATTGGGGGAAAATTGTGTGAATATTGCTACGTTTAACCTTGGTCGGGCCGCGGCTGGTTCGAGGGCGATCTCTTTGTTGGGGGTGGACGCGCCGATTTCGGCCAAAGCTCTTGCCGAGGTAAAATCGCTATCGCATGTCAGAAATGCCTATGCGCTGAAATTTTAACTCAAAAAGACAGTGTGCAGCGCGCGTTTCTGGCAGTATGCTAGCGGTGTCTATGGTTGATCTTTGAAGGGGTTGTTATGCAAAATATTCGAAACGCTGGGTTGTTAGCATTGCTGCTGGTGTTCAGTGCCGGTGCTGGCACAGCATTTGCTCAAGTCGAAGAAGTGCGGTTGGGTGTGTTAGATCACGACATCAACCTTACCGGTAACGGAGCAGGCGGCAAAGAAGGCGGTGTCAATATTGCTGTGGAATTGGTGTTTGCTTCACCAAACTTTTTATCGTGGGCTTGGTCGCCGCGCCCGTTTATTCATGGCTCGCTCAACACGGACGGCCTTACTAATTTTGCAGGGGCAGGATTGTCTTGGCAGTTTGATCTGACGGATCGGATTTTTTTTGAAAGCAATTCGGGGTTGGTCATCCATGATGGCATCACACAATTATCCGATGACCCGGGCGATCCTGAGCGCATTTTGTTAGATGCAACGCGGGTGATATTAGGTTCCAGGGTATTATTTCGTTTAGCACTTTCTTTAGGTGTGCGGGTGAACGATGACTGGGATGCCAGCGTGGTGTTCGAGCATTTGTCCCATGGTCAGATATTGGCTTCGGGGCGTAATGAAGGTTTGGATAATATTGGATTTCGGCTCTCTCGAAAATTTTAAAACACAAGTTAAACAAGCTCTAAAGGAGTATCTTTGTGGCAAATGTGGTGGTCGTTGGCTCGCAATGGGGTGACGAAGGCAAAGGCAAGATTGTGGACTGGTTGTCCCATCGGGCTGATCTGGTAGCGCGTTTTCAAGGCGGGCATAATGCCGGACATACATTGGTGGTGGATGGCGAGGTGTACAAGCTGTCTTTGCTGCCGTCCGGCGTAGTGCGTGAGGGCAAAGCATCGGTCATTGGCAATGGCGTGGTGATTGACCCTTGGGCATTGTTGGCCGAGATCGAGCGTATTGGTGCCCAAGGGGTTCAAATTACACCGAAACGGCTAACTATTTCTGAAAGCGCTTGTTTGATCTTACCGGTGCACTCTGACCTGGATGTGGCCCGTGAAGCTGCCGCTGGCAATGACCAAATTGGCACCACCAAACGCGGCATTGGCCCGGCCTATGAAGACAAAGTGGGCCGAAGGTCCATTCGGGTGATTGATCTAGCCGACCCGCAAATATTATTGGCCCGTGTGCAAAACATGTTGCTCCACCATAACGCCTTACGCCGTGGCTATGATCTGAAGCCGGTGCTCGCCGAGGAGCTTCACGCATCATTGCTTGAAATTGCACCGAAAATTCTGCCGTTTAGTGGTCCGGTATGGAAGCAATTGGATACTGCTGCCCGTTCGGGTAAAAAAATATTATTTGAGGGTGCACAAGGCGCAATGCTCGATGTCGACCATGGCACTTGGCCGTTTGTAACCTCATCAAATACGTTGGCTGGACAAGCAGCATGCGGCACTGGGATTGCACCTAACCAGTTAAATTACGTGTTGGGGATCACCAAAGCTTATACCACCCGCGTTGGTTCCGGCCCGTTTCCAACCGAGCTTGATGATGCGGTTGGTCAGCGTTTGGGCGAGCGAGGCGCGGAATTTGGTACGGTTACTGGCCGCGAGCGACGTTGTGGCTGGTTTGATGCAGTGATGGTCAAACAGGCAATTACCATTGGCGGGATTACCGGTATTGTGTTGACCAAATTAGATGTGTTGGACGGGTTTGCCGAGCTGAAAGTTTGCGTGGCCTACACCTTGAACGGCAAGCGCTTGCACCGATTGCCTGCCGGCATCAAAGAACAAGCCGAGGTAAAGCCCGTGTACGAGACCTTTGAGGGTTGGACCTCCTCCACTAAGGGGGCTAGGTCATGGGTTGATTTACCGGCACAAGCTGTAAAATATGTGCGCCGTCTCGAAGAACTGATCGGTGCGCCGGTCGATATGGTTTCAACATCGCCGGAACGCGAGGACGTGATTTTAGTCCGCGATCCGTTTAAGGGGTAGGGTGTATATTCTGGGCGGACAGCCCTTGCAATAGGTTCACTTCACGCTATAACCCCCGTCTTGCACCTGTCGGGCCAAAGGCATGCCTTGGCGGGTCGTTTCAGCACCCACCTCGTTTCGAGGAATTTACAGGAGAGCAAAATGCCAAAAATGAAGACCAAGAGCGGCGTTAAAAAACGCTTTAAGCTCACCGCCTCTGGCAAGGTAAAAAGCGCCCAAGCCGGAAAACGACATGGCATGATCAAGCGCACCCCAAAACAGATCCGCAATAAACGCGGCACCACTGTGATGGCGGATGCAGATGCCAAGGTCATCAAAAAATTCATGCCGTACGGCTGAATTTCTTTTATTTTTCCGGATACCAACCCTTACCCTAGGAGTGCCAATATATGTCACGCGTAAAACGGGGCGTCACCAGCCACGCCCGCCACAAAAAAATTCTTGATAAAGCCAAAGGTTATCGCGGTGCTCGTCGCACCCAGATCAAAACCGCCATGCAGGCCGTCGATAAGGCCGGTCAATACGCCTATCGTGACCGCAAGGTTCGCAAACGAAATTTCCGCAAATTGTGGATCACTCGGATCAATGCGGCGTCTCGTATGCACGATATGACCTATGGCTCATTTATCAATGGTTTGACCCGCGCCGGGATCGAAGTTGACCGCAAGGTTATGTCCGATCTGGCCGTACACGAACCAGCCGCATTTGCAGTATTGGTGGAAAAAGCCAAAGCAGCTCTGGCTTAATCCCAAGCTGCTTCATTTTTCCACCCATCCCCGCCCGTGGGGATGTCCTCATGGGCGCTATCCCTTTTGAGAGCGTTTTTTGATGGAAAATTTGGACGAAATTCAGAACCGTATTTCCACAGCTATCGAGCAAGCCATCGATCTTGGTGCGCTGGAAGCCTTGCGGGTGGTCGCTCTTGGCAAAAAAGGCGAAGTATCACTGGTGTTGCGGACCTTGGGTGCGATGTCACCAGAGCAACGTCAAGAATTTGGCCCCAAACTAAACGCCCTTAAAACCGAGTTAAATGCCGCGATTGTTCGCCGCCGCGGCACGTTGGAAGCCGAGGCGCTGGAGCAGCGTCTCGCCGAAGAAAAAATTGATGTAAGCCTACCAACGCAACCCATAGCAATGGGAAGCATTCACCCGGTAAGCCAAGTTTTCGCCGAAGCAGAAGCGATTTTCGCAGACATGGGTTTTGCGGTGGCCACTGGCCCAGATATTGAAACCGACTTTTACAATTTCACGGCACTAAATTTTCCACCAAAACATCCGGCGCGACAGATGCACGATACTTTTTTCTTTGCGCCGGATGCCAATGGCGAGCGCAAAGTATTACGCACCCATACTTCGCCGGTGCAAATCAGAACCCTGCAAGCCGTTGTTGAACAGGCCAAGCGTGACGGCAAAGAGCTAGAACCCGTTCGCATTATTGCGCCGGGGCGCACCTATCGTTGTGATTCGGATCAAACCCATACGCCGATGTTTCATCAGATTGAGGGTTTGGTTATCGACCAAACCACCCATATGGGGCACCTCAAAGGTTGTTTACAGGACTTCATTTCGGCGTTTTTTGAAACGCAAGTCAAAGCGAGGTTTCGCCCGCATCATTTCCCGTTTACCGAGCCTTCGGCAGAAATGGATATTGGCTATGAACGGGTTGGCAATGAAATTCGCGTTGGCCAAGGCGATAGTTGGATGGAAATTTTAGGCTGCGGCATGGTGCATCCCAATGTGTTGCGTTCGGTTGGCATTGATCCAGATGTCTATCAAGGCTTTGCATTTGGGGTCGGGGTCGATCGGTTGGCGATGCTCAAATACGGCATTCCAGATCTGCGCGAGTTTTTTGCCGCTGATCAGCGTTGGGTGCAGCATTATGGGTTTTCGCCAATTTCCCAGCCGAATTTAGCGACGGGGTTATCCTCATGAAGTTTACTTTATCGTGGCTAAAACAGCATCTTGAAACCGGCGCATCGCTGGATGAAATTGTCGCCGCCATGACCATGGCCGGGCTAGAGGTTGAGGCCGTTGAAAATCCAGCAGAAAAACTAGCCGCCTTTACGGTCGGCAAAGTCTTGAGCGCCGAGCAACACCCAGACGCGGATCGTTTGCGGGTATGTCGGGTTGAAACCAATGATGGGGTCAAACAAATCGTGTGCGGTGCGCCAAATGCCAGAGCCGGTATTTGGATCGCCTTTGCGCCGGTTGGTGCCTATGTGCCGGGCATTGATGTCACGCTAAAGGCCGCTAAAATTCGCGGTGTCGAGAGCTTTGGCATGATGTGTTCGGCCAAAGAGTTGGAAATAGGCGATGATCATGACGGGATTATCGAGCTGTCTGGTGACGGCCTAGCTGTTGGTCAATCGGCGGCGGATGTTTTGGGGATAAATGACCCGATTATT
The DNA here is from genome assembly GCA_016763185.1 of Robiginitomaculum sp. Taxonomy (GTDB): domain Bacteria; phylum Pseudomonadota; class Alphaproteobacteria; order Caulobacterales; family Maricaulaceae; genus Robiginitomaculum_B. Next base: position 166 of record JAESUG010000149.1, on the reverse strand, counting down.
GATTTTGAAGTAACCCCAAATCGACCAGACTGGTTGGGTGTGCGCTCCATCGCCCGTGATTTGGCGGCGGCTGGTCTTGGTAAATTGATAGAAATTTCATTTTCAAAAATCCCTGGCACTTTTGAAAATCCACAAAAAGTAAAAATTGATGAAATTGAGACATGCC
>JAESUG010000148.1 GCA_016763185.1 Robiginitomaculum sp. | reverse complement strand
TGCCCACTCCAATGTCCGTGTAAATTTGCTAGACCCCGGCCCCGTCGCCACCGCCATGCGCGCCAAAGCCATGCCCGGCGAAGACCCTGCAACCTTGCCAACCCCGGCCAACTTGGCACCTCTATTTCTCGAACTTTCCTTGCCATCCTGCCAGCGCCAAATGGAAATCGTCAAGTTTTCCGATTGGGCTGCAAACTAACCTACACCGTGATTTAGCTTTTTTCTTGCCCGCCGCGACTGCCGTCCATATATGGATTTTTGCCTTGTTTCACCACCAAACGAATGGGGGTGGCCTTGAGGTCAAAATCCTCGCGCAAGCCATTGATCAAAAACCGCCGATAGGATTCCGGCAGATGCTTTGCTCGGCTACAGATCATCACAAAAGTTGGTGGTCTGGTTTTGGTTTGCGTTAGGTATCTGGGCTTGATCCGCCGGCCATTGACCGCGGGCGGTGGATGACGGTCAACTCGATGATGAAGCCAATCGTTCAAATCACGAGTTTTTACCAGCGCGTTCCAGTCCTTGTGCACCGTTAAAATCGCCGGCATCAGCAGCTCCAACCCCTTGCCACTGGTACTGGAGAGCGCCACCAACGGAATACCGCGCATTTGTGGCAAAGCGTACATCAAACTGTTTTTTAAGGCGGCGAGCTTGGCTTGTTTATCCTTGATCAAATCCCATTTGGTCACCACCACCACCACAGCCCGGCCTTCGCGCTCGGCCAGATCAGCGATTTGTAAATCTTGTTTGTCAAACGCAATTTGTGCATCGACCACCACCACCACCACTTCGGCAAATCGAATGGCGTGCAAGCTGTCATTGACCGAGAGTTTTTCGACTCCATTTTGCACTTTGGCTTTTTTACGCATTCCGGCAGTATCGGCCAAACGAACTTTACGGCCATCCCACATCCAATCCACAGAAATTGAATCTCGGGTAACGCCGGCTTCTGGCCCTGTGATCAATCGCGCCTCGCCAACCAAGGCATTGATCAAGGTCGATTTTCCGGCATTGGGCCGTCCAACCACCGCAATGCGAAGCGGGGGTTCGCTGCTTTCTTCTATCTCGTCACGCTCTATGTGCTCTGGCCCGGCAGCTTCCATCAGAGCGTCGAATAACTCGCTCATGCCTTGATTGTGTTCGGCAGAAATAGCTACAGGTTCGCCAAAGCCAAGGGCATAACCTTCTGCTACTCCCGGCCAATCGGCAACCCCTTCGGCTTTGTTGGCGGCGATGACCACGGGTCGTCCGGCACGGCGTAATAGGGAAGCAAAGGTTTCGTCTAACGGGGTCAAACCGGCTCTTGCGTCAATAATGAACAAACAAACATCGGCTTTTTTGACAGCCTCTAGGGTCTGGTCGCGCATATCAGCCTCGATACCCATTTTTGCGGTTTCAAAGCCAGCGGTGTCAACCAATGACAAATCGAGATTTCCGAACCGGCCATGGCCTTCGCGCCGGTCTCTGGTTACCCCCGGTTGATCGTGAACAATGGCCAATTTCCGCCCTGCCAGACGATTAAACAAGGTAGACTTGCCCACATTAGGCCGTCCAACAATCACCAACTGCAAAGACATCGGGTACTCCTACCCAAACCAAATTGGGTTATAAAATAGGGTGCAAAACTAAGTTCAGGCTTTACTGCAAAGCATAGATTTTGGCCTTGTTCGAAATAAGATAGGCCTTCCCGCCAGCGACTACGGGCGCAATGAAAAACGAGTCTCTGAATTTGCGTCGATTTAATTCCTCGCCGGTTTGGGGGGACAAATGCACCACATCACCATTGCTCGATACCAATAACAGCTTGTCGCTAGCTAGGATCGGTCCGGCCCAAGCAATCCGGTTTTTTCGTTTTTTCTCATTTTTGAATTTTGGCATTTCATGAACCCAAATCACACGGCCATCGGCCCGCGACACCGCTGCCACTTGCCCATCATTGGTCAGTACAAAAATAGTATTGCCAGCGATCCAAGGCATATGAATACCGCCAACTTGCTTGGACCATTGCCGCTCGCCAGTACGTAAATCCACGGCGGCCAACAAACCAGAATGAGAAATTGCATAGACTGTATTATCAAAAATAACCGGACTGGCTGCGATATCGTTTAGCTCGGACAGCGCGTTTAATCCGGCGGACCTGGTTAATGCATCCGTCCAAATCGACCGGCCATTTTGCACGCGAAAGGCAACCAATTCACCCGAAGCAAACGGCGCAACAACAATTTCGCCATAGACGGCGGCGGCGCTAGACGACAAAATCCTGGCCGTTTCGACAATGCCCTGAAATGTCCAAAGGACCTCGCCGGTTGTCGTGTTTAATGCGATAAATTCATTATCTTGTGACACCACAAACATCCGGCCATCGGCAATGGTTGGTGCTGTATGTAATGGTGTTGGGGTTTCGGTTTGCCAAATTTCCTCGCCAGTATTTACATCCAAAGCCATCGCATAGCCAAAGCCGGACGTAACAAACAAATGCCCGCCGGACACGGCCATACCACCGCCATAGCCTTCGCTGGCACGATTGCGTAACTGATCGGCAAGGCCGCGAAACCCGCCAGAAAACCTGTTGCGACGATCGCGTTTATCGGCCTTTTTAGGCATTGCTTTTAGTTTTTTTCGCCAAACCGTTTTTCCATCGTCAAGATCAATGGCCCGAATAGCACCACGCCCATCCATCGTAAAAATACGATTTCCAGCGATCACAGGTGGCGCCATCACCCGACCTTTATTGTCTGATTTGCGGCCAAAATCGCGTTTCCAAAGCAAATCCAAATTAGGTGCAGCTTGCAAATGTTGCGGCGCGTGACTTGGAAAAGCACCGGTTTGGGCCCAATCCGTATTCACATATGAGTTTGGTAGCGCAATAGTTGAGCCAAGTAATGCAGGGTCCGAGACCAAGTTTTGCTCAAACAACAACACTGAAATCCGGCGATCGTCATCGGGGCTAATGCCTTGTTCTCTTAATTTCTTGGCTTCTGCGCTTTCTTGAAACGGCAGAAGCGCCCGCGCCCGATCAAGGGTCGAGCATCCAGTTATTCCGAGCACAGCGGCCAGAAGGAGGAGAGAAAAATACTTCATGGATTGGCTTACCTTTCTGGCGTTTCATCGGTTGGCGTTTCGTCCGGTGACGCATCGTCTACTGTTTCAGGTTGGCGAACGACTGGCTCAGGTCCGAGCAAGGACAACGCCATATTCGCCCGTTGTTGCACACCAGCCGGGGCATCTAATGCAAAGCTCAACAACGTATATTCAGTGCGGGCGCGCCTTAAATCGCCCGTACTCATCGCCTTGGCTGCGATCATCTCTCTGGCCATCGCCCGAAACGGTCGTCCGGCACCGGCTAATGGTGTCAGCCGGGCCTCGATATCCGCAAAGCTCATCTCATCGGCAACCACTATGGCTGCTTTTAAGTGAGCCAGATCAGCAAATAACGGGTCGTCGAACGAATTGGCCGCATCCGTGTATAATTTTGCGGCCTGCGCTGTTTGGCCTAATTTCGTGGCGGCAATGGCCGCCTGCATTTTGGCCAAAGCGGCATACCCGGCCGGGCCGTTTGCCGCAATCGCCTCAAAGCTTAATTGCGCATTGGGTAAATTGCCACCATCCAATAATTTTTTTGCCTGCCAATAGCTGTCAGCGGCTTGCGCTTTTTGTTTGGTTTGCCACCAATCCCAGCCTTGAAAGCCAGCAACACCGCCGACAATCAGCACCACAGCTACAATCATCAACGGCAAAAACCGACGAGCCAAACGACTGGCTTGCTCTTTGCGAAGTTCTTCGTCTACTTCATTAAAAACGTCTGACACGGTTCTATTTTCCAAATTTCAAGTGAAACTATTGTTTTGCTCCAACGAGCTAGCGTGGGACATTAACCGGATTGCCAATTTCCCGCAACCACAGAGTTACGCGTTTCACCGGTTGTCGGCAGTCAAACCTAGCCACGCCCAAACTCATGCCAGATGACGGCGAAATTGGGGCAAAGCATTTGGGTTTTGCGTAGATAGCCATTTTTTGTTGACTATTTACTGGCTCGGGCCAGTATAGGCATGGACACATTGTTATTAAAGCATATTTATGAGTATCTCTGATGATTTAATAAATAACTTTACTTATCAAGAAGCGAAGCCGAGACAGAGGGGTTTCAGAGTGGATTGGCATAAAACCGACAAAATTCTTTCAGCTCCTAAATCCTCCAAAGCAGACATTTGCTCAGTGTCTTGCTTTGGGCGTTTTTAAGACACTCAATTCGCTTCTAACGCAGAGAGTTGAATA
>JAESUG010000147.1 GCA_016763185.1 Robiginitomaculum sp. | reverse complement strand
GAACCGCGCACAAGCTGACCAACACCACCGAAGTGTGATCCATCAATAAGCTAAGCGCTTTGTCCGTCCAGTTCATGACGCTGACAATGCACCTAACAGTGTTTCGGCGGTAGCTGGCGCATCCAGCTCAGTAAACTCCGCCCCCGGTTTGGCAGCGGTAACAGCAGCACGTAAAGCACTGTGCGCCGCGATCGCCAACATCAGCGGCGGCTCGCCCACTGCTTTGGAGCCATTCACGGTCCGGACGGTTCCGCCTGTCGAGGCAAACAAAGCAATATTGAAATGGTCTGGCCGATCCGAACAGGTTGGGATTTTATAGGTCGAAGGCGCATGGGTGGTAAGGCGGCCTTTGTCATCAAAGCAAACTTCCTCATTGGTTAGCCAACCCAAGCCTTGCATAAACCCGCCCTCAATCTGACCCAGATCAATCGCTGGGTTTAACGACTTGCCCACTGAGTGCAAAATATCAACCCGCAGCAACCGGGCCTCGCCAGTAGCCATATCTACTTCCACCTCACAAACCGCCGCGCCGCACGCATAATAGAAAAACGGTGTGCCTTGGTGGCTGGCCCGGTCATAAAAAATATCCGGCGTTGCATAAAACCCCGTTGACGACAAAGACCTACGCGCCAAATACGCCTGCTCGACCAGATCAGCAAAATTTAAGTAACCATCAGGCGAGCTAACTTTGCCGCCCTCAAATGTAATTTCATCTGGCGCACAATCAAAATGTACCGCCGCAACCTCACCCAGCCGCTCGCGAATGCTTCGTGCTGCAATTGCCGCCGCCATGCCGTTTAAGTCGGAACCGGATGAGGCCGCTGTTGCCGACGTATTGGGTACTTTGTCGGTACGGGTGGCCGATATTTGCACCATGTCCACTGGCACGCCAAACACGTCCGCTACCACTTGCGCCACCTTGATGAACAAGCCTTGGCCCATTTCAGTACCGCCATGGTTTACGGCAATACTGCCATCGCGATACACATGAACCAAAGCCCCCGCTTGGTTCAAAAATGTGGTGGTAAACGAAATGCCAAATTTCACCGGCGTTAACGCAATCCCGCGCTTGGACATTGGGTGCGCTGCATTCCACTTTTTGATCTGCTGTAAACGCTCGCCATACGCACTGGTTTGCGCCAATTCATCGACCAAAGCCGGGATTTCAAAATCCTTGACCTGTTGGCCATAGGGGGTGATATCGCGCTCCGGCCCATAAAAATTACATTGGCGTACCTCAAGCGGGTCCAGACCCAAATGATCAGCAATATGGTCCATCACCCGCTCAATCAGCATCATGCCTTGCGGTCCGCCAAAGCCACGAAACGCGGTTGCTGATACTTTGTTGGTGCGAAAGCGCTGAGAGCAAATGGTTACGGCTGGCAAGAAATAAGCATTGTCTGCATGGAACATTGCCCGATCATTGATCGCCGCAGAGAGGTCCATTGAACATCCACAATCCGATGCCAGATCCAGCTTCGCACCGCACATTCGCCCGCTATCATCAAACCCCACATGGTATTGCATTTCAAAGCCGTGCCGCTTGCCGGTCATCGCCATATCATCATCACGGTCCATGCATAATTTAGCAGGCCGCCCAGTTTGATCCGCTACCAACGCCGCCGCCGCCGCGATGAACAGGGCTTGGGTTTCTTTACCGCCAAAGCCACCGCCCATGCGCCGCACTTCCACCGTGATCTGGTTGGCGGCAACCCCCAACACATGGGCCACACCGCTTTGTACTTCGGACGGATGTTGGGTGGACGAATGTACCAATAATTGCCCGGCTTCCCCAGGAATGGCATAGGCAATTTGCCCCTCCAAATAAAAATGATCCTGTGCACCGGTGGCCAGTTTCCCTTTTACCTTGTGCGCCGCATTGGTAATTTGGCCACTTGCATCACCTCGGCGCATTTCTTGGGCGGGTTCCAATTGGGTATTGGCGGCTCTGGCATCCGTTATGCTTAAAATCGCTGGTAAATCCTGATAGTTAATTTTGACCAATCGTGCTGCTTTTCGCGCAATTTGCTTGGTTGTGGCCGCAACCACAAATAGCGCCTGTCCGTGATAGATCACCGTACCATCAGCAAATAGCGGGTCATCCCCCGCCACCGGACTGACATCATTTTTACCGGCAATATCCTCGGCGCAAAACACCGCAACCACGCCCGAAGCCGCGCGCACTTCGGACAAATCAAGCGCCGTTATTTTGGCATGGGCGCGCTCACTTCGCCCAAAGGCCAAATGCAATGTCCCCGGCAATTCAGGCATGTCGTCCACATAAATGGCCTGTCCGGTGACATGGCCCAGCGCACTATCATGGGCCGTGGGCTTGCCGGTTTCTTGGGTGAGCTCACGCATCAGCAGCCCCCGTTTTGGCTAGATAGACATGGGAGGCCGAAAAAGTTTTGCGCAACAAGGCTTGGGCGCTTTGCATTCGGTAACTGGAGGAGGCTCGCATATCGCTGATCGGCGTAAAATCTTCGGCTAAACTCAAGGTCGCCGTAGCCAATATTTCTTCGCTTGGCACTTGGCCCAACAACACCGCTTCGGTAGCCAGTGCCCGTTTTGGGGTGGCCGCCATTCCGCCATAGGCAATGCGAAGTTCGGTAATACGTCCCCCCGCAAGCGAAAAGCAAAACGCACCTAGAACGGCCGAAATATCTTGATCAAAACGTTTGGAAATTTTCCATGTCGCCAATTGTGCGGAGCCAGTTGGAATAAAGATTGAGCGCACATATTCGCCCGGCCCCAAGTCTTGTTGCCCATAGGCCACAAAAAAATCCTCGAGCAATATTTCGCGCGTACTGCCTTGCTTGGCCAAGGTCAGTTTCGCCCCCAATGCGATCAGCACCGGGGCCATATCTCCGATCGGCGAGCCATTGGCAATATTGCCGCCCAGTGTGCCCGCATTGCGAACTTGCACCGAACCGGTGCGGCGAATTACCTCGCCAAAGGCTGGCCATTCAGTCGCCAAAATATCACACACATCCACATATCTGGCCATTGCACCCATGTGAATACCGGCACTGGTTTGGCGCACAAAATTTAGTTCGGCAATTTTGCCCAACATGATAATTGTCGGCAGGCGCGCTAGGCGCTTGGTAATCCACAAACCAGCATCGGTACCCCCCGCCCACAAAGTAGCCGTTGGGTATTGCTGCAATAGCTGTTGCAATTCGCTCTCGTTGGTTGGGGCAAATAATTGATTGTCATCATCGGCCACATGCAAAACTAATTCATTATTTGCTATTTCACGTAATAATGAAACAGTATCCATAACCTCCGGCTGTTGATAATTATACATCGCCTGTCCCGCCGCCAAAATCGGGCCATAGCCGGTACAACGACACAAGTTTCCGGCCAAGGCGGTTTTGAGGCTTTCGCGGTCCGCAGGTCTTCCATTGCGATAATGGGCATATAGCGACATCACAAAACCCGGCGTACAAAACCCGCATTGCGAGCCGTGAAAATCAACCAAGGCTTGTTGCACTGGGTGCAAGCCACCGTCTTTGTCCTGCACCCCTTCGACGCTGATCACTTCACAACCGTCAATTTGCGCCAGTAATAAAATACAAGCGTTTAGCGCTCGATAAACAATTTTGTTACCGGACAGCTCACCAACCACCAAAGTACACGCCCCGCAATCCCCCTCGGCACAGCCTTCTTTGGTGCCGCGCAATGCCGCTTGACCCCGCAAATATTGCAACAGGGTTTGGTGGGTATCCACCGGCTCCACCTGATGAAGCTGTCCGTTTAATATAAATTGGATATGGGCAGATCGGCTCATCGGCGTTTACGACCCACGATAGGTGGAATAGCCATAGGGCGAAACCAGCAACGGAACATGATAATGGGTGGCGGTTTCAGCAATTCCAAACTGAATGGCGATCTTGTCAAGAAATGGTGGGTCGGGCAATGTCATCCCTTGGCCGCGAAAATAACCAGCCACCGCAAATTCCAACCGATACGCGCCCTGTTGCATTTGCTCTGCTGTTAGTAGGGGTTCGTCACAACGCCCATCGGCATTGGTGACGGCTTGAGCAATGGCGATGGCCTCGATTTCGCGAAATAATTGTACAAAAATCCCTTGGGCCGGTTTGCCATTGGCGGTATCTAGGACATGTGTGGTTAATCCAGCCATTTTCTCTCTCGTATCTGGGGCGAATTTCTTTATAATGCTAAGGCAAAGCATAGCATTAGGGTAGAGCGGTGAACAAAAATACCGAACCACGCGATTTAATCGGATATGGCGCCAACCCGCCAGACCCCAAATGGCCCATGAGCGCAAAAATAGCCGTGCAGTTCGTATTAAATTACGAAGAAGGCGCGGAAAATTCAGTGCTGTATGGGGATGCCGGTGCGGAAACTTTTCTATCTGAAATTATTGGTGCGGCCCCAACGCCGGGGGCGCGCCATATGAGCATGGAATCGCTTTATGAATATGGCAGCCGTGCCGGGGTGTGGCGGGTATTGGGCTTATTCAAAAAATACGATCTGCCGTTGACGGTTTTTGCCGTGGCCAAGGCGCTAGAAGCCAATCCGTTGGTGGTCGAAAAGCTCCTTAGCGCTGGCCACGAAATATGCTCGCACGGCTTACGCTGGATCAATTATCAAAACATCGATCGCGAAACCGAAGCCGGACATATGGCCGAAGCCATTGCCCTGCACACCAAACTTACCGGCAGCCGCCCCTTGGGTTGGTATACCGGGCGCACCTCGCCCAATACGCGCTCACTGGTAGCGGATGAAGGCGGGTTTTTGTATGATGCAGATGATTATTCTGATGATCTTCCGTTTTGGTCAACCCAAGAAAAAACCCCGCATTTGATTGTTCCTTACACCTTGGACACCAATGATATGCGCTTTGCCACCGCGCAGGGTTTTCACACTGGCGAGCAATTTTTCGCCTATGTGCGCGATGCGTTTGATGTGCTCTATGCCGAAGGCGAAACCGCGCCCAAAATGCTGTCGATAGGATTACATGGCCGCATTATCGGACGGCCCGGACGCTTGGCTGGGTTGGAGCATTTCATCAAACATCTGTTGTCCCACCAAGAGGTCTGGGTCTGTCAGCGTATCGACATTGCCCGTCATTGGCGAGAAACTTATCCCCAAGGCATGATGCCATGAAACCTTCAACCCTGAACCAACAAACCTTCTTGGATACCTTTGGCGGGGTGTATGAGCGCTCGCCGTGGGTGGCCAATGCCGCGTGGCAAGCTGCACTGGATCGCACGGTGTTTGATACCGCATCTGGCTTGGCGGCGACTTTATCGCGAGCCATGCACGAAGCTGACATCGACAAAAAGCTAGAGCTGATCCGCGCTCACCCGGACCTAGCTGGCAAAGCGGCGATGGCTGATGAACTAACCGACGAGAGCAAGTCTGAGCAAACTGGCGCAGGGCTTGACCGGTGCACACCGGAGGAATTTGCAAGTTTCACGCAGCTAAATAACGCCTATCTGGAGCGCTTTGGTTTTCCGTTCATTATTGCGGTCAAAGGCCATACTGTTGGCTCTATTTTACAAGCTTTTACGCGGCGCATTGAACATGACCAACTCACCGAAATGAGCGAAGCTTTGCGCCAAATCGACAAAATTGCCGCCTTTCGCATCGAGGAAATTTTTACATGAGCACCCGCCATATCAATTTAGCCCAACCCCGTTTGGGGGCCAAAGTCATCCATGCCAGTGATGATTTTTTTGCCGACAAAGCCCGGTTGATTGCGCCAGAACCGCCCGAATTTATCCCCGGCAAATACGACGAAAACGGCAAATGGATGGATGGCTGGGAAAGCCGGCGCAAACGGGTGCCGGGCCATGATCATTGCACCATCCGCTTGGGCAGTCCGGGAAAAATATCCGCCGTGGAAATTGATACCAGTCATTTTACCGGTAACTTTCCGCCGTTTGCCAGTATTGAAGCCGCTCATTTTGCTGGTGAATTGCCGCCCGAAAACGCAAAATGGACCGAAATACTGGCTAAAACTACCCTTGATGGCGATGCGCAAGCTCACTTTGACGTACAAACACCCGGCTCGTTCACCCATATTCGCTTGCACATTTATCCCGATGGCGGGATCGCTAGGTTACGGGTTTATGGCGAAATTGACCGCGATTGGTCGAAAATAAGCAAAGACGAGGTCTTCGATCTTGCCGCATTAGAATGGGGCGGGCGGCCCGTGGGCTGTAATGATGCGCATTTTGGTACGCCAGAAAATATGGTTGCGCCGGGCTATGGGGTCAATATGGGCGATGGTTGG
>JAESUG010000146.1 GCA_016763185.1 Robiginitomaculum sp. | reverse complement strand
GTAGCGCATGTCAGTGAGGTTGACGAAGAAATCATTGGTAAGCGTACCTACGCGATTGGTGAACACACCATGCTTAGTTCCTCCATGATTTGTGCCAATTACACGCATACCACCTACCAATACTGTCATCTCAGCGGCAGTCAGGCCCATCAGCTGCGTGCGATCAAGCAGCAGCTCTTCTGCACTGACGGCATAGTCCTGCTTGAGCCAGTTGCGATAGCCATCATGGGTAGGTTCGAGCGGTTCAAATGACTCGGCATCCGTCATAGCGTCGGTGGCATCACCGCGACCTGCAGTAAATGGAATTTTGACATCAATACCCGCTGCTTTGGCCGTTTTCTCGACACCAATATTACCTGCAATCACAATCACATCTGCAATGCTTGCACCTGTATCTGATGCAATGCTTTCCAGCACGTTAAGCACTTTTGCAAGGCGTTTGGGTTCATTGCCTTCCCAATTTTTTTGTGGCGCAAGTCGGATGCGTGCACCATTCGCACCACCACGCATATCGGAGCCACGGAAAGTTCGGGCGCTATCCCAAGCGGTGCTGACCATTTCGCTAATAGAAAGATCACTTTGCGCGATGCGTTCCTTCACAGCATTCACATCATAATCTTTATGTCCTGCGGGAACAGGGTCTTGCCAAATCAAATCTTCGTTCGGTACATCAGGGCCAATATAGCGAGCTTTTGGTCCCAGATCACGATGCGTAAGCTTAAACCATGCACGTGCAAACACTTTAGAAAAATAGGCTGGGTCTTTATGAAACCGCTCAGAAATTTTTCTGTAAGCGGGGTCTTTCGCCATCGCCATATCAGCATCAGTCATGATGGGGTTGTGACGAATGGAAGGGTTTTCCACATCAACCGGCTTGTCTTCTTCTTTTATATTAATCGGCTCCCATTGGTTCGCTCCGGCAGGGCTTTTCTTCAGCTCCCAATCATAAGTGAAAAGAAGGTAAAAATAGCCATTATCCCACTTGGTAGGATTGGTAGTCCATGCTCCTTCTAAGCCACTTGATACAGTATTTGCACCGTTGCCTTTTGGGTTATTCCAGCCAAATCCTTGCTGATCAACATCCGCAGCTTCGGGTTCTACCCCAAGTAGATTGGCATCGCCATTGCCATGACATTTGCCAACCGTATGCCCACCCGCCGTAAGCGCAACTGTTTCTTCATCATCCATCGCCATGCGAGCGAAAGTAACCCGGATATCTTGCGCGGTTTTGAGAGGGTCGGGCTTACCGTCGACACCTTCGGGGTTCACATAGATAAGCCCCATCTGCACAGCTGCAAGTGGATTTTCAAGCGATTCACTCTCTTTGCTATCATAGCGACTTTTATCCAACCACTCTTTTTCCGAACCCCAATAGGTATCTTTTTCAGGATGCCAAATATCCTCGCGGCCAAAACCAAAGCCAAACATTTCTAGCCCCATCGAATCATATGCCATATTACCAGCAAGGATAATTAGATCAGCCCAACTTATTTTATTGCCATATTTTTTCTTGATCGGCCAAAGCAAACGACGTGCTTTATCAAGGTTGACATTATCCGGCCATGAATTCAGGGGAGCAAAACGTTGATTACCCGTGCCAGCTCCGCCCCGCCCATCGGCAACACGATATGTACCTGCCGCGTGCCATGCCATACGAATCATTAGGCCGCCATAATGGCCCCAATCCGCTGGCCACCATTCCTGAGAGTCCGTCATCAAGTCGCGCAGGTCTTTTTTGAGTGCGTCAACGTCCAGCTTCTTGAGTTCTTCACGATAGCTAAAATCTTTTCCCAGCGGGTTGGTCTTCGTATCGTGCTGGTGCAGGATGTCCAGGTTGAGTGACTTCGGCCACCAGTCAATGTTTGATTTTTCAGTGGCAGTATTTCCGCCATGCATAACAGGGCACTTATTAATGTTGCTCATTTTTATCTCCTTTAGATTTTTGACATGAGGGGCACGTGCCCCAAAATGTAACTTCCGCCTCATCAATCACAAAACCGTGACTGATTTTTGGCGATAAACATGGCGCCAAGCTATGGCAATCCGTGTCCATTACCTTCTGACAGCTTCTGCAAACAATGTGGTGGTGATTGTCGCCAACTTTCGTTTCATACAATGATGGCTGACCTTTTGGTTTAATTTCACGAATAATACCATGCTCAACCATCATATTAAGATTGTTATAGATCGCTTGTTTTGAGGTGGTTTTTATCTTTTTATGAACGATCTTAAATAAAACGCCTGCCTCTGAATGCGGATGTTGTTCTAAGGCCTCAAGTACGGCTAGCCGTACAGAAGTTAAGCTTAAATTGCGCTCTTTTAGAATTTGTTCATAATCCATGTTCATGCAAAAAGTATACTGAATAAAAATATTGAGTCAATCAATTTTATTGCTATTAATAAAATTCGCCATCTAAGCAAAAGAACATAATGTGATTCTCTGTTGCGGTATTACTGATTACTAACATAATCAGCGTCACGCCGCCAGTGCGGAACACTTTTGTAAAAACCTGAGTTGGGGAAGCTTAAATATCAACAGTTTAAGGCCAATACAGGTTTTGAATTCGTTCACCAAACCACATCTTGTTTTATTTGCGGCGCGAAGGGTGCGTGTCCGGTGTTGATTTGGTGGCCATTATCCCAAGTTTTTGTGGCAAGAGGTTGCAAACTTAAAAAAACGGACTACACCGACCCATCGAATTGAAAACCCAAAATATCAGGTATTTGTTATGAAGCCCACATTAGCGGCGTTCGCGAAGCGTTTGTACAATCCAGAGCGCAAGCGGGGCGGTCCACGAAAATTCTCGCCGAACCGCATTAAAATCGAAGTATTGGCCGGATTAACCGTGGCTTTGGCCTTGGTGCCGGAGGCGGTGGCTTTTGCGTTTGTGGCGGGGGTTAATCCGTTGGTTGGGCTATATGCGGCCTTTATTGTTGGGTTGATTACGGCGCTGATCGGCGGCCAACCGGGGATGATTTCCGGTGCCACCGGTGCGTTGGCGGTGGTGATGGTGGCGTTGGTATCGCTACATGGGGTTGAGTATTTGTTTGCCACCGTGGTGTTGATGGGCTTGCTGCAATTGTTGGCGGGCGTGTTAAAATTGGGCAAGTTAATCCGATTGGTGCCGCATCCGGTGATGCTGGGCTTTGTGAATGGCTTGGCGATTGTGATTTTTTTGGCGCAATTGTCGCATTTCAAACTAGGTCATGGCGAGGCGGCGCAATGGATGAATGGTCTGCCGCTAGTTCTGATGCTGGGGCTGGTTTTGTTAACGATGGTAGTGATTTGGGTCATGCCAAAAATTACCCGTGCCATACCTAGTCCATTGGTGGCCATCCTTGTTGTGGCAGCGGTCGTCATCGGGTTTGGGTTGGACGTGCCACGGGTTGGCGACTTGGCTTCGATTGCGGGCGGCTTGCCTAATTTTCATATTCCTAACGTGCCGTTGACGTTTGCGACGTTGGAAATCATCTTTCCATTTGCGCTGATTTTAGCAGCGATTGGTTTGATCGAAAGCCTATTAACCTTAAATTTGGTTGGTGAAATGACCGATAGACCGCCCCGTGGTTCATCCAAAGAATGTATCGCCCAAGGCGTTGCCAACACGGTCACCGGGTTTTTTGGCGGCATGGGCGGTTGTGCGATGATCGGACAAACCGTGATCAATATAAAATCTGGCGGGCGCACCCGGCTATCGGCAATAACGGCGGCGCTGTTTTTGTTGGCGTTTATTTTGGTGGGGTCTGGACTGATTGAACAAATCCCACTGGCGGCATTGGTTGGGGTGATGTTTATGGTGGTGATCGGCACATTTGCTTGGCAGAGCTTGCTGATTATGCGCCGGATCCCGCTATTAGATTCATTCGTTATTGTGTTGGTCACAGCCGTAACGGTCATGCATGATTTGGCGTCGGCGGTGATTGTTGGGGTGATTGTTTCGGCATTGGCCTATGCGTGGAATAATGCTCGGCGCATTCATGCGCACACCCGTGAAACCAAGGATGGAACCAAAGTTTACGAGATTATTGGCCCATTGTTTTTTGGTTCAATCGAAGGATTTACCGAAATTTTCACACCAAAGGACGATCCAAAAACGGTGATTGTTGACTTTATGTATTCGCGGGTGGTCGATCAATCGGCACTGCAGGCCATTGAGAATATGGCGGCAAAATACCGCGCCAATGGCAAAAAGCTGCAATTGCGGCATTTGTCGAAAGATTGCCACAAATTGCTAAAGCGCGCCGGTCAGTTAATCGTCGATAGCGATGATGACCCCGAATATGGTTTGGCCGTGGATTATTCAGTGCGTTCCAGTATTTTGGGAGTTGGAAAATAACCGGCGAGAGGGATGGTCTAAATCGCTAGCTCCTTGGCCGGGTCGCGTAAATTATAGTTGGAGCCCATCACAGCGCCATAAGCACCGGCGTTGGCAATGAGTATAATATCGCCTTCGCTGGTTTTAGGTAAATGCCGGTCTACACCTAAAATATCAGCTGATTCGCAAATCGGACCGACAATCGTTACTGGGTATGGCTGCAATGGCTCGCCCAGGCGCGATAGGTTAAATATCTCGTGACGGGCGCTATACAGTGCCGGGCGTAACAATGAGTTCATTCCAGTTTCAAGGCCGATATATCTAGTTTGCTGCTTTGATTTTGTCTGCGTCACCCGTGATAATAATACCCCCGCTTCGGCCACTACATACCGCCCCGGCTCCAACCATAAATCAATGCCGTCACAATGTTGTTTCAACGCCAATAACCCGGTGTTCAACGCTGCCATGTCCAAGCTCGGACTTCCTGGACGTTCAGGAACACCTAGTCCGCCACCTAGATTGATATGGGTAAGGTTAGGGATGTACTCTCTTGAAAGAGCAAGATATTTACCGACTTCCGTCCAATGATTTGGATCAAGAATACCACTGCCGGCATGGGCGTGTAGGCCGTCGATAATGGCGCCAGCTTCGGCGGCGAGGCGGCAAATCTCTGGCACATCGGATGCCGGTACGCCAAACTTGGCACGGTGACCGGCAGTGTGAACATGACGATGATGCCCACGCGAGCGTTCAGGGTCGACCCGCAAGTTTAACCGTGCCCCTGCAAACAGTTCCGGCCAATGGGTAATCGGGTGCAAGCTGTCCAGTGTCACTCGAATGCCGCGCTCTAGGGCAAATTTATATTCTGCTTTGCTGGCGAAATTTGGGGTGAATAACAGGCGCTCAATATTCAGTTCAGGAAAATGGTGCATGACATGAGCCAACTCGCCCTGTGAAACACATTCAATACCCATTCCAGCATGCACGACCCGCTCCAGCACCTGCGGGTGCGCGTTGGCTTTCATTGCGTAGAAGCATTTTGAGATGGCTTGTAAGCCGCCTAGCGCCGCCAATGCTTGATCGACTGCGGCCAAGTCATAAACATAAAGAGATGTTTTACCGTCCATAAGTTGCAGCAATTCCGGTCGTTTTTGTTGCCACCAAACCGGCGTTGTACTTTGGCTGGGTTTTGGTGCCACGGCCTCGTCCCATGCGGCTCCAAACACCAGATCATCAGCCTCGACATCAATCATCAAGTCATGCAGTCGCGCCGCCAACAATGGTGCTTGTTCTTCATCAACCACCACGCTTAGGTTCAGATCATTTGCGGCTTGGCTGAGTAACCGTACCGGGTGCTCGCGAAACAATTCCAATGTCGGCGTTAGTTTATGCAAAATGGTGCGAATACCGCGGCCAACCAAGGAAACCGTCGCGCAACCTTTGATAATCTCGACCTTGCATAGGCTGTGTAAGCTTGTGACCAAGCGGTCCAGGGCTTCGTCTTGATGGGGGTGCAGGGTATCCAACGAGACAGTTACACTGGTTTCCGATGTGGTGATCAGGTCAATAGATAGCTCGTGTTCCGCAAAAGCAGTAAACGCTTTCGCCAAAAACCCGGGGACTTGCCACATGGCTGACGTAGTCATCAAAACCAAGGTAACGCCAGTCTGTATGGTGACGGCCTTGACCCGTGGTGATGTGTCTTTGGGTGAATTAGAAATTAGCGTGCCGGTAACATCTGGCGTGTGGGTGCAGCGCACATGCACCGGTATATTGGCGCGGCGTACCGGTGGAAAACTGCGTGGATGAATGACCTTTGCCCCCATGCTGGCAATTTCTTGGGCCTCTTCAAAGCTTAAATCTTTCAATAATCTGGCCGATGAAATACGCCTTGGATCTGCGCTAAACATGCCGGGCACATCCGTCCAGATCTCTAACCGGTCGGCTTGTAGTTTGGCAGCCAACAAGGCGGCGGATGTATCCGAGCCACCGCGTCCCAGTAATACGGTTTTGCCAGCTTGGTCGCTGGCGATAAAACCTTGGGTCAACACAATTCCAGTGGGTGTCTGTTCAAGTTTTTGCCGCAACTCGGCATCAGGCGCATCATCACACACTGCCGAGGTGAAGCGCGATTGTTCACTCACGCCTTCGATTGTACGGGCAATGAGTAAGTCTCTGGCATCACGCCAGTGACAAGCTAACCCTTGGTTTTGCAAAAAAGCCGCTCCCAGTTTCGTGGCCATCAACTCGCCCAAGCCCATGCATTGCGCCCATGCTTGCGGATGAATTGCGCCCGCAAGTCGGATGTTTGCGGTTATTCGCTCCAAGTCTTCAAAATCGGTGGCGAGCAGTGAGCTCGGGGATAGATGTAGTGCTTCAGCCAATTCGACGTGCATGGCTTTGATGCGCTGGACAATCGGTTCGTGTTCGCCATCGACGGCGCTGCGCATACCTTCCTCAAGTAAATCAGAAACCGTTGCCAATGCTGAATGTACGACAAGAACTCGTCTGTTGGCGAGCAAACTGGCGCGACAAATTTGTTCAATGGATCGCCAACAGGTTGCAGATGCAACGCTGGTTCCGCCAAATTTCAATACAGTCCAAATAGGGGGTGCGTCGGTCATCAATGATAAGCTCAAATATTGGAAAACTAGGTCATGTACGTACGCCTAAGAATCGGGTCATGTGCGTGCGCCTAAGCTAATTCGTTTATCTGCCCTGAAGTTTGAAGCGAATCAACCATTAATGTTGAACGTGATCGCAGCAAGATGTGGTGAAATTGCCTAAATGTTAGGGGATTTGCCATCATGAGTGCGGCATTGATGCAACATAATATTAACGAATATAGAAAAAGCTTTGTTTTCGTACGAAATTTGATCCATTAAGCGATTAAATAGGTGACATACATCTTTTTGGTGTATAAATAAGTAATTCTAGCTTTTAGGAGACACGAATATGAATAAAACGTTGAAAGCAATTTTAGTATCTGGGGCAGCGGGTTTTGCTTCGGTTGGGGCAGTCGTTACACTAGCGGCACCTGCTATCGCACAAGAAGTCACTGTGGCTGACGTTGCGGCACAAGTGCAGGCCGCAGTTAATGCGCTTCCTGCGGATGCTACCGAAGCACAAATTCAAGCTGCAATTAACGCAGCGTTGAACGCAACTGGCGCATCGCCAGCTCTTGCGGCGGCGGCATTGGCTATCGTTGCAGCTGGCCCTCTTTCGCCAACACAGGCGGCAGCTGTAACTGCAGCTCAGTCGCAACCAGCAAATGGCGGCACTGGTTCTACGGGCGCTGGCGCACCGGCGGGCAGTGGTAGCGCAAGCGCGCCTCCTCCTCCTCCTAGTTCTGGCGGCGGTGGCGGTGGTTCTGATTACGGCGGGTAATTCCGTTTGAAGCAGGCCTGTGTTTACTACGGCTATTGACTGTTTATATCTTGATCAAGAATCTCATTTTGCGTGAGATATTGGGGACTAAAATGAATATTCGACACTCTTTGGGTACTGCTTCTTGGATGGTGATTGCGGCAAGTGTCGCGTTTGCGCCATCGGTATTGGCAAGTTCGTTTGAGCGAAAGAACAATGTTTCGGTTACAGAGCGTCCGAAGCCTGAGTATCAAGTTTCGGGAATTGATCTTGGTGGTTTTATCTTAAGCCCAAAGTTCAACATTGGCCTGCGCTATGATGACAACATTTTTGCAGCACAGCCGATTAATGAAGTTGATGATGTGATCTTGAAGCTAAATCCATCTGCGGTTATTCAATCAAAATGGTCGATACACTCATTGGCTTTGTATGCGGATGTCGATCATAATGAATATTTTGACCAAGGTGGCGAAAGCTTTACCGACTTCTCCATTGGCTCAGATGGTCGTATTGATGTGGGGCAAGGCTTAGCGATTGGTTTGGGCGCGAAATATCAGGTAATAAACGAACCGCGCTCTAGCTCAAGCTCTCCGACCAACACCATTGCACCCGTCCAATATGATTTGTCGACGTTTTATGCCAACATTTCTCAGGAAGTGAACCGTGTTCGTTTTAGTGCATCGGTTAACCTGCGCGATTTTGATTTTGATGATGCTCTGCTCGTCGGCGGTGGTATTTTTGACCAAGATGATCGCGACCGCGATGTTGTTGATATTACTGCACGTGCCGGATATGCGGTAAGTCCAGATACTTCGGTGTTTGTAGAGGTTGGTTTTAATGACCGTACATATGATTTGCAGCCACCGATTGTGTCACTAAATCGTGATTCCGATGGCTATCAAATTTTGGTTGGTACCAATTTTGATATCGGCAATTTGGCGCGCGGTGAGGTTGCTATTGGGTATTTGGAACAATCCTTTGCTGATCCGACTTTGTCAGACATTGATGGATTTGCGATCCGTGGTTCCGTAGAATGGTTTGTTAGCCAATTAACAACCGTAGGGTTTGGTGGCTCTCGCAGTGTCGAAGATTCTGGAATTCAAAATTCTTCTGGTTTTTTGGCGAGCACAGCCTATGCAAAAGTTGATCATGAACTTTTGCGCAATTTGATTATTTCTGCGGAACTAACCTATGGGTTTGATGATTTTGAAGGCGTTGATCGCGAAGATGAGCGGTTTGGCGGCACCTTAAGTTCGACAGTATTGCTGCGACGTGGTGTTAGCCTTTCCATGTATTATCTATATGCGGATCAAACTTCGCGTGGGCTGAATTCGGGCACTGATTATACCAACAATCAAATTGGGTTTAACGTATCCTTCCAACGGTAATCCTCAAATTTAAAACGAAATTTTTGTAAACCTTTGCCGTAAATCATATTGGCGTGGGGTCTTGAGCCGATTTGGTATTTCGCCTATTTTGTAAAATCTTTTTAATTAGGCCAGAATATCATGGATCAACGATCCCCTTATCCCGCAACATACGACAACCCAAATGCATTGTTCGATGACAACGCTTTTGATCTTCGTCATTTGCTGACCATATTTCGGCGCCGATTTCGTTTGTTTATTGCGGTTGCTCTTATTGTTTTGGCAATCGTCGTATTGGTTGCGTTTCAGCTTACCCCACGTTTTAGCGCTACGGCGCAATTGAT
>JAESUG010000145.1 GCA_016763185.1 Robiginitomaculum sp. | reverse complement strand
GCCTGCGCCGCTTTGGTCGCCACCTGCCGCCAAGGGTTAACCGACCGTTGCGCCACAATCATCGTTGATGGCGGCGAACTACAAATCGAATGGCGGGCAACCGACGACCACGTCTTGATGAGCGGCCCCATCGAGCTGGAATTTGAGGGAGACGTAGCCTTTTAGGTTTGCTGCATCTCTTGTTAGGCCGCCACAGGACGGTATTGCGCTGGTCCAGATCCATCAATTTCTATACGCTGGGAAGTCGAACTTTGAATGGAAAATTTTGACAGATCTTCAATGGTCAACGAAGTCTCCAAGCCAAGTTTTTCGGAAACCAGTTGGCGAATTAAAACCTCTGCCGTTTGATCAATTGGGTGCTCTGCACGTTCCCAACGTCCAATAGATTGTGGGTCTTTTCGAATAACATCCGCAAGCTGCGCTTGAGTCATCCCAATTTCAGTACGCAAAAACCGAAGCTCTTTTCCTTTTAGCGCATTGGGCTGAACGATTAAGCAATGAGCTAATACACGGTGCAAACCTTTGATATTAGGAATACGTATTACAATTTCACCTGCGTCGTCAGATTCAACTGGCAAGCTCATAATCATAACATTATCCAATCCACATGCGCGGTAATGGTAATCTACACTATTGCTCATTTTTCATCTTTCCACATTACAGTCACGATTTTAAGGCAAGCTCTACTACCGGGGATTACTATTATCTTTAATGTCCTGCCTCCACTATTTGGGGAAGTGCCTTCCATTTGGTATTTATAATAATCCTGCTTGGTTGATGCGTTTGGTTCATCGTACACAAATCCATTTTGAAGCAAATATATAATATCACCTATTAAAAGTTCTCTTTCTTCCATCCTTTCTTCAGCATGCAATGTCCAAATTAACTCAAGATTGTAATCCTTTGCTTTAGATCGGATATTTTCTGTAGCTGTTGTAGGTGGCCAAGGCTTCAATTAAATTCCCTAACTAACATATATTAAAAGTATCATAGTGATAGATAATGGTTAAAGAAAGTCGAAATAACGTAACAAATCGTTACGCGCAAGCATTTTTTTTATTATGTAGCAACAAATTGATTGTCGCATCACAACAAGCTTGTTAAGTCGGCCAATTCTACGCGTCGAGGATAAAGGATATCTCCATGCCCATCAATGTTGCGATTATTGGCGCTACCGGCAATGTCGGTCGTGAAATACTGACTATTTTGGACGAGCGTTCACTTCCCATCGCCAACGTGCATGCGTTGGCATCACGCAAATCATTGGGCCGCGAGATTAGTTTTGGTGATAAAACCCTAAAATGCAAAGATATTGAAACCTTTGATTTTACCAGTGTTGATCTGGTCTTTATGGCCGCTGGTGGCGAGCTGGCCCGGCAATGGGCGCCGCGCATTGCCCGTGATGGCGCGTTGGTGATTGACAATTCTTCAGCGTTTCGAATGGACGAAAAAGTGCCGCTGATTGTCCCCGAAGTAAACCCCGATGCCG
Source organism: Robiginitomaculum sp. (assembly GCA_016763185.1). Classification (GTDB taxonomy): domain Bacteria; phylum Pseudomonadota; class Alphaproteobacteria; order Caulobacterales; family Maricaulaceae; genus Robiginitomaculum_B. The sequence continues at coordinate 10,999 of JAESUG010000145.1, read as the reverse complement.
TATTAAGCGCCCGCGACAAAGGCATTATCGCCAACCCAAATTGTTCGACCATTCAGATGATGGTGGCGTTAAAACCGCTCCATGATGCGGCCCAGATCAAACGAATAAACGTTGCCACCTATCAATCGACATCCGGTGCCGGCAAAGCGGCAATGGACGAGCTGTGGAACCAAACCCGTGGGTTGTTTGTTACCGATGTGGTCGAGCCAGAAGTGTTTCACAAACGCATCGCCTTTAATATCATTCCACAAGTCGATGACTTTTTAGAAGACGGTAGCGGCGATACCAAAGAAGAACGCAAAATGGTTGACGAAACCGCTAAAATCCTCGACCCGAAAATCAAGGTGAATGCCACTTGTGTCCGCGTTCCGGTCTTTGTTGGCCACTGCGAGGCGATCAGCATCGAAATGAGCAAACCGTTAAGTGCCAAAGCAGCCCGGAGCTTGTTGCGCGAAAGCCCCGGCGTGATGGTGATCGACAAGCACGAAGACGCTGGTTATATCACGCCAGTGGAGTCTACAGGCGAATTTGCGGTTTATGTGTCGCGCATTCGCGAAGATAAAACCGTAAAACACGGTTTGAACCTGTGGGTGGTCTCTGATAATTTACGCAAAGGCGCTGCCCTCAACGCCGTGCAAATCGCCGAACTTGCCTTACATCGCGGCATATTAACCGCGTGAACGATCAGACCAAAGCCGGACTTCTTGCTACCCTAATTGCCTTTTTTATCTGGGGTCTGGGTCCGATTTATTTTAAGTTTCTAGCTCCGGCCACCGCGGTAGAGGTTAGCATGCATCGGGCAATTTGGGCTTGTGTGTTTGTTGGACTATGGCTGGCAGTGGTTGGCGGGTTTGCCGAAGTACGGGCGTTATTTTTACAACCGCGCACCTTAGCTCTTTTGGCGATTAGCTCACTATTGATCACGTTTAACTGGTTTGCTTATGCGTGGGCGGTGATGAACGAGCAAATCGCCCAAGCCAGTTTGGGCTATTTCATCAGCCCATTGATCAATGTGCTATTGGGGTTCGTTTTTTTGCAAGAACAGTTCAACCGGTTGCGCTGGATTGCGGTGGGATTGGCTGCTTTGGGCGTGCTTAACCAGGTGGTTTTGGTAGGTTCCGTACCGTTGTTGGCCTTGTCATTGGCCTTCACATTTGGGTTTTACGGCCTGCTGCGAAAAACCGTCAAAGCTGAGGCTGGGCCGGGGTTATTTATCGAAACCTTGATTGTGATGCCGTTTTTGCTGGTTGGACTGCTCTGGTTGGAAACCAATGGTCAAGGACATGCGTTTAACGCCGGTTGGGGCTTGCCTTTGTTGTTGGTGCTCGGCGGGGCGCTGATCGCGATCCCCTTGTTTTTGTTTTCCTACGGGGCAAGACGGCTGAATTTGGCCACCGTCGGCCTCATCCAATATATTGCCCCTAGCATGCAATTTGGCTTGGCGCTTTGGTATGGCGAAACCTTTGGCTGGAGTCAGATCATGACCTTCGTCTTGATCTGGAGCGGGCTGGCGCTATACACATGGGATATGCGCCATCAAATGAGCCTAAAATGAACTTTCCCAAACCGGTTCGGGTGCAGACCAACGGCATTTCCTTATCCGTACATATGGCCGGACCAAAACAAGGTGTGCCTGTATTATTGCTGCACGGTTGGCCGGAACTGGCGCGCTCTTGGCAACATCAAATCGGGGCGTTGGCCGCTGCTGGGTTTTACGTCATTGCGCCGGATATGCGCGGGTTTGGCGCATCAGATGCACCCGAGGCAGTCAGCGCCTATGGGATTGATATTTTGCTAGCCGATATGACCGGATTACTGGATGCGCTTCATCTGCCAAAAGCGGTTTGGGTTGGCCATGACTGGGGCGGGTTCATCAGCTGGCCCGCCGCCCTTTTGGTGCCAGAGCGCGTGCTGGGCCTGATCGGAGTCAACACCCCGCACAGCCCGCGCGCACCGGTTGATCCCATTGCTTTATTTCGCAAATATTTTGGCGTTGACAATTATATTGTCCGCTTTCAAGAACCAGACACAGCCGAGGCCGCATTTAAGGGCCGCGAGGATGATTTCTTTGATTTCATCTTTGCAAAGCCGCCGGAACACTCTTTGCCCAAAACCCCGCCCTCGATCACGCACCTGTTGCAGCGCTTCGCCGATTTTAGCGGAACCGAGGAAAACAAGCTGATCATGCCAAAGACCGAACGGCGCATTTTTGCTGAAATCTACCGAAAATCCGGTTTTACCGGCGGCATTAACTATTACCGTAATCTCAGCGCCAACTGGCAGCGAATGCAGGGCGTGAACTACACCATCCACCATCCCAGCCTCATGATCGGTGCCGCACGGGATTTGTTTTTACCGCCCAGCTTGATGGACGGGATGGAAACCCGCATTGCCGATCTGGAAAAACACATCATTGCCAATAGCGGCCACTGGACCCAGTGGGAAGCGCCAGACGAATTGTCTACATTGATGGTGAGCTGGCTCACGAGGCGCTTCGGGTAACGCCCATTGTTACATCACGCATCGCTTTACCCGCTATTCCAACCCATCGCCCTTGACCCCACCGGCCCGCAACGCCAAAACTTGTCTTATGTCGCGAATCCTTCGTTTACCACCAGAAACCGTCAATCAAATCGCTGCCGGCGAGGTGGTGGAGCGGCCAGCCAGTGTGGTCAAGGAATTGGTGGAAAATGCACTGGATGCGGGGGCGATTCAAATTGACGTGGCCGTGGATGACGGTGGCAAGCAACGGATATTGGTCAGCGATAACGGCCACGGCATGTCGGTGGAGGAGCTGGCATTGTCGATTGAGCGCCACGCCACTTCGAAATTACGCGCCAGTGCCGATGGCACATGGGATTTGTTGGACATCTCGACCATGGGGTTTCGCGGCGAGGCCTTGCCCAGTATTGGCTCGGTGGCGCGGATGCAAATCAGAAGTCAAGACGATAGCGGCACCTGTTGGGCCTTGCGGGTAGAAGGCGGCAAAATCACCCCGCCAGAGCCGTGTCCGCCATTTGGGGCCAGCGGTACGCGCATTGAAATTACCGATTTGTTTTATGCGGTACCGGCGCGATTGAAGTTTCTAAAAACCGAGCGTTCGGAAAATATGGCGATCAGTGACGTGATAAAGCGCTTGGCGATGGCCCGCCCTGATGTTGGGTTTTCGCTGACCTCTGGGGGCCGAAAAAGCTTTGCCTACCAAGCTAGGTGCACGGATGATGCTGGCTTGCGGCGCATGGGCGAAGTATTGGGCCAAAGCTTTCGCGAGAACGCCATCGAGCTGGACCATGCCCGCGAAGGTGTAACCATTCGTGGCTTTGCTGGCCTGCCCACCCATCACCAGTCGTCAGCGCGCCATCAATATTTATTCGTCAATGGCCGGCCCGTACGTGATAAATTACTGCACGGGGCGGTGCGCGGTGCCTATCGAGATTTTCTGGCCCGCGATCGCCACCCAGTGTTGGCGCTGTTTGTGGAACTGGACTCGCATTTGGTTGATGTCAACGTGCATCCGGCCAAATCCGAGGTCCGGTTTCGTGATCCCGGATTGGTGCGCGGCCTTATTGTTGGCGCGTTGCGTCACGGTTTGGCCAGCGCCGGCCATCGCGCCTCAACAGACACCGCTGGATTTGCCTTGGGCCGAATGCAAGCGCCAAGTCCAAGTGCCGCGCCCTATCGCGGCGGCGGCCAATGGCCACAATCCATGCCGGCCCAAACCAGTTTCGCCGAAAACCCACGCGGGGCTGATTTTGCCACCCTTTCTGCCAAGCACGAATATGCGCCGGATGAACCGGCAACACCGAACATGGCCGCCCTGCCCCTTGGCGCGGCGCGAGCACAATTGCACGAGACCTATATTGTTGCGCAAACCGCTGATGGAATTATCATTGTTGACCAACACGCCGCCCACGAACGGCTGGTCTATGAGCAAATGAAACAAGCAATGAACCGCAATGGGGTGCCCAGCCAAAACTTGCTCATCCCCGAAATTGTCGAGCTAGAAGACGGCGCGGCGGCGCGGATATTGGCCCGCGCGGGCGAGCTGGAACAATTAGGCTTAGTGGTCGAAGCCTTCGGCGCGGGCGCAGTGGCGGTACGGGCAACCCCGGCCTTGCTCGGCCAAATGGCCACGGCACAATTGATCCGCGATTTGGCCGAAGACCTGTTGGAGTTTGATGCGGCCCATTCACTGTCGGAACGGCTGGAAGATGTGTGCTCGACCATGGCTTGTCATGGTTCGGTCCGGGCCGGGCGGCGCTTAAACGCCGACGAAATGAACGCCTTATTGCGCCAAATGGAGGCCACGCCACATTCGGGGCAATGCAATCACGGACGGCCTACCTATGTCGAGCTAAAACTAACCGACATTGAACGGTTGTTTGGGCGGCGTTAGAGTTTCGTGTACCGGGGGGGGTGCGCCTCTTAGCAAGAATTTGGCGAAGCCTTCGGCAACGGGGGTGCCTCTTATCCAAGACGTGACGCAACCCGCATCATTCACCTAAACTTGCAACCGCATCAAACGTTCCAACACAAATTTCGTGAGTTATCTGCGGTAAAACCCATTTGCACCATTTCGATTGTGCTTTAAGCTAGCCAACATAACGAGGGGCTAAGGAGAATTACATGAGCCGCGAAGCGATGGATTTTGATGTGGTGATTGTTGGGGCTGGCCCAGCAGGATTATCAGCTGCAATCCGCTTAAAACAATTGGCCGCCAAAGCCGACAAAGACCTGTCCGTAGTGGTCTTGGAAAAAGGCTCGGAGGTTGGCGCTCATATTCTCTCTGGCGCGGTGATTGACCCCGGCGCGTTGGCGGATCTGTTTCCCGATTGGCAAGAGCGCGGTGCGCCCCTAAACACCCCGGTTACCAAAGACAAGTTTTTATACCTCACCGAGCAAAGCCAAGTTCCATTGCCGGGCCTGTTGATGCCGCGCTCCATCCACAATCATGGCAATTATATTGCCAGCCTTGGTAATTTGTGTCGCTGGTTGGCCGAACAAGCCGAAGCCTTGGGCGTTGAGGTCTATCCGGGCATGGCTGCCTCCGAGATATTATATGATGACAACGGCGCAGTGCGCGGCGTGGTAGCCGGAGTATTTGGTCTGGCGGTTGATGGCTCACACAAAGCCGAATTTGAACCGGGCATGGAATTGCTTGGCAAATATGTGCTGTTAGGTGAAGGGGCGCGCGGCTCCTTGTCCAAACAGGTGATTGCTAAATTTGGGTTAGACGCCAATTGCGAACCGCAAAAATTTGGTCTGGGCCTCAAAGAGTTATGGGAAGTTGAGCCGAAAAACCATCAATTGGGCTTGGCGCAACACACGTTTGGTTGGCCGCTGAACAATCAAACTGGTGGTGGCTCGTTTATGTATCATTTTGAAAATAACCAAGTGGCCATCGGCATGGTGGTGCATCTCAATTACAAAAATCCGTATCTGTCACCTTATGACGAATTTCAACGCTTAAAAAACCATCCCAGTATTCGCAACATTCTCGAAGGCGGCAAACGGGTTTCCTATGGCGCACGAGCGTTGACCGAAGGCGGTTATCAATCGGTGCCTAAATTATGCTTCCCCGGCGGGGCGCTCATCGGCTGTTCGGCCGGGTTCATGAACGTGCCAAGGATCAAAGGTTCACACAATGCCATGCGCTCTGGCACCCAAGCCGCCGAAGCTGCATTTGCGGCGCTGGGCCAGCAACGAAGTGGCGATGAGTTGAGCGCTTATGAGGACGGTTGGCGGGCCAGCGCCATTGGCGTCGAGCTAAAGAAAGTTCGCAATGTCAAACCATTATGGTCAAAATTTGGCACTTTAATTGGCGGTATCATGCTTGGCGGCATGGATTTATGGACGAATACCTTGTTTGGCGGGTTTTCAATATTTGGCACCATGAGCCACGGCAAAACCGATGCGGCATGTACCGAACCTGCGGACCAGCACCAGCCAATTGTCTATCCAAAACCGGACGGCGTGATCAGCTTTGACAAGCTAACTTCGGTGTCGTTTTCCGCCACCAATCACGAAGAAAACCAACCGGTGCATTTGGTGTTAAGCGACCCCAATATCCCAATTGCGGTAAACTTGCCAAAGTTTGCAGAACCAGCGCAACGCTATTGCCCGGCCGGAGTTTATGAGGTGATACGGGACGAGGCCACCGGCAAAGATCGCTTCCAAATTAACGCGCAAAATTGTGTGCACTGTAAAACCTGTGATATCAAAGACCCCAGCCAAAACATCAATTGGGCCTGTCCCGAAGGCGGCGGCGGGCCGAACTATCCAAATATGTAAGGTGAAAATTGGGGTTGTTTGGCTGTTCATATTACCCAAGCACCGACAAAAACACTTGATTGCTGTTCGTAGACGGGCGAGCATGCATGTATGAAAAACATTCTTTATCGTGCATCTACCGTCAGCTTTTTAACTTTGACTATGCTGATGCTAATGGCCTGTTCTACGGTCGGTGCTCTTGGCGCCCAAAAACGCCCGACCTCCCCATATGCTGATTATTTATCAGCGCGCTTTGCAAGTGCCGAAGCTGATGTGCAAGCCGCCGCAGATTTTTACAGCAAAGCACAACAAAAAGACCCCAACAATCCACAATTACAACAACGTGCGATGCTAAGCGCCATATTCGCCAGCGACATCAAACAAGCTGCCAAGCAAGCGCGCCTCGTGTTACAGACCAACCCTGATGATCGTATGGCAATATTAATTCTTGTCGCAAAAGCGATGGCGGATCGTAAATATAATGATGTAGAAACCATGCTGTCCACGACCCAAATGAGCCCGCTTAATCAAGTTGCCGGCGGGCTATTACAAGCTTGGGCGGCCCAAGGCCAAGGCAAAACCGATGAAGCGTTGCGGCTATTAGATGAGACGGCAACGGCTCCCGTATTAGGCCAGATCGCCCTGTTTCACAAAGCCTTGGTTCTAACCCAAACCGATCAAAGTAAGGCCGCCGAACTAGCATTTGAACAAGCATTGCAAAGTGGTATATTGACCTCGCGCACCGCCTATGGCTGGGCATTAAAATATCTTGCAGAAGACGATACAGCCGCAATGTCTTCATTGTTGGAACAACGACTTCGCGGCAATGCAGACGAAATTGAGGCGGGGTTTTTAACTGCAAAGCTGGCAAGCAACCACTCTTTGGTGCAAGCATTTGCCACACCGCGCCAAGGCGCTGCGGAGGCTTTGTTTGGTCCAGCACAGGCATTTGCCGAACGTAATCTACATGATCTGGCGATGATTTATCTGGAATTGGCGTTGCACATTGACCCCAAGCACGATGCGGCGCGTAATTTATTGGCCCGCTTAATCGCTGTGCAAGGCCGCGATGAAGATGCATTGATACTGTTTGCAAAAATTGACAAAGATAGCCCTTGGTATTTGCAAACCGCGCTGAACCGCGCCGACACACTGATACGTCTGGATCGGCATGAAGAAGCGATCAATGGCTTGCGGGTGTTGGTGGTGCAAAACCCGACCATCAAAATCAAACGAGCCTTGGCCACGGCATTGCAAGTCAACCAGCAATATGACGAGGCCTTTGTGTTGTTTTCGGATCTCATCGAGGAAACCCAAGATAACGCGGACTGGTTGTTGTATTTCTACCGAGGCGTTAGTTTAGAACGCACCGATCGCTGGCGCGAAGGTGTGCCTGATTTTAGAAAAGCGATAGAACTACAACCCAATCAAGCTGATGTGCTCAACTATCTTGGCTATACATTTGTTGATGCTGGTGAAAACCTTGAAGAAGGCTTTGCGCTCATCCGGCGGGCCATCGAGCTGGCCCCCACTTCCGGGCATATCGTCGATTCGCTAGGCTGGGGCTATTACCGGCTGGGCCGGTTTGCCGAAGCCGTGATCGAACTGGAAAAAGCTGTAGGAATGGAACCTGGGGACCCGACCATTAACGATCATCTAGGTGATGCCTATTGGCAAGTTGGCCGCCGCTTAGAAGCAAAATTTCAATGGCAACGGGTCCTCACACTCGAGCCTGATGAAGAAACGGATCTGGCCAAAATTCACGCCAAACTGAAATCTGGATTACCTGAATTACCGACTTCACAATTGGCTCAGGGCCGTTAATTCCCGTGATCAGCGGCTTTATCCACGAGTTTGCCCCAGCCAAAATTAATTTGTCATTGGCTGTTGGCCCCTTGGGCAAGGACGGCTTTCACCCGATTGACAGTCTGGTTGCCTTTGCCGATTTTGGTGATGAACTTAGCTTTGCGCCGGCCCGTGAACTTACCCTACACCTTAGCGGACCGTTCGCGCAGCACGTCCCAAGCGGCCATGACAATTTAGTTTTGCGAGCCGCACGCGTTTTGGCCGCAAAAACCGGTAAGATAGATACGGGTGCTGAAATTCATCTGTGCAAAAACCTACCGGTCGCTAGTGGAATGGGTGGCGGTAGTACAGATGCCGCTGCCACATTGCGCGGGCTGAACCGATTATGGGATACGGGACTGAGCGCCGCCGAACTTGCCCGCATCGGCGCCGAACTAGGCTCTGATATCCCGGCATGTGTCTATGGCCAACGCCTTCGAATGTGCGGGCGCGGCGAACAAATCTACATCCTAGACGCGCAACCTGCACTGGCGACTGTGTTGGTTAATCCGGGCATTTCCATCTCAACTGCAGCCGTTTTTGCTCAGTTTGATCAGATGCAAATCAACCCCCTCGACAGCAATGCGTTATGCGCCCCGGCCATCCTCCTGGCCCCGGTTATTGGTGATGTGTTGAGCGCGTTACGAGCATTACCGTTACATCAATTGGTACAAATGTCTGGCTCTGGGGCAACGTGCTTTGCAAGTTTCGAAACTGAAACTGCGGCCAAGAAAGCTGCCCAAAATTTGCAACAAGCTCACCCGAAATGGTGGGTGAAGCAAGTTCAGATCGGCGCCAACACAGCCGATTGACACAAAACATCTAACCTCTACAACAGAGGCTCAACGGAGTTCACATACCATGTTTCATTCACCGGGGTTATGGGCGTTGTTGGTCCTTGTCATCATTTTCGTGCTCAGTGCCGTTCTTACGCAGGTGCTCGTGCGCTTTCGTTTATTGGCCTTGCCCAATGCACGCTCGGCCCATCAGATACCGATACCAACTGCCGGTGGCTTGGCGATGGTGGTCGCGGTGATTGTTGGGTTAGCGGTTTTGACATTGTTTACGGCCACACCAGACTATACCATATTAGCGCTATTTGGCATTGCGGCGATGGCCGCTTTGTTGGGCTTAATTGATGATGCCAAAGAAGTTTCAGCCAAGATAAAATTTACGATCATTGGGATTTTGTCATTGGCACTGGCCGTGGTGTTTGGACCTGTGACCAATATTCATTTTGACCAAAGCTTGATCACCTTGCCGTGGATTATCGGGGTGGCAGGTTCTGCATTATGGGCATTTACGCTGATCAACGCCGTCAATTTTATGGATGGTGCCGATGGCGTTATTCCGCTGAGTGCCTTGTGTGCCGCACTGGGCTTAGCGGTATTGGGTGCGTTGTTTGGAGTTTGGGGGGTTTGTTGGTCCGGACTGGTATTGGCCGCCGCTTTGCTTGGGTTTTTGCCGTTTAATCTGCCAAGGGCGCAAATATTCTTAGGCGACACCGGCGCGCTGTTTGTTGGGGCGTGGTTGGCTGGAACCGCCTTATTGTTAATCCGCGAAGGCCCGCCAGCAGCCCTGTGGTTGATGCCATTATTGATGATGCCGTGGTTATCCGATGTATTGCTAACTCTAGCTTGGCGGTTGCTCAAACGCCGGAACCTTCTACGTCCGCACCAAGACCATTTATATCAATGGGCATTGGCTCGTAAGAAAGTTCATTTTCCCATCGCAGTCGAAATTAGCTTACAAATCCTGATTGTCTGCGCCTTGGCCATCATCTTCCGCGGGTCCGCCACCAGTGCTTTTTTGGCATTTGCCGCCACCGCAAGTTTGGCAATCCTAGTGCACTGGCAAGTACGAAAAGCAAAATAAAACCGCCCACATAGCTCAGCAAATTGTTTTGCAAAGGTCCGGTATTTTACCCTACCGATCCCCGGCCTTGAGCGGGGTCCAGCCTTCTAAGAAAAATTTCCTCCCGACAAAGAACTGAACCCCGGCGCGGGGGCCGGGGACTGGTTTTGGAAGTTAGTTTGGTATTTTTTTCACTTGTTCGGACCTCAGCTTGGAGCCTAAAAACTACCGGCGGCGGGTCACCACAAAATCGCACAAATCCACCAAACAGCTATGGATTTCGCTTGGCGGAAATGACGATAAAGCTGCTTTTGCGGTTGCAGCAAAGGTTTCAGCTTTGGCCAAGCTATCTTGTACGCCTTGATATTGTTCGATCAATTGACACGCTTTGTTCCAATCAAGTGTAGAGCGCTGCTCTGCTTCTAAAACCTCATCCCACCATTTTTTCTCAAGCTCCGAGCCGCGTTGGTAAGCCAAGGTCAAGGGCAAAGTCACTTTGCCTTCGCGAAAATCATCGCCAACATACTTGCCTAATTCCTGATCATCACCGGCATAGTCCAGCGCATCATCAACCAGTTGGAACGCCAACCCCAATGAGCGCCCAAATTGATCGAACGCTTGTTCGCTCTTAGCACCCGCGCCCGCAATCACCGCGGATACCCGCGCCGCAGCCGCAAATAATTCAGCGGTTTTCGCTTCAATAATCGCCATGTACTCGCTGATCGGTAATTGGGTATCGCCGATCGCGGCCAATTGACGAACTTCGCCCTCGGCAATGACCGAAGACGCATTGGCCAAAATATCCAATACCGCCAAATGTCCGGTTTCAACCATTAACGAGAACGAACGGGCAAACAAAAAATCACCGACCAACACGCTGGCCGAGTTGCCCCACAGCCGATTGGCCGCTGGTTTGCCGCGCCGTAATTTTGAGCCATCGACAATATCATCATGCAGCAAAGTCGCCGAATGGATAAACTCAACTGCTGCGGCCAATTTGATATGATGATCGCCACTTACCCCCAACATC
>JAESUG010000144.1 GCA_016763185.1 Robiginitomaculum sp. | reverse complement strand
TTTGTTATCTTGGCGGCAGATTTAAACTGGAATGAGCAAGCGGCACGAAAAATGTTATTGAAGCTTTTTGATGCGGCTGGCTCAACTTCCGAACTTACCGCCCAAGGAAGACGGCGCTTGTCTTCCCTTTTGTTTGTGTAAGGTTGTTTCATGGCTAAAAAAACCCCAACCCCGCCTCGTGAGCCTGACCCCAAGCTGTTGGAGCTATTGGTTTGTCCGCTAACCCATGGACCCTTGGTTTATGACCGAAAAGCAAAAGAGCTGATTTCCAAAAAAGCCAGCTTGGCGTTTCCTGTTCGTGACGGCGTGCCGATTATGTTGGCGGATGAAGCAAGAAAGTTATAGCGTTTATGGCAGCTCGCCGCGCAGTAAATTAGGCAATGGCCCAATGCCACCGCCCGCCTCCATCGCAAAAAACCGCCGGGCCGGACCAATCGCATCAACAAAGCCCATGCCCAGCCCGCGCAAATGCCGGATTGGGCCAATATCGTTCGAAAACACTCGAACAAACACATCCGTTGCCGCTAACAGGCTGGCATTATCAAACCGTCGACATTGCTCATAGGTTGTAAGGGCTGTTGCGTCGGCACAGCCAAGTCCGTTGCGGATGGTAGCCGCCAACACATCGGCCAGCACTGCCGCATCGCGGATACCTGCATTAAAGCCCTGTCCCGCAATCGGGTGCATTCCATGAGCGGCGTCGCCAATTAAAGCCAGCCCGGGCGCTGTGTATCGTTCCGCCACCATCAAGGTTAGTGGATAGGCCCACCGAGGGCCGCTTGGTGTTACCGTCCCAAGATGCGCCCCAAACCGGCGCTCCAGCTCCGCTTGGAAAAAGTCATCCTCACAGGTTTTCAAATATTTGGCTGAAGCTGGTTTCTCCGTCCAAACCAATGAGCTCCGGTTCCCGGCAAGTGGCAAAATCGCAAACGGCCCCTCTGGTAAGAAATATTCATGGGCAATGCCCTGATGTTCATGTTCGTGGGTAACGGTCGCCACCACCCCCCATTGGTCATATCCCCATTGGTGGGTGCGAATATTCGCTTGTTGCCGCAATGGAGAGCTTCTCCCTTCGGCTCCGACCAACAGTTCGCAGGAAATTTGCTGACCATCCGACAAAGCAACCATCCACCCCGCGCCCGTCTCGTGTTTCTGTTGTATTTGGGTTTCGGGAAGCAATGAAATGGTCCCACGACTGCGGGCCTCATCGAGCAGGGCCATCCGCATATGTCGGTTTTCAACCATCCAGCCCAAAGGCTCCCCCGCCCCCGCGCCGGATAATTCATCTCGGTCAAAGTGCAGTACGATCGGGCCCGGCCCGCCGGCGCGCAATCCATCTTCAGCACGGCCATCCGATACCAATATTTCATTGATCGGCTGGGTGTTTTTGCCAAGCCTTGCTTTTACCCCAAGCGCGTCCAACATTCGCATATTGGCAAATGAAATGGCCGAGGAGCGACCATCAAACTGTTTGGCCAATTGGCGTTCAAACGGCAATGGATCAATCACCATCACGGATAAGCCGGCACTGTCTAGTGCCAAAGCCGTGGTTAACCCCACCAAGCCGCCACCAGCAATTAAAACTTCAACTTTTTCAACGGATGAACCCATCGGCAAACTCTAGCAAATATTGGCTTAAAAGCCAGTGCATTTATGCTTTACCAAATCCAAGCAAAAATTAATAAACCTTTACCACTTCTTGCTAGACTTGCCCGTTGATCCTAATTGGCGAGCAGATCTATGGCGGAAAATTCCTATTCACAAGACCGTTCTAACTTTCAGTTGTCGGACATCATTCCAGTGCTGTATCAAAGACGGTTCATCGGGTTGGTTTTGTTTTTGGCTGGCGGGTTTTTGTTTGGGTCATTATTAGACCATGCCGCCCTTGATCCCTCATGGAACACCGCATCTGGACAGGCTGTAACCAATATTTTTGGATTGTCTGGCGCTTATATTTCCGATCTGGTTTTACAAGGTATAGGTTGGGGTGGCTATGGCTTTGCATTGTGCTTTTTCGTTTGGGGGTCGCTGGGCCTGTTTGCGCCACGCCGGCGCGGGTTATTTCAGCGTCAGAAAATATTTGTGGCTATTGGCGGCTCGGCTTTGTTGGCGGTTGCAGCCTCTTCCTTGCCCGTGCCTGTAGCTTGGCCGTTTTCTACCGGTCTTGGTGGCTTATTTGGTGATATGATTTATTTACCGGTCCATCGCTTTTTGGGCGGACCGTTTAGCGGGGCCGCTTTAGGCTTGCTTAGCTTGTTCTTGGCGTTGGCCTCTTATATTTGGGCGTTTGCTTTGCGCAAAAAGGACGCGTCAAGGATCGCTGATGCGGCACGGGATGTTTCACAACGGCTTGCGTCATGGCTGCAGAAGTTGCGGCACCAGGAACCCGCGCGGACGAGCATAAAAAAACGGGCAACAAATAAAACCGCCCGTCGACAAAAAAAAACACCTACCAAAGTCGCCAAACTTGCCCAGCGAAAACCTGGAACCCGCGCCGACACTGAAAAACAATTGGTGATGCCGTTTGCCACATTGTCTGGTTTTGAATTGCCACGTTTAGAGCTGTTGGAGCAACCAACATTGCGGGTTCGCACTGTTGATGATGCCAGCTTGCGGCAAAATGCCGAGCTTTTAGAATCTGTCTTGGCTGATTTTGGTATAAAAGGCGATATTGTTCACGTCCAACCCGGACCGGTCGTAACGTTATATGAACTGGAGCCCGCCCCCGGTTTAAAATCATCTCGCGTGGTTTCGTTGTCCGATGATATTGCCCGCTCCATGAGTGCCGTGGCTTGTCGGGTTGCCGTTATTCCAGGGCGCAATGTCATTGGCATTGAGCTGCCCAATGCCCGCCGTGAAACCGTATTTTTACGCGACACTTTAGCCTCAAGCCAGTTTGAAAAATCCAAAGCGGATCTGCCGCTGGCGCTTGGGGAAACCATTGGCGGCGAGCCGTTTATTGCCGACCTTGCGCGCATGCCTCATATGCTGATCGCGGGCACCACCGGTTCCGGCAAATCAGTTGGGGTCAACGCGATGATCCTCTCATTATTATATCGCCACGGGCCGGACCGCTGTCGGTTTATCATGATCGACCCCAAAATGCTGGAGCTATCGGTTTATGACGGCATTCCACATCTTTTGGCACCGGTGGTAACGGATCCCAAAAAGGCGGTATCTGCTTTGCGCTGGACGGTGCGAGAAATGGAAAGCCGTTACAAAAAAATGTCAAAAGTCGGCGTCAGAAACATCGCCGGTTACAATGCAATTGTTGAACAGGCGGCAAAAAAAGGCAGGCAGATGAGCCGGACCGTGCAGACCGGATATAATCAAGAAACCGGAAAGCCAATTTACGAAACCGAAAAGCTTGATATTGAGCACTTGCCTTTTATCGTCGTTATCATCGACGAAATGGCTGATCTGATGATGGTCGCCGGCAAAGACATTGAAGGCGCGGTTCAGCGGTTGGCGCAAATGGCTAGAGCTGCCGGAATTCATGTGATCATGGCCACCCAACGACCTTCTGTTGACGTGATCACCGGCACCATTAAAGCCAACTTCCCGACCCGAATTAGTTTTCAAGTTACCTCAAAAATTGATAGCCGCACCATTTTAGGTGATCAAGGCGCGGAGCAATTATTGGGCATGGGCGATATGTTATTCATGGCCGGCGGTGGGCGCGTTCGTCGGCTACACGGCCCGTTTGTTTCGGACGAAGAAGTTGACCGGGTCGCGGCGTTTTTGAAGCGACAAGGCGCACCCGTTTACCTTGACGACATTACCATAGAGAGCACCGAGGGCGATGAAACTGGCGGCAGGTTTGGCGCGCCATCTGGTGACGATTTATTCGACAAAGCGGTTGCCATTATTGCCCGCGACCGCAAAGCTTCTACATCTTATTTGCAACGTCGTTTGCAAATTGGCTATAATCGCGCCGCGACCTTAATCGAACGCTTGGAAGATGAGGGCATGATTAGCTCCGCCAACCACGCAGGTAAACGCGAGATATTGCTTCCCGACTAAGTGAATATCGGCTGAACGGGCGCGCCATATTCTGGTCGCTTTGGCCAAATATGGTTGAGTTAAAATTAGGAAACCACACGGATGAAAACCTCTTTGTTTGCCCTTGCGCTAAGCTTCAGCCTTGCGGCCCCTCTTGTTTTGCCCGCCCAAAGTGAGCCGCTCGTTGAAGTTGATCCTCTTGCCGTACAAAGCCAGCCGCCCGCTGAGACGGGCCTTCTTGAGCAAGAAAACGAAACCCCCGTTGCTGAGCAAAGCGCGCTATCTGTGGAAGCGGCCCTTGATATACAAAGCGAGATCGATCGGCTAAATACGTTTGTTCGCAGCATTCGTTCTATTCGCGGCGGGTTTGTGCAAACAGCACCCAATGGCTCGCTTGAAACCGGTGATTTTTACTGGAAACGACCGGGTCAATTGCGAATTGAATATAATGAAAGCCCGCTGCTTATTGTCGCAGACGGCTCGAACATTGCCCAGATTGACAAAGACCTTGAAACCATTGACCAGGTTCGTATTTCTTGGACCCCATACAAATTTTTATTGGCCAAAAACTTTGATCTAACCAAGGGAATGGAACTGGTCGGCATCCAAAAACTAGCCACTGAAACCCGCGTGACAGTAACGGACCCTGACGGCGAGATTGACGGTGAATTTACCTTGGTGTTTTCGGAGCCTACGCTGGCCCTTCTTGGTTGGACATGGACCACCGCCTTTGATGGACAGGTTGATTTTCGGTTACAAGATACCGTTGAAGGCACTCGTTTGGCCTCATCACTTTTTGTAATCCGTGAGGCGGAGCGCCGGCGTGGTGGACGACGCTAACGCCGAATCACCTCATAAGAAAACGCTCCGTAAATAGGTAAATTGTTTCTACTTGTATTTTTATTTTTTCTGTGTCATATTTACATCGGCACTCATAGAGCGTGCGAATCGGCTCCCTCCCCCTGCATACCGGTTTGCCCCTGACGTGTTTGATGCGCCTGGCCAAGAACATCTTGGCCAGGCGTTATCTTTTTAGGTGATTAGAATCTTTTGAGTAGACAGAAAAAATCAAGCAGGTATGGCTAGTCAATGACCTTAGATTATTCTGCTCTGCTAGATGAAATTCCCCATTTATTACGCGCCCGTGCGTTTGCTGATAGTTTGGCGGCGGCCCCGTTGTTTTCGCGCATTGGCGAAGCCTTCGACCAGCAAGACCGAGCCTTGGCCGAACTTTATGCGCAAAACCTTGGTTTCCCTCACGTATCTGCTGCGCGCTTGGTGCATTTTGGTGAAGCCCTAGGTACAGCAGAAAGCCTAGATGATGATCCAGAAACATGGGAAGCCGAAGAACAGTTCCGGGCATCTTTACACCAAGAGGCGCTGATGGTTACCAGCGAGGAAGGCGCCAGCGCATTGTTGCAATTGGTCGCCGGGCAGGCCGGGGCCATAGCAAAAGAGCGGGCCACGGATGTTTTTTCGCACATGCCGCAAATGTCCGAAGCTGGATTAAACTGTCTTGTTGGCCATGTTTCGCGGGCCGCTCATTGCATGGCGTTGGCTATTTTGTCCGACACCGATGAAGCAGAGCCGGACCACCCGTTTATTTTACGTTGGTCACTGTTTAATCGGGGTCGTTGGCCCGTTGGCATTACCGGCTCAAGTTTTAATATCTATTAGCAAGGGGTGCTGTTTTGTCATTGAAAATTGCTTCGTGGAATGTGAACTCGGTTCGTCTGCGTATGCCACAAGTTGAGCGCTTTGCTAGAGAGGCCGGGCCAGACGTTATTTGTTTGCAAGAGATTAAATGCCTGGCTGAACAGTTTCCAGCAAAAGCTTTTGCAGAAGCCGGATATCCGCACCAAGCCATTTGTGGACAAAAGGGGTTACATGGCGTGGCCATTGTCTCCAAACACCCCCTACAACAACAGCCCGTTCCTACGTTTTGCCCGCGCAATGAAGCGCGCGCTCAAGCTGTGGAAGTTGCCGGGATTGAGCTATTTAATCTGTATATTCCTGCCGGCGGTGATGAGCCTGATACGAGCACAAACCCAAAATTTGCCCACAAACTTGAATACTTAAACAGGGCAAAAGACAGCTTTGATGCGCGCACCGATAAAAGTTTCGCCAAAGTGGTGTTGGTTGGCGACCTGAATATCGCGCCCGGTGAATTTGACGTTTGGTCGCACAAACAGATGAAAAATGTGGTTAGCCACACGCAAATAGAAATCAACGCCTTAGCCGCCATGCAAAATAGCTTTGATTTTGTCGACATCGCTCGCCAGTACCAACCGGAACCAGAACCGCTTTTTACATGGTGGAGTTATCGCTCTAAGGACTGGACCCAAAACAACCGGGGTCGCCGGTTGGATCATATCTGGGTTTCCAAAGCTTTGACACCGACGAAGTACCAGCCAAACAGCGATTTTATTGCCCATACCGCATGCCGGTCATGGGAACGCCCATCAGATCATGCGCCGATCACCCTTGAGCTTAACCTGGTTTAAGCAGGCTATCTGGCCAACCGATATCCGCCAACCTCGGTTAGTAACAACCGGGCCTCGCTGGGGTTTTTCTCGATTTTTTGACGCAAGCGATAAATATGCGTTTCCAAAGTGTGCGTGGTCACATTGGCATTATACCCCCACACCTCATGCAGCAATTCATCGCGCAATACCGGCTTACCACTGGCTCTGTACAGGTATTTCAAAATTCCGGTTTCTTTTTCGGTTAGCCGTATTTTTCGCTCATCGGGACCAACCAATTGTTTCATACTGGGGCGAAAGGTATATGGCCCGATGACAAATACCGCTTCTTCGCTTTGTTCGTGCGAGCGTAAATGCGCTCGGATTCGGGCCAGCAAAACCCCAAACTTAAACGGCTTTAGCACATAGTCATTCGCCCCAGAATCTAACCCTAAGATCTGATCCGCATCGGTTTTAGCACCGGTCAACATAATAATCGGAACCACAATTCCAGCCTTTCGCAACAACCGGCAAGCTTCGCGGCCATCCATGTCGGGAAGATCAACATCCAGCAAAATTAGATCCGCGCGCTCGGCTTTTGCCAGAGCAATACCTTCGCCCGCCGTTGGCGCGGACAGCGGTAAAAACTCCTCATGCAACTCGAATTGCTCGCATAAGGTTTCGCGTAAGTCATCATCATCATCAATGATCAAAATTGTTTTTGCTGTGCTCATTTAAAGAACATGCCCGGTAGATGCAAAATTGGCAAGTTGGGTTTTACATTTAAACACGATAATGTGTTCTGATGGAAATTCAGCTACGTGACGAAAACAAGCTGTTCTGGCCAACCGGCCACTGCCCCGTCATCATCGGTGCCGGCGGCTTGGTCAACGAAAAAGCTAAACTCGAAGGCGATGGCGCAACCCCCATTGGCCAGTACAGCCTGCGACGGGTGTTGTTCCGAGCCGACCGAGTGGCGGCCCCGCAAACCACGCTCTCGTGTCGGGCGCTTTGTATCGATGATGGGTGGTGCGATGATGCAACGGACCCGGCCTATAACCGGCCCGTGCGTTTACCCTATCCGGCATCCGCCGAACAATTGTTTCGCGACGACCGTGTCTATGACCTGATTGTGGTGTTGGGTCATAATGATCAACCACCAATATCGGGTCACGGCAGTGCTATTTTCTTACATCTAGCGCGAGAAACCGGCGCTCCAACGCGAGGGTGTCTGGCTGTAAGCGAGGCTGATTTGCGTACCCTTTTGCGCCAGTGTACGCCCGCTAGCCAAGTGATCATCGCTGGGGGTTAGGTCTCTCGCTCTCCAAACAAACTGGAGCCGACCCGAACCGATGTTGCGCCGAACCGGATCGCTGTCTCGAAATCAGCGCTCATCCCCATGGAAAGTTTGGACAGGCCCGCGCGCGCGCCAAGCTTTGCCAACAATGCGAAATGTAGCCCCGCTTCGTCCTGTTGCGGGGGAAGACACATCAGCCCAACCGGTTTGATGTTTGTTTGTTGGCTTAATTGCTCCAAAAACTGTGGCAACTCCATTGGGTTAATCCCGTGTTTTTGTGGTTCTTCGCCGGTGTTTACCTGAACAAATATTTGTGGGTGACGACCGGTTTTCATCATGGCTTTGTCTAGGGCAACGGCCAGTTTGATTGAGCTTAGGGTTTCAATTACGTCGAACAAAACGATGGCGCGTTCGGCCTTATTGCTTTGTAGGTGCCCGATCAAATGCAACCGAAAACCCTTTTCTTGACGGCGGCTGGACGGCCAATGTTGTTCGGCCTCAGCGATTTGATTTTCGCCAAACACCCGCTGTCCAACTTGCCAAAGCGCGTCTATTTTTTGCTGGGATTGTCGTTTGGAAACCGCAACCAGACAAATTTCGCTGGGCGGGCGCGCGGCCTGCTGTGCCGAAGCTTGGATCCTTGCTAGAACCGCCTTGCGTAGCTTACCGATATCAGACAAAACTTTATCCATGGTCCAACACAAATATACTGTCCTTTGCACGATCGCAAGCATTGTGAACAAGCCAAGTTTTGTGCGCTCGCGAACGGATCATAGCCGGCCAAGGTTATTTGTGTTTACCGACCCAGATCGCGGCTTGAACTTGGCGGAGCTTGCGATAACGCTGCCTGCGCACAGCGCCGTCGTTTATCGACACTTTGGAGCCAAAGATCGCTGGAGCATTGCCAACAAAATCCTAAAAATTTGTCAAACCAGAAACGCCATCCTTCTGATCGGTGCCGACCCGGAACTGGCGCAAAGGTGCGGTGCGGCTGGGGTGCATGTACCGGAACGAATGATCCAACAGCTTCCTCACATAAAATCGACATACCGATTTCGCCTCATCAGCGCCGCAGCACACTCTGTTCGCGCCGCCAGAACCGCCCTTGCCCTTGGGGCAGATCAGGTTGTGTTGTCCTCGGTTTTTGTTTCAACCAGCGCAAGCGCCAACGTGCCCTTGGGAGTTTGCCGGTTTGCACTTGCGGTAAAGCAAATTAATGGCCCCGTGATCGCTTTGGGCGGAATACATGTTAAAAATGTAGGAAAACTAACTGGAATGACGCAAGGCATTGCGCTGGTAACGGCAGCCAACCCCAAACCGCTCGCTAAAATTTAATCGAAGACTCGATACGAATCACTGGATTTTCGTTACCCGGGCCTACCGACAAAATTCGGTCTTCGGGGGTTGATATCCGCAAATCGCCGGGGGCAACAAAGCTTAATTCACCGCCTAAGCGAAATCGAGGTGAAAATTCATAAAACGCGCCCGCACTCATTCGGTCTGTGCTTTCAAGCACCGGGTCTTGTTCTTCTAGGCCGATCGTAATTCCCCATTGGGAGCTGGCGCGAAATTCTGCGTCTGGGCGCTTCAAAGGAAGAAACGCTCCGTTTTCAACTTCTGAGCTGCGCACCGTAAACGAGCGATACCAAGGCATCTCATCATTGGCCGCAGGCAATGGAGCAGACGAAACAGCCGGGTCAGCCATCGACACACCGGCCGATAAGCCCACCAAAGCAACGCTCAGCGCCACGACGCCTACAATGTGCTGCCAACCACTCACGAACCCATACTCCTCATCATATCGAACGTTAAATCAAAATTACCATAAGCTAGACGTATCACAAGCCAAACTTAACCACAAGAATGTGCCCACAATACGACAAATATGTTACCAAAATGAAACTTACCGAAAAAACCTATCTTTTCTTAGGGTAATCGGTTTGGGGGTAATCGTTTTGGAAACCTATTTAAAACCCAAGGAACGAAGAAGAAACGCTCCGGTCGTACGTCGTTGCATTTGACCAAAGAAAGCATCCTTGAGTGTAACGCACGCACCTACGACCGGGCGAGATCGGCCCCGTCCCCCGGATGCCAACCTTTTATCTGAACGAGCAAACACCCTAGGTCAAGCAGATCCATTGCTATGGCTCGACTCTTATAAAAACTTGTTGCCTTCGGGCAACGCTGTAGCCCGTTTGCCGCTTTGGATGGTCGTCTTTGTTCATTTCGCTGGATATTTCTCTTGCACTGAACGCTAGTCAGCGCCAAACAACATGCTATAAGCTTGCGTTTCTACGCTGTCTGTTTGGGTTTGTATGGAGTCCTTAAAAGTGAAAATGTTTCCTCACATTGGTCTAGCATCTTTATTGGTTGCCGGTTTGGCGCTATCTGGTTGTTCTAGCACACGATCTGTCGCTCGTAGCTTATCCCCGTTTGGAAGCGGTCAGGCCCAAGAACCCGCTGGCATCGGCGTCAACAGCTTTTTGTGGCGCGCCGCTTTGGAAACGCTGGACTTTATGCCGCTCGATTCGGTTGACCCCTATGGTGGTGTGATCATCACCGATTGGCACTCTGATGAAACCGCGCCAAATGAGCGCTTCAAGGCGACCGTGTATATTTTGGACACACGGCTTCGTGCCGACGGTTTGAAAGTTTCTGTGTTTAAGCAGATTGAGGACGAAAACGGCAATTGGAAAGCGGCAAATATTGATCCAGATACCGAAATCCAGATCGAAAACTCTATTCTCACCCGCGCCCGGGAATTAAAAATTCACACTTTACGGTAAAACCAGCGCACCACCGGTGCCGAAACCATCATCATCGGTGGTTTGACTGAAGGCTCTTCGAACATGACCCGGTACCCCCACCAACAAGCCGAGCTTAAATGGCAAAAGGCCTGGGATGACCAAAACTGTTTTTTGTCCGTGCCGCCGAAGCTAGGTCAAAAAAAATCCTATGTGCTAGAAATGTTTCCCTATCCTTCGGGACGGCTACATATGGGCCATGTTCGTAATTACGCGATGGGTGATGTTCTAGCGCGTTTTCGGCGTGCCCAAGGCGATGCGGTCTTGCACCCTATGGGTTGGGATGCTTTTGGCTTGCCAGCCGAAAACGCCGCAATGAAACACAATGTTCATCCAAAAACCTGGACCCATCAAAATATTGCCACCATGCGCGAGCAATTGAAGTCTTTGGGCTTTTCTTTGGATTGGACCAAAGAGTTTGCCACTTGTGACCCTGAATATTATCACCACCAGCAGAGCATTTTTCTAAAACTATTGGCCAAGGATTTGGTTTACCGCAAATCCTCCAAGGTCAATTGGGATCCGGTAGAAAACACCGTTTTGGCCAATGAACAGGTGGTTGACGGCAAAGGGTGGCGCTCCGGGGCACAAGTTGAAACCCGCGAACTTGAACAATGGTTTTTTCGGATTACCGCCTATGCTGACGACTTGCTTGATGCTCTTTCTTCTTTGGACCGGTGGCCAGAAAAAGTCCGAACCATGCAAGCAAACTGGATTGGCCGCTCCGAAGGACTGGCCTTGCGCTTTAACTTTGCTGGCGCTGCGCCCAGCGGGTTTGCACGCGGCATTGAAGTTTTTACCACTCGCCCAGACACCTTGTTTGGTGCTAGTTTTGTGGCATTATCGCCAGAACACCCGTTAACGGCACAATTGGCCACAACAAACCCCAAACTTGCAATTTTCATTGCTAAATGTGCGGCTCAAGGTACCTCAGAAGAGGTCATTGAGCGCGCCGAAAAAGAAGGTATCGACACTGGCTTGCGCGTAGAGCACCCGTTTGACCCAACGCAGACACTTGCCGTTTGGGTCGCAAACTTTGTGTTAATGGGCTATGGAACTGGCGCTATTTTTGCGTGTCCGGCCAACGATCAACGAGATTTGGACTTTGCCAGAAAATACCAACTTCCGGTGATCCCGGTTGTGTTGCCCGCCGGCGAAAACCCGGACACCTATCTGGTTGAAAAAACCGCATGGACCGGTGACGGCACATTATTTCATTCTGGGTTTTTGGATGGAAAACCAACTGATGAAGCCATACCTCTTGCCATCAAAGAGATTGAGCGGCTGGGGCTAGGGACAGCAAAAATACAGTTTCGTTTGCGCGATTGGGGCGCGTCGCGCCAACGGTATTGGGGTTGTCCTATTCCTATTGTGCATTGCAAAACCTGCGGTGTCGTTCCGGAAAAAGAAGAAAACCTACCGGTGGTTTTGCCGGAAGATGTTACATTTGATCAACCGGGAAACCCGTTGGACCGCCATCCGACATGGAAAAACACCCCGTGTCCGAAATGTGGCACAAACGCTCGGCGCGAAACCGATACCTTAGACACATTTGTTGATAGCTCTTGGTATTATGCGCGCTTTTGTGGGCTGTCAGACACCGCGCCAATTGATACCCTTGCCGCGAAGGCTTGGTTGCCCGTCGATCAATATATTGGCGGAATTGAGCATGCGATTTTGCATTTGCTGTATTCTCGATTTTTTACGCGGGCTTTGCGCGATTGTGATGTCTTGGATTTGCCCTCTGGCGAGCCATTTGCCGGGCTTTTTACGCAAGGCATGGTAACCCACGAAACCTATCGCGATAAAAACGGAGCTTGGCTGTCCCCAGAGGAAGTTGTTTTTGAAGACGAGGTTTGGAAAACTACGTCCGGCGAGCCGGTTACGGTTGGCGGCATTGAAAAAATGTCGAAATCGAAACGAAACACCGTTGACCCAGCGCCGATCATTGAAAAATACGGAGCTGATGTTGCTCGGTGGTTTGTGTTATCGGATTCGCCCCCCGAACGAGATGTAGAATGGACCGAAGCCGGCGTTGAAGGCGCAGCCCGTTTTGTTCAACGGGTCTGGACCGAAGTTTTGAAAACCGCCGAAAACCCTGCTTCAAGCACAAAACCCTTAAAAACGGAAGCGCCCAGCGAGTTGCGCAAACTTACCCACAAAACCATCAAAGCGGTTGCAGAAGACATTCAAGCCCTCGGTTTTAACCGGGCTGTGGCCAAATTATACGAATTGCTAAACGGTATCCGCAAAGCAACCGCCACCGATCAACAAAGTGACCGCCGTGAAGCCGCCGAAGTTTTGGTGCTGTTATTAGCTCCGTTCGCGCCCCATTTGGCCGAAAGCTGTTGGGAAAAACTCGGCAAAACCGGTTTGGTGGCCAATGCGCCGTGGCCGGAATTTCTGAGCGAACTTGTCGAAGAGAAAATGCTCAATATTCCGGTACAGGTAAACGGCAAAAAACGTGCGATATTGCATGTGCCCGTTGGCGAAACCCGTGAAATTTTGGAAAAAATGGCGTTGGCGGATCCAGCAATTGCGCGTAGCTTGGTTGGACTTAGTTTGAAAAAAGTGATCGTGGTTCCTGACCGCGTCGTAAATATTGTGGCGAAATGATATGAAAAATTTGTTGCTGATCTTCTTGTTCTTATGCTTGCCTTTGTTGGTGTCGTGTACAGGATTTTCTCCGGTTTATGCGACAAATAGTCCTTCAAGAACCGCTTTTTCGCAAATTTCTATGCCACCGATCACCGGCGCAAACGGGTTTTTATTTGCGCAAGAAATGCACGATCGCGCCGGAATTCAAACCGGCAGTTCTGGCGAATACCGCTTGGATGTTCGCCTTACCCCAAGGCGGCTTGGCTTTGCCACAAGAGTTGACAATGTCATCACCCGTTTTGAAGTGCAAATAGATGCACTTTGGACGCTTACCGATGCAAAAGGTGTGGTTTTAACCAAAATGACCACCACCAGCTCGTCCGTATTTGATAGTCCGGACAGTCCCTATGCCTCGCAAGTCGCTGAACAAGACGCCGAAGCCAGAGCCCTTGCCGTGCTTGCGGACAACATCATAAATCAGCTTAACTTTTACTTTGCGGCTGCGGCGGACAAATGAAGTTAAATACGTCCGGATTTGATCGGTTTTTACGCCGCCCGGATGACACCGTTTATGCGGCATTGATTTATGGCAATGATGCCGGCCAAGTTTCCGAGTGCATTGCCGCTTTGAAGAAAACTTGGCTCGGCAAACAAGCCGATCATTTTTCCGAAACTATTTTATCAGCAGGCCAACTTGCTAGCTCTAATGGAAGCTTAAACGATGAACTGGCGGCCTATTCTCTTACCAATGGCCCGCGATCTGTGCATATGAAGCACCCGGCATCCGAAGATATCAAAGCCATTATTTCGGCCCTAAAGGGCTTTGCGGACGGCCCGCCGCCCGTGGCGCATTTACTGGTTGAAGCGGGCGGACTACCTCCGACGAGCGCCTTGCGAAAAACCTTTGAACAAGCGCCAGCACACGCCATTGCCTTTGCTTGTTATCCGGATAAAGCGGGGGATGTGAGCGCGTTTTCCAAGAAAACGCTTGAAGCCGCAGGGCATAGTATTGAACCAGCGGCTCTTGATCTTTTGGTCGCATCCGTGCCGCGTGATCGACGGGTTTTGCGCCTTGAGTTGGAAAAACTACTTTGTTTTATGGCCGACCGGGTTGGAGCAAAAATTGGCCCTGATGATATAAGCGCCGTTATTGCACAGGCTGGCGAGGTCTCGCTGGACGATCTGGTCTATGCCTGTACCTCGGGGATGGCCGTTGAAGCGGATATTGCACTGCAACGGGCGTTGGATGCCGGTCAAGCACCGGTGATGGTTGCCCGTGCCATTGCCCGCCATTTGGTTCGACTACATGAAGTGGTTGCCAGAGCCCAAGCCGGTGGTTCGGTTGTTAGCGCCATGGCCAAGCTGCGCCCGCCGGTGTTTGTCATGCATCGCGACCGGTTTGCCCGCCAAGCCAATGCATGGACCCCAAGGCGACTTCAAGGGGCATTGGTCAAAGTGGTGGAGTTGGAGCGTAGTTTACGTTCGTCTCAAGGGGCGCAAACCAGTCGCCTTGGGCGTTTTGTTTTGGCGATATCGTCCACAAGTCATTGAAATTTAAGTGGTATTTAACCGTCTGCACAAATCATCTAACTGTTCTAGTGTTTGGTATTCGACGCTTAAAACCCCGTCTTGCGGCCCTTTTTGGTGTAGGGTCACTTGTAATCCAAGGTTTTGAGAGATCTGTGCTTCCAGCGCTTGAATATCAGGATCTTTATGACGAGAGCTTACTTGTTTTCGGGTTTTTGTTTCTGGGGCCTGTAAGCTGTCGCGAACCCATTTTTCAGTTTGGCGAACATTTAGGCCCAATTTAATCACCTGTTCTGCCAAAGAAACCGGGTCTGTTGCTGAAAGCAGTGCTCTAGCATGGCCCGCACTAAGTTGACCTTCGGTTACATGGGTTTGAACGGCTGCTGGCAGCTCTAAAAGCCGCACCGTGTTGGCAATGTGCGAGCGGCTGCGGCCAATTGCCTGCGCCACGTCTTCTTGGGTGTGTTTGAACTGGTCGATCAACACACGATAGCCTTGGGCTTCTTCCATCGGGTTTAGATCGGCGCGTTGGATATTTTCGACCAACGCCACTTCCATAACTTCGCGATCAGATAATTCGCGCACATAAACCGGAATGTCGCGCAGGCCCGCTTGCCCAGCAGCTCGCCACCGACGCTCACCCGCCACAATTTGATATTGGTTGGTCCCGACAATTGGCCGAACCAAGATCGGCTGTAAAATACCTTGGGCGCGAATGGATTGGGCGAGGACGCTAAGCTCGGCTTCATCAAAATGTCGGCGCGGTTGCTCTGGATTGCGCTGAAGCAAATCAATCGGCAGGGTTTGTTTGGCTTTTAATTGGTCTGCTGGCCCAGTGGCGCCAGCCTGTTCACCCAACAAAGCAGACAAACCACGGCCCAATCCGCTTTCTTTTCCTGTTTTGCTCATAAGCTCGCCCCGATCTCTATTTTTTCTCGTTTTACCAATTCGCTGGCCAATCGCATATAAGCTTGGCTGCCCACACAAGCATGGTCATAAATCAACGCGGGTTTACCAAAGCCCGGCGCTTCGGAAATTCGTACATTGCGCGGGATTTTAGTTTTATACACCACATCGCCAAAATGTTTTTCCACGTCTGCAGCCACTTGTCTGGCCAAATTATTGCGCCCGTCATACATGGTCAAAACAATCCCTTGAATGCACAGTTTCGGGTTTAGGCTGGAACGAACCAGTTCCACGGTTCGCAGTAATTGCGACAAGCCCTCTAGGGCAAAAAACTCACATTGTAACGGAACCAACAACGCATCCGCTGCCGTTAGTGCATTTACGGTCAACACATTTAGCGATGGCGGACAGTCAATCAATACATAGTC
The DNA here is from genome assembly GCA_016763185.1 of Robiginitomaculum sp. GTDB lineage: Bacteria > Pseudomonadota > Alphaproteobacteria > Caulobacterales > Maricaulaceae > Robiginitomaculum_B. Next base: position 12,936 of record JAESUG010000144.1, on the reverse strand, counting down.
AAGTTTGGTGTGTGCGCTCGTCGCCAATTCGTCCAAAGCTTGGCGCATTCGATAGGAGCGCCTCGGCGCAGTGGCCAACTCTAGCTCGACCCCGGCTAGATCATAATGCGCCGGTGCAAGCTCAAGGTTTGGAACATCGGTTGCTAAAATCGCGTCTTTTAGCTTTTCTTCTCGAACCAACACGTCATAGGTGGTTTTCTTGCGTTCAGATAACGAGATGCCAAGGCCAGTTGAGGCGTTTCCTTGTGGATCTATATCCAAGATTAGGGTTTTTTGGCCAATGGCGGCCAACGCCGTTGCCAAATTGATCGTTGTCGTGGTTTTTCCAACGCCGCCTTTTTGATTGACCACGGCTAAAACTCTTGGTCGGTTGGGGTTTGGTTCAGACACGGTGGATTTCCTTGATTTTTAAAATTTTGGCGTACTCGTCGGTCATACTTGGCAGCACCTCTACCTTTATGTCCCATTGCTTGTGGGCTTGGGTCAATTCATCTTCGACATTTTTTCCTTTGGGAAACAGCAATACCGTGTCTTTTCCAACAAACGGTCGGCTTAGCTCAAGCAGGCCGGACAAATCGGTTACGGCCCGCGCCGTAATTACGTCTTGGGCCACAAGAGCCGTGTTTTCTATCCGTTGTTGCAGAACCGATACGGGCGCACCGGTAATTCGAGCACAATGTTGAAGAAAAGCCGATTTTTTCCCATTTGCTTCAACCAAAACCATTTGAGCTTCGGGCCGTTCCAGCAACATAATGGCCAACACCATCCCCGGAAAACCGGCGCCAGAACCAAGGTCTAGCCAATGCTTGGCTGTGTTTGGCGCTAAGGTAAATAACTGAACGCTATCTAAAATATGGCGCGACCAAATTTCGGAACGGCTGGCGGGAGAAACCAAGTTAAACCGTTTCGACCATAAACGAAGCGCCGCTACAATTTCGACAAACCGGTCCATTGTTTCACGTGAAACAATTTCAGCAATTTGGGTTTGCGCCTGTTGTTCGCTGATTTTAAGGGTCATGCGGGTCTTTTTTCCGACCCACGGCGCACATAATGCATCAACATGGTCAGCGCTCCTGGGGTTATGCCTTCTATCCGGCTGGCTTGTCCCAAGCTTGTCGGACGAATTCGGTTTAGCTTTTCTGTTACTTCGGTAGAAAGACCCGAAATTTGAGAATAGTTCAGGTCTTCCGGCAGTAACCGATCTTCTTCTTGCTTAAAACGCTTAATCTCAGCCTGTTGCCGGTCAAGATAGCCCGCATAAATCGCGTCGGTTTTAATCTGTTCGGCAATTTTTGGCTCAATTTGTTGTAGCTGTGGCCAAAGCACACAAACTTGTTCCCAACTTACATCCGGATAGGCCAATAATTCGCTGGCGCTGCGGCGCACGCCATCTTGGTTGATCTGAACCCCTTGCGTGGCAAGCTGCGCTGGGCTTTGTGGGTTTTGGCTGGCCAACGCGCGTGCTTCGGTTAATTTTTGTTGTTTGGCGCGGAAGTTTTTGCTGCGCTCATCGCCGGCAAATCCACCGTTTATGGCCAATGGGGTTAGCCTTTGGTCCGCATTGTCGGCGCGTAAGGACAACCGGTATTCGGCCCGTGATGTATACATTCGGTACGGCTCCGTCACGCCGCGCGACACCAGGTCATCGATCATCACGCCAATATAGGCTTGCGATCGGTCCAGATAAAACGGCGCGCTGCCACCGGCTTGCAAACCAGCGTTTAGGCCGGCGATAAGGCCTTGGGCCGCGGCTTCTTCATAGCCCGTGGTGCCATTGATCTGACCAGCAAGATACAATCCACCAACCTGTTTGGTCTCGAGGCTGGCGCGCAAGCATTGCGGGTCAACATAATCATACTCGATGGCGTATCCATATTGCTTTACGGCCACATTTTCCAAACCCTTAATCGTTCGCAAGAACGCCAATTGCACATCTTCGGGCAGGGAAGTCGAAATTCCGTTTGGATAAATCGTTGCATCATCTAAGCCTTCTGGTTCAAGAAATATTTGATGGCTGTTTTTGTCAGCAAATCTTGTCAACTTATCTTCAATGCTTGGGCAATAGCGCGGACCACGCCCGGTAATTGCGCCGCCATACACCGCTGAATGGTGCAAATTTTCGCTGATAATCCGGTGAGTTTCTTCATTGGTATGGGTGATCGCGCAAGCAATTTGCTCAACTTTGATCTCATCATGCAGAAATGAAAAAGGTACGGGTTCGGCATCGGCTTCTTGCCAACCCAAACCAGTGGTATCAATGCTATTGCCGTCCAACCGGGCCGGTGTGCCGGTTTTAAGTTTGCCCATTGGCAGCTCTAGCCCATACAGCGTTTTAGCCAGCCCAATAGACGGCTGTTCGCCGCGGCGCCCGGCTGGAATTCGGATTTGCCCAATATGGATCATTCCATTTAGAAATGTTCCGGTGGTAAGCACCACAGCTTTGGTTTTCCAAACCTTGCCGGTTGCGTCCAAAACGCCGGTGATCTGGCCCGCATTAATCACCAAGTCCTCCGCCATTGCAAAGCCAAGAGTTAGGTTTTCTTGGGTTTCAATCAAGCTTTGCATGGCTTGTTGGTACAATTTTCGGTCGCTCTGGGTGCGCGGGCCGTGTACTGCCGGGCCTTTGCGCCGGTTTAACAGTCGAAATTGAATACCGGATTGATCTGCCGCTCTTCCCATTAAGCCACCAAGCGCGTCAACCTCGCGAACCAAATGTCCTTTGCCAAGGCCACCAATGGCTGGGTTACAGCTCATTTGTCCTAGATTGTTTAAGCTCGGGGTTAGCAATAATGTGTTTGCGCCAAGGCGAGCTGATGCTGCGGCGGCCTCGCAACCTGCATGGCCACCGCCAATTACAATAACATCAAAACTTGCTGACATGGGTGTTCTTTAACTTTTAAGAAAACAAGCGTCCGTGTAAACAGTTTCTTTGGCGAAGTCGAATCCGTTTTTCGCAATGTTTCACGTGAAACAATTTGCATTTGTTATTTTCCAATACAAAACCCGCTAAAAATTTCACCTAATACTTGCTCTGTGTGTACTTCACCAACCAACCGGCTCAAACTTTGGCTAGCGCCACGTAAATGTTCGGCCGCAAGCTCTGGCATATTGCCCAATTCTTTTTCCGCTTTGCTCAAACTATCTAACGCGCCTTGTACCGCTTGCACATGACGCGCCCGCGTAAGCACCGGTAATTCGGTTGCGGATAGAACGCGCATCACTCGGTTTTCAATCGCCTGTAAAAGCGGCTCCATCCCCGCACCGGTTTTTGCGGAAATTTCTAGCTCGTTTTGTTTCAATCTTTTTTTTGGGCCAATGTCGGTTTTGGTTCGAACAAAGATATCCCCGCTCTGTACCAAGTTCGGCTCCACAACACCTGTATCGCTCTCTGACAAAAATAGTCGAAGGTCGGCTTTTTGCGCCGTTTTCTTGGCGCGCCCAATGCCCTCAATTTCTATTTTATCGTCCGTCTTTCGCAAACCAGCCGTATCCGCAACGGTTACTAGAAACCCACCAATGGGCAATGTCACCTCGATCACATCTCTAGTAGTGCCGGGTAGTTCCGAAACAATCGCCCGGTTCTCTCCCGCCAGCGCGTTTAACAAAGTTGACTTACCAGCGTTTACCGGCCCGATGATCGCCACCAAAAACCCATCGCGGATGGTTTGGCCACGGCTTGCGTCGGTTATTTGTAGCTTTAGCAATTGTTGTAATTGCGCAAGCCCCGGTTTGACTTGCTCCAATAAAACCCCCGTTACATCTTCTTCATCAGGAAAATCAATTTCCGCTTCAACCCGGGCAATGGCGGCCAAAAGCAGGCTTCGCCATTTCGCGATATGTTCACTTAAAACCCCGCCCATTTGCTGTAAGGCTTGTTGTCGTTGGCCGTCGGTTTTGGCATTGATCAGATCGGCCAAGCCTTCGGTTTGCACTAAATCCATCTGCCCATTGGCAAAGGCGCGGCGGCTAAATTCTCCAGGCTCAGCCGGGCGCAACCTAAGCGCCAACAAGCTGGTAAAAATGGCCTCAATCACTGCGACGCTACCGTGGCAATGTAGCTCGACCACATCCTCACCCGTAAAACTGTGCGGTTTGGCAAAATAGAGCAGGATGACTTGATCAAGGACTTGCTTTGTATTCGGACAAAACAAGGTTTTTAGCATTGCGGTTCTTTTTGTTATCTCTTTGTTTTTAAGTAGTTTTTTTGTTGCTTGCAGTGCTTTTTCGCCAGAAATACGAATTACCGAAACCCCAGCAACACCGCGGGCGCTGGCCAACGCAAAAATAGTGTCGTTTTCTATTGTAGCCATCAATTTTTCTTTAACAGAAACCGCTTTTTCTCAAAGCGAATTGGCTTTTACAAATGCAGGTCGCGCCGCCAAACTTTGGTACCAAGTAACTACGTTTTTAGGTGCGAGGTTTTCTAGTTGACCGACCAAATTTAACCCAGAACAAATATAGCCTACCGAGATATCAGCAATGGTAAACTTGTCGCCAGCAATAAATTTACGCTGCCCCAGCGCATCTCCAAACAAGGCCAACATTTTTTTCAAATTATGGACGGACCAAGCAACCATTTTTGGGTCGCGATCTTCTTCTGGAAGCAAGAGAGTGTGCCCGAAATACATTGAGATATATATTCCAAACCCAGCCTCTCCGCCGTGCAGCCATTGCAAAAACCGACCATAATCGGGGTCATTCACCGGTAAAATCATATCTTCACCGCCAAGCCGGTTGGCAACAAATTCCAAAATAGCAGTGCTTTCTTGTAAAACCTCGCCATCAATCTCAATCGTTGGCACTTTTTGCAACGGGTTGACCGCAGCCAAAACCGCACCGCCGGTTTCACCCAAAGCAAGCTTTACTTTTTCCAGCTCATAGGCAAGGCCCATTTCTTCGAGCAACCAAACCACCCGCAAACTACGGGCAAAGGTTGCGTGATATAGCTTAATGCTCATTTCAAACTCCGTCTTATGTATTCATGCTGTCAAAAAACTCGTCATTGTTTTTGGTTTGGCGTAGTTTTTCAAGCAAAAATTCGATGGCATCAATTGTACCCATTGGATTGATAATTCGCCGCAACACAAAGGTTTTCGCCAATTGGTCTTTTGGAACAATTAGCTCTTCTTTGCGGGTGCCGGACTTGGTGACGTCTATGGCTGGGAACACGCGCTTGTCGGAAACTTTGCGGTCGAGAACTATTTCCGAATTGCCGGTGCCTTTAAATTCTTCAAAGATCACTTCGTCCATTCTGGAGCCGGTATCAATCAAGGCTGTTGAAATAATCGTCAACGATCCCCCATTTTCAATATTACGAGCCGCACCAAAAAACCGTTTTGGCCGTTGCAGGGCGTTTGCATCGACACCACCCGTTAACACCTTGCCCGATGAAGGCACCACGGTGTTATAAGCTCGGCCCAATCGGGTGATTGAATCAAGTAAAATCACCACATCGCGCCCGTGTTCAACCAGGCGCTTGGCCTTTTCGATAACCATTTCTGCAATTTGCACATGGCGGGTTGGCGGCTCGTCAAAAGTTGATGCGATCACCTCGCCTTTTACCGAACGCTGCATATCGGTTACTTCTTCGGGGCGCTCGTCAATCAGCAACACAATCAAGAAACATTCTGGATGATTTTCCGCGATCGCCATTGCAATATTTTGCAACAGCACGGTTTTACCGGTGCGCGGCGGGGCCACAATCAAGCCCCGTTGCCCTTTGCCCAACGGCGCTACAATATCGATGACTCGGCCAGAACGGTCTTTATGGGTCGGGTCCTTTCGCTCCATCAACATCCGTTCTTCGGGGTATAGTGGTGTTAAATTATCAAAATGGACTTTGTGTTTTACTTTTTCCGGGTCTTCAAAATTAATCACCGTTACCTTGGTTAAAGCAAAATAGCGCTCGCCTTTTCGCGGAGAACGGATCTCACCCTCAACGGTATCGCCGGTTCGCAGGGCCATTTTTTTAATCTGAGCCGGGCTAACATAAATATCGTCCGGGCCCGCCAGATAGTTTGACTCCGGTGAGCGCAAAAACCCAAATCCATCTTGGGTTACGTCCAAAGTTCCTTGTCCAATAACGTCAACATCTCGCTCGGCAAGGTCTTTTAAGATGGCAAACATCATGTCTTGCTTGCGTAAAGTAGACGCGTTTTCTATTTCAAGGTTTTCGGCAAATTCAAGCAGGTTTTTTGGCGATTTTTCTTTTAACTCCGCCATTGTCATTCGAGTTAACCCAAATGGCTGGCTGGCTTTTTTGGTTATTTCTTCGTTATTTTCATCGTCGTCGATTGTTTCGTTGTCTTCTTCATTCATCATAGGTTTTCTATCCATAAGAAGATGGGATCAAACATAGCGGCCAATACTGCGAACATTTTGTTCGAGCATTTTAGCGAAAGGTTCAATTTTAATTTGGGTAGGATCAAGGCTTGCGCCGACCCCAATAAGGAAAGGAGTTAACGAAAACCACAGCCAAAACCGTTCGTCAAGCAGATTTATAAAAACACCACCGCTGTGATCACAATAATGATCGCCAATACCGCCGGCACCTCGTTCATTATCCGCCAAAATTTCTCGGTTTTGGTTCGTTGCTCTTTCGCAAAAAATTTGTGATGGGCCAAATAGTAAAAGTGGATCGCCGTTACCATAGATACGGATACGAGCTTTATAACCCAAGACGTTTGGCCAAACACCATCCATGATCCAGCTTGACCACCAACGCTTAACAACAATAACCCACCAAAAACCCAAACAAACACAAGCGAGGGATTAAGAATGATTTTAATCAGTTTTTGTTGTTGTAAAATAAGAGCTTGGCTGGCAGCAGAGCTAGGTTTTGTTTGAAATTGATACACAAACTTACGCGGTAAAAACATCAATCCCGCCATCCAAAAAATTACAAATATAAGATGCCCGGCTCGCCACCAGTTATAATTTTCAACAATGAAATTCATCTTAACACTCGTTTTGTTTGATTTTAATCTGCTCAGCCAAGCAGGCAATAAATAACGGATCGTCGCGCAATGTTCCCGCTCGCAAATATAAACCAACCCCTACTTGCTTGGCCAGTTCAGCATATTCAATATCCAGCTCGACCCGCGTTTCAATATGTTCCGAAACAAACGAAATCGGTACAATAAGCAGGTTTTTACCATCCGCACCGGCACGGGTAATTTCCTCTATGGTGCTTGGCCCGATCCACCGAAGCGGTCCGACCCGGCTTTGATACGAGATACCCCAATCACTTAATTGTTTGGGCAATTGTTTGGCAATTAACGAAGCGCTGGCTTCTATTTGTTGCTGATATGGGTCGCCAGCTTGGATGATTTTTTCCGGCAAGCCGTGGGCGCTGAACAATACCCGTATGTTTTTTGGTTTTCCAGCTTGTTCCCATTTTTCGATACTTTTTGCAACATGGGCTGAAATGAATAATTTGCTAGTTTCATAAGAGATAATTTGGCTGGTTTTCCAATTTGAACCAGCAGATAATTTGTTCCACTCGTTAAATGACGACCCGGTTGTTGTGGTCGAAAACTGTGGGTAAAGCGGTAGTAAAATTACCTGGTCGGGGCCAAATTTTTGTACTTGTTCCAAGATTGCACTGGCCCGTGGGTGCCAATACCGCATCGCGGCAACACACAGCCAGTTTATTTTCGGTTGGCTTTTTTCTAACGCTTTTTGCAATGCTATTTGTTGTTTTTGCGTCTCATAGACAATCGGCGAGCCACCATCCATCAACTGATAGTTTGCACAAGCTTGCGTTTCGCGCCGTCGGCTAATTACTTCTGCCAACACATGACGTATTCCAAAGGGAAGACCAATAATCGCCGGATCAGAAAACAAATTACGTAAAAATGGGCGCACATCTTGCTGGGTTTTTGGGCCGCCTAAATTAAACAAAACCACAGCAATTTTTTGGGGTGCCTTAGGCATTTTTTATCGCTCGAACCAAGGTCTGCATATTTTCAATTGGGGTTTCGGGGGTAATGCCGTGACCTAAATTAAAAATATGTGGCCTTCCTGAAAACCCCTCAATAATCCGCTCAATTTCAACTTCTAGCTGCGGCCCACCAGCACACAATAAAGCATTATCGAGATTACCTTGTACCGGAAAGTTTTTTGGCAAGAGCTGCTCGACCATTTGTGGGGTTTGACTTTGGTCCAAACCAATAGCTGTACACCCAGTATGTTTTGCATACTCACCAATTAAGCCACCGCAACCGCGCGGAAAGCCAATGATCGGACAGGTTACGCCTTTTGCCCGCAAGCCAGCAATAATTCGAGCGGTTGGAGTGATGATCACGCGCTCAAATAAGCTGATCGGTAAATTATCAGCCCAAGAATCAAATAGTTTTAAAACTTGCGCCCCGGCTTGTACCTGCATGTATAAATACTCAATGCTCGCCTGTTCAATCAACTGTAGGAGCGCGTCAAACCCTTCCGGGTCCTGCCAGGCCCAAAGCCTAGTTTTCCATTTGTCACGGCTTCCCTTGCCCTCCACCATATAGGTGGCCACGGTCCAAGGCGATCCTGCAAACCCGATCAAGGTTTTTTCTTCTGGCAGGTTAGCTCGGACCCGAGACACGGTTTCACCAACATTTGAAATTTTATCCAAAGACCAAGCTTCGCGGTATTTATCCAGATCATCACCTCGGGATACCGGGTCCAATTGCGGGCCTTCATTGACGACAAACCGTAAATTCATGCCAAATGCCATCGGGATCAATAAAATATCAGCAAATAAAATGGCCGCATCTAAATCAAACCGGCGCAACGGCTGTAACGTGGCTTCCGCCGCCATTTCTGGGTTCAAACAAAAAGCAACAAAATCTTTGGCATCTTTTCGCAAAGCTCGATATTCTGGTAAATATCGACCTGCGTGACGCATTACCCAAACTGGAGGCCTTGAAATTACGTTTCCTTGTAGAACATGTAAAAGTGGAGGCACGGTCACGAGAAATTCTCTTCTAATATTTATTTTAAAGATTGTTTTAGTTATAGTTAGTCTGTCAAAACCGGGAATAAATTTGTTATACCTTTGTTCAACAAAAAAGCCACAGAATTATTTGTTATGAAGATAGGGTAAAATCATTAAAAACAACGATATATCAAAAACTTAAGAAGAAAAAAGAACAGAAAAAATTTTTATCAACAACAAGAAATAAATTATTAAAATAGCTTGTGGATAAATTTGCCTGTGGAAAACTTGAGGATAATAGATCAAACTTGTGAAAAGACCCTCCTTGTTAGGAAAATGCCGTGTATTGTTCCCAAACTATTAAGCATTTGTTAACACTTTATCTTGGGGTTTTCCCATGAGCCGTCCAGCAAAGCCGGGCCTGTATTTACATGTGCATTTGGTATCGGATTCAACCGGCGAAACCCTTGCTGGGGTGATGAGGGCAACCTGTGCCCAGTTTTCAAACTTGATGCCCATTGAGCATTCGCACACCCTTATTCGGTCTGACCAGCAAATGGACCAAGTTCTAGAAGCAATAGAGCGCGCCCCCGGCTTGGTGATGTTCACGATGGTCAATGAAGAATTTCGCAGCCGATTATTGGCCTGGTGCGTGGATAATTTAACACCATGCATGGATGTGTTGGATCCACTTTTAAAGACGATGAGCCAATATCTAGGTGCCCCGATTATTCACGAAATTGGCGCCCAACATGCCCGTGATGACAGTTATTATCGGCGAATTGATGCGCTAAACTTTGCGACCACCCATGATGACGGACAATTGGGATCGCGATTGTCCAATGCCGAAGTGGTGTTGCTTGGCGTTAGCCGAACATCAAAAACGCCCACATGTGTGTATTTGGCCAATCGTGGGGTAAAGGCAGCAAACATTCCAATTATCCCCGGCATTGCAATACCAGAAGAACTTGGAGCAACCGATGGCCCATTGGTGGTCGGGCTAACCATTAGCCCAAAACGGTTGGTGCAGATCCGAAGAAACCGACTTTTGTCATTGAACGAACAACGGGCCTCGTCTTATGTTGATGAATTGGAGGTTCGAAAAGAAGTGGTCAGTGCCAAACGGTTATTTGCGGCACGAAATTGGCCGGTAATTGATGTAACGCGCCGGTCGATTGAAGAAACCGCCGCAAAAATCCTCTCTCTTTTGCACGAAAAAGAGGAAAAAATGGAAAGCGGACAATGATACAAACCTGCCCGTTGGTGTTAGCCTCTGGAAGCCACATTCGAAAAAAACTACTGCACGCTGCCGGCCTACGATTTGAGGTTTGTAAACCAAAGGTCGATGAACAAGCGATAACAGCAGCCAACCCACAACTTAGCCCAACCCAACTGGCCGTAACGCTCGCCCGCGCCAAAGCGCTGGCTGAAACCCACGACCCGCAAGCCTTGGTTGTTGGGGCGGATCAGGTGTTGGAAGTAGATGATAAATCCTTATGCAAAGTGCAAAACCTCGAAGACGCGCGAAGCCGGTTGTGGAGGTTGCGGGGCCGGGAACACTTTTTAACGGGAGCGTGTGTTTTGGCGAGAGATGGAAAAATCATCTGGGAAAATAACCAGCGCTCCAAACTGACCATGCGTAATTTTTCGCAAAGCGCCCTAGACGCATATATGGAACAAACGGGCAAGAGCATCCTAGCTAGCGTCGGTTGTTACGAGCTGGAGGCCGAGGGTTTAAGTTTGTTTGAAAGCCTAGAAGGGGATTATTTCGCTATGCTCGGTTTGGCCGTATTGCCGCTGTTACAGGCGCTTCGCGATCATGGGGGCTTACAGCCATGATCGCAGCCAAGGCCTATGTGATCGGGGATCCGGTGGCGCATAGTTTATCGCCGCTTCTACACCAAACCTGGTTAGATGAAGTAGGAATTGCTGGCAGTTACCAAGCGATTTTGGCCAAACCAGATGCGGTGACGGATATTGTACGCGAGCTGTTTGCCGACCCCAACACCATGGGTATCAATGTTACATTGCCGCACAAACAACGGGCTTTGGCGTTTGCGGATGAGGTTACGCCGTTGGCGAGGCGTACGGGTGCCGCCAATTTCCTATATCGTAAAAACGGCAGAATTATCGCAGATAACACGGACATTGAGGGCTTTTTACAACCGCTGTTGAAAACAATAGAGCGCAAGGAGCTATCCGGTCTTTGTGCCTTGGTTTTTGGGGCAGGCGGTGCCGCAAGAGCGGTTTTGGCGGCGCTGCTGGCGGCAAAAACATCGCAAATTTTGCTTTGTAACCGCTCGGATGACAAGGCGGAAGCCCTGTGTGCCGAGCTTGGTGTGGCACAGCTTAAAACAATACGGTGGGCGCAGCGCAACCAACCGGGACCGGCTCCGGATCTGGTGATCAATGCAAGTAGCGCCGGTATGACCGGGTATGACGCTCTGGATGTTGATCTGGCATTTTGTGGGCCAAATACGGTTATATATGATCTCGTATATTCGCCATTGGTAACGCCATTATTGGTCCGTGCTGCGGCAAGCAACTTGAAACATATTGGCGGGCTGGAGATGTTAATTTCACAAGCAAGGCCTTGTTTCGAATTGTTTTTCGGTGTGCAAGCTCCAACGTCTTCACGGGTGCATGAGGTGTTGAGCAAGGCTTTATTGGCCAAACAGAGGGCACAATAATGATTGAAATTGTCCTTACGGGCTCGATTGGCATGGGAAAGTCGACAACCGCAAAGTTATTTGCCGATGCGGGCATACCGGGGTTTGATGCGGATGCTTGTGTCCATGCATTATATGCGGTTGGTGGCGAGGCGGTTGCGCCGATACAAGCCGCATTTCCAACGGCGGTGATTGCCGGTGAGGTTGACCGGTCGCTTTTGGCCAAACGGCTAGCAGAACAACCAAAACGCTTTGCGGTGTTGGAGAGCATTGTTCACCCCTTGGTCGCCCAAAAACGAGCTGAATGGACAATAAGGCAGAAAAACCAAGGCACCAAGATCGTCTTATATGATATCCCATTATATTTTGAAGGCGGCACAAAGCTAAAAGTTGATTTTGTGGTGTTGGTAAGCGCCCCGGCGGACGTACAGCGGGCGCGGGTTCTGGCGCGAGATGGGATGAGTGTTGAAAAATTCACGCAAATTTTGGCGAAACAACTACCGGACGCCCAAAAACGAAAAAAATCCGACTATGTGATTACCACAGACACTGGAATTGCAGATGCACGCTTGCAGGTGGCGGCGATACTTCGTCACATGGGCGAAACGAATCAGTAAAACAGCAACAGACCCGACAGGAAAACATGCGCGAAATTATTTTTGATACGGAAACCACCGGATTTCATGCCAATGGCGGCGATCGGATTACCGAGATCGGTTGTGTTGAGGTGGTCAATTATTTACCAACCGGGAAAACCTACCAGTGTTACGTAAACCCAGAGCGCGAAATTCCACAAGAAGTGGTAAAAATCACCGGCCACGAAACGGCATTTTATCACGATAAACCATTGTTTGCCGATGTGGTTGCAGAATTTTTGGAATTTGTCGGCGATGGCCGATTGGTGGCCCATAACGCTAGCTTTGACCGCGGGTTTATCAATGCCGAGCTAAAACGCTCCAAACGGCCAGAGCTTCCACACGATCAATTTTTCGATACATTGGTCTTGGCTAGAAACATGTTCCCGGGCGCGTCCAACTCGTTGGATGCGTTGTGTCGGCGGATGGAAATTTCCCTAGAAGGGCGGGCCTTTCACGGGGCGTTGTTGGATGCTCAACTGTTGGCGCGGGTTTATTTGGAGCTAAATGGTGGCCGCGAAACCGTGCTTGACTTTAGTTGCGGCGAGGAGGGCGACCAAACAACAGAGTTTTCATGGACCAAGCGCACCCCACGGCAAACGCCATTGGCCAGCCGGGTTCAAGACGTGGAACAACAAGCGCATATTACATTGCTAAACGAGCTTGGCGATGCCGCGATTTGGCACCGGTATATAAAACCATAAGGGCTACT
>JAESUG010000143.1 GCA_016763185.1 Robiginitomaculum sp. | reverse complement strand
GGGCAATAGCAACAACACCATCAAGGTATCATCAATATTTGAGACACCGACGATCTTGGGAAACAGTGGGATGCCATTTTGTTGATTTGCAAGCTGTTCGGCCGAATTAATGCCGCCTTCCTCTTCGCCGGGCAATACCGCGGCCGGCGGGAAAATTCCCGAAGCCTTGATGGTCTCGGCCAGCGCCGCGTAATCCGGTGGGCTCTGGCCCGCGGCAACCAATTGATCCCAAGCATCCGGTACAATTGGAATATTTGCGACTTTGACCCCGGCCCGCCACCATCCGATCAAAGCAATAACCAAAAACCCTGCAACAACGAAATATTTGAAATTTGGTTTCATGGGGTAACGGGCTCCGCCGCATCAATCTGGATCGGTAAAAACCCGGAAAACGTTAAACGGGTTGGCCTGCGGTCACGAATGGAGTGAACGAAGTTAACGTCTCGTATCAAAATAAGTTGCGGCTGGTCGGCAATGGTGGCGAACAGTTCGATAATCCCGTCTCCGGCCGGAACAAACCCGGTAAAATCAAATGCCAATACGTCAAGGCCATCGACCTCGGTTGGCTCTGGGTCAACGCGAATTCGGATGTTGGTGGTTTTTTGAGCGAGGGCAGCTTGTTGTAAGCCTTGTTGGAACTTGGCGGCGATTACTCCGCTAGTGGCACCGGACCAAATTGCGGTTTTGGCCCGTTCGCGGGCGCTTAGGCTGTATTGTAGGCGTTCGGGCCAGACATCGGTTTCTTGTAATTGCTCTAATATGGCCAAATTGGTTTGTTCTTCGATCACGCGGGTTTCCAGGGCATTGGACGCGCTGGCCAAACGCTCTAGGCCCAAAACGGTAAATATAACCGCAATCGCAAGGATACCGTACAACACCAAGGGCGTTGGTTTGAGATCCAAGCTTTGCATCAATTGCTTTATCATGGCCCATTTCCACTTGTTGACTTCGGCGAAAATACGCGAGGCGGTGTCATTTGCGCTCGAATGGTAATGAGCTGTTGTCGTTCCAGCGCTATGTTGGCGTTGTGCAAGGATGACGTGGCCTCCAAGCGGGAAACCATGTCGGGCACAGATATATCAATGTCGCCAGTAAGGTTCAACTCCAATTGCTGATCTCGCAATCGGAGCCGTTCAATTTGCAACTCGTTTTCCTCCAGCACATCGGCCATATCTTTTAGCATCAACACCAGCGCACCTTGATGGCCCAAGGCGTGATGTTGTTGCGCGTGCGCCATATTGCCCAATGCGCGGCGGCGCTGAGAAAGAATTTGTTCTGCGGTTGCTGATAATTCGGTTTTGTCTTTGAGTGTCATCTGCAATGCCGAGATATTACGCAAGTATTCGCCCGATAGAAAAGCGCCAATACCGCCCAAAACAAGGGCTGACACCACGGCTAGATGTAACGGTGAAAAAATCTCGGCCAGCCGGTCTTGCTCAAACTCCAACAGGGGTAAATTCGACCGAAACGGTATGTTGGAAATTTCTGGCCGTGTAATATCTTGCGTTTCGAGCTCGACTTGGGCGGCACGCATAAAGGCGGTCCACTGCACTTGTGAAGGTAGATCAGGCCACCAACGACTAGCGTTTAAATTCCCATCTTGCCAAACTTGTCCTTCGATACCCTCAAGGCATTGAACGGCTCGCGCGCCGTTGTTCAAGGGCTCGCGCGCTAAGCTTTCTGGCAAAACACGGCCCTTATGAACGGATGCAGGTGGTGTTTGACATTCCCAAGCGCCCGCTTTTCGGCCGCTATGGTCAAGCACCAACCTAAACTTACTGTTCGCCGAAATTGCTTCTTTTTTTAGTCGAAGCTGTACCGCATCACGGGCATTTTTTTTGCGACTAGATAATGTAACCCGTCGAAACGAGCATTTGGACCGTGGCAGAATATATACATCCTGCCCCCAGATCTGCGGCGTGTGCAATGATTGTTTTTGCCCGGTGTTATCAAGATGGAACAGATGAGGTGTGAAGTACATTTTTAAGGGTGCCTGAGGTCGCCGGGTTTTGAGTTGTCTGAGTTTGTGGAACATCTTTGCTTACTACGCGTCTTTGGTAAACCCAAAATCTTCGAAATGGCTTATCAACATGGTTTGCTTCGCGGACAATTTCGATACAACGCACATCTTGCTCACCATCGCCGTGGGTCATCGTCAAGCATAAACGAAAACTACCGGACGGAAGCGGATTTTGCGCGTCAATACTGTCAAAGTCAAAACCGGAAAAATCAAAACTGGCGGAGGTGGGTCCGATTTCAGGGGCATTTAATTCTAGAATTTTACTGAGCGCGGGTGTGACAAATATTGGTTTGAGCGAAATGCCCAATTGCAAGGTGGTCATGTCCATTAATCGGTACAAATTTTCGGAACTTATGGCCTGCTCCCAACCCAAAACATGGCTCAATTCTTCATAGCTTCGAAGCGCAGAATTGGTTGGGGGTTGCAGGTTACGTAACCGATAGTCGGCGCGCTCGGCCCCTTGGAACTGGCGGGCGTTGTCACTGTCGCGAAAGTCGGCCAGACGCGCCGTAAGTTGGCTGGCGGTGGTTGAGCTCAAGCCAATTGCAGCCAGTGTCTTTTTGATATTTTCCGGTCCTGAGGTGTTGAGTGAAACCAGCCCAGAAGTATCGTGTAAACCAATTAAAACATTGCCATAGGGCGTGGTTGATAGTCTTTGACCGCCCGTAGCTGACCAAAAATCGGGCGGGATTTGTTCGGCATCTTGTGCGGTTAGGGCAATGCCGCCTATTCCAGAGGGCAAAACAATTCCAAATTCGGTCTGCACCAAACTGTCGGGGTTTAAATCAACGCCCCCATCCACATCAATTGCTGTTAACAGTGAAAACACCGCTTCGGCCTCGGCATTGGCAAACGCCAATTCGACCTTGCTGCGTTGTTCAATGTCAATCAGGGTTGTGGATATGCGCTGTAATCGCCCCGCCGCCAAACTGGTAGTGATGGCTAATATTGCGATCACCACCAACACATAGGGCAAGACAAAGCCATTGGAGGAATTAGTTTTCAAGGAGAATATCCGATCGGTACGGCAAATGTTTATATTTTGATATTGGCATCACCCAATAGGTATGACCTGCGTTGTTCCAGAGGCGAATGGCTTCGGGAAGCGCTGGGTTCGGGATTAAGTTTGTTATATCAAAAAAACCTCGCGTTGGCGCAGTTTCGAGCGGCCAATGTGAATACCATTTCTGGTCAATTCCCATATACTGAAACTCGGCTGGTGATGGTGCTTTTTCGATAAAAATTACCTGCTGATCAGCTGCTTCATACACCAATGACAAGCCTTGTTCGTTGACGTTTAGCAACCGTACTTTAAACGGGGTTAAGGTGCGTATTTCAGAGATTAGTCCATCTGACGATAGTCCAGAAAACTCGTTTTTAGCGCCAACAAACGCATCGGATTTATATTCCTCCCAATGTGGAACCAGGCCGTTGATCAAGTTTTGTAAAGATTGGCGCTCAATGGCGTTTTCCAACGCGCGCTCGCCAACGCGTACCGCTTTGTCTGAAATTCGCAACATAGTGCCAATGCTTTGAAACAGGGCCAATGACGTAATGGACATGATGACCAAAGCAATCAGCGTTTCCAGCAGTGAAAATCCGGCTCTATGAACAGTATCAAGCTGCATTTATTTTGCTTTCAGCATCGATGGATCGTTGTTTGTACACTTATTTCAAACTGAGACACTACCCTATATATTCGGCACCTAGTGTATTTTCGAGCTAGCTGTTACAATATAGTAGCCACGGACGCATATTGGTAGAGAGATATTTATGAGCCAGAACAAAATAAATGAGTTGTTGGACGATTTGAAACTTCTTCCAAACGATCCGCATAAGAGCGTATTGGAAATCAGGAATATGTTTTTGAAAACCAATCCCCATTTGTTTGAGAAAGTCATGTATGGCGGGCTGACGTTTCATTCGTCTGCGGGCCTTCTGGCTGGTATTTTTTCGTACAAGGCCCACATCTCGGTGGAGTTTAGCAATGGCGCAGACCTCCCTGATCCTGAGGGCCTGTTAGAAGGTGGTGGAAAACGACGACGGCATCTTAAAATTCGAAGTTTTGAAGATATTAAAAACAAGAAAACGGCAGCCTTTGTCCATGAAGCCGTGGCTGAACAGACATAATCAGGTTACGATAACAGCCAAGATATAAAATTTCAAAATGAAAGCAAACGCAAGGCATGTCACCAGACCACCAACCCTTATTTAGCGTCATTATCATCGCGTATAATATGGCCCGTGAAGTACCCCGTGTTGTCCAGTCGTTTTTACCCGGCTATCAGCAAGGTGTTGAACCGGATGACATTGAAATTATTGTTATGGAAAATGGTTCTTCTGTTCCAATTCCCCAAGACATCGTCAATAGTTGGCCGAAAAATGTTCGCTACATAAACGTCACCGACCCAAAGCCATCACCGGCACAGGCGTTAAATGACGCGGTGGCGCTGGCCAGCGCGCCGTGGGTTTGTCCGGTGATTGACGGGGCGCGGATGGTTAGCTCTGGTTTGTTCAAACGGGCCAAAGAGCTGATCCAGACGCACCCGAACCCGGTTATCGCTACATTAGGGTTTCATCTGGGCGACATGGTGCAGCAATTTAATATTGCCAATGGCTATAATCAGCAGGTTGAAGATCAGCTGTTGCAGTCCATTGATTGGCCGAACGAGCCATACCGTCTGTTTGATATTTCGTGTTTGGGCCAGTCTGCGGCCTTGGCTTGGCTGGCGCCGATTGCCGAAAGCAATGCGCCGATCTTGAAAAAATCCTTCTATCAGGACTTGGGTGGATTTGACACCGGCTTTGATATCCCCGGCGGCGGACTGGTAAATCTTGATTTCTTCAAAAGAGCCATCGAACATGCCGATAGCCAATATGTGTTGCTTCTCGATGAAGCCAGTTTTCATCAATACCATGGCGGCGTCACCACATCGCGACCGGTTAGCGCCCCCAGTCTGGAACATGAAGGACGGACCACTTGGGATGTATATGCCGATCAATATCAACGATTGCGTGGGTTTGCTTATGCAAAACCGCAAACGGCACCGTTGCTTTATGGCGAGCTTCGCCCAGAAGTGCAGCGCATTTTGTTCGAAGCTGTAGCTGCCGCCCAGAGCGAAGGGTAACTCCAATTTACCAATGCTAGAGCATGAGAGACAAAAGACTTTTGTTTCTGTACTATAGGCCATATAGTCGCGCCAACTATTTGGAAAAATGCGAAAGTATGAATGATGCTTGAAGTTTTGTTACGACCATTTCGTACGGTTCAATATGCTCGCCGTTTGGCTTTGGGTATTGCAACGCTGGCTTTGGTGTCGTGTGCTCATACGGCGGATGATATGCCAAACCAGCCAAAGGCTTTGCAAGAAAGCACCCTTGGTGCCGCCCTTGGGCGCCAGCCGGTAGTCCTGCAAGATACATCGAACTTGGGCACTACGAACGCGACTGATACCGTATTCGAAAGTAACCTGCCGCAAGCAATCAAGAAAATTCCAGTGATTGCCCAGCGCAACCCATACACGGATGTAGGGCGGGATCGAACGCCGCCGCCATTGCAAACCTCTCGCGTCGACGCTTATGTCGCCCCATTGTCATTGCCGCAATTTATTGACGCGGTGTTCGGCGAAATGCTGGGTACACCTTATGTCACCGGCCCAGAGGTCGCGGCGCGCACGGATGTGGTGCAATTGCGCTCCTCCGGAGAAATGCAAGCGACAGACTTCCTTGAACTGGTTATCGGAGCCTTGGAAGAATACGGCGTGCGGGTGCTCCCAGAGAACGGCACCTATCGAATTATCGAAGACAAGGACTTGCGTTCGCGGATCCCGAAATTCATCAAATCACGCGCACGACTACGTACGCCCAGCGATTTGCGCCCGGTCATCCAATTTGTTGAACTACGCGCCGTCGATGCCAATAGCATGCTTGAGCTATTACAAAAAGCTTTTGGCCGAAACTCAGACAAACTTATTATCCAAGCCAATCCACGGCTGAATACCATTATCTTAAACGGCCTGCCCGAAGACGTGAATGCCGCCCTTGATATTATCCATGAAATGGACGAGCTGTCCTATGCGGGCACCTTGGTAAAACGCTATACACCTAGGTATTGGGCAGCCGAAGAATTGAGCCAAGAACTTGAACGAGCTTTGGATTTAGAGGGCTGGGAAGTCACATCTGGCTCTGTGTTGGAAAAATGGATTGCCCTAATGCCGGTGGCCTATTCCAACGATATTTTTGTGTTTGCCAAGTCTGAACTGGCGCACGAGCGCGTGGCCCAATGGATTAAGGATTTGGACCGCCCGGTGCAAGGCGGAGACACGGAGCAGATATTTGTTTATCAAGTCAAAAATGTTGATGCGGTGATTATGGCAGAAACAGCCAATGCAGTGTTGTCTTCCGGTGATGGTGATAGTCGTGCAGGACCGGTTGCCGCCCTAGGTGCTCCGCCTTTAGGGCCCAGTGCTGGCCCAAGCGGCGGAATATTTTTCACCGTAGACCCAGTTGGCAATCGGATTATTTTTACCGGCACCGCCAATGATTATGACAAGTTGGTTAGTCTGTTGCGACAGCTCGACACCCCCGCGCCCGAAGTGTTAATCGAGATCATGATCGCTGAGGTCACATTGACAGATGATAGCAGCTTTGGCGTCGAGTTTTTCTTAAATAACTTAGGCCCAGGAAATGTCCAAACCACGGTCCAATCGGGTGGTTTAGGCTTGGGCAATAATGGATTGAATATTGGTTTCCTATCCGGAAATGTCGATGCATCGATCAATGCATTTGCCAGCAATCGGCAGGTTAAATTACTGTCGAGACCGACCTTGATAGCGCGCTCTGGAGGCTCCGCGCAATTGCAAGTGGGTCTGGATGTCCCGATCATTACTTCGCAACGGGCCGCCGACAATCAAACCGGCTCTGGACCAACGGATATATTGCAAAGCATTGAATACCGCAAAACCGGTGTATTGATGTCGATTGAGCCGATTGTATTTAGCCAAAACCGAATTGATCTGACCATCTCCCAAGAAGTGTCCTCAACCGTTGCCACGGCGAATGCAACCATTGCCAGTCCGACCATTTCTAACCGATCTATTTCGACGCAATTGTCGCTGGAAGATGGACAAACCGCAGTTCTTGGCGGCTTAATCCAAGAGGACTTTATTCGCACTGACACCGGAGTTCCGGTACTAAAAGACCTGCCCATCGTCGGACAGGCGTTTTCAGTAGATGGTATTTCGGTCACCCGCACCGAATTGGTGGTGCTGATCACCGCTTATGTATTGCGCGGCCAAGAAGATCGCGCGCATTTTGTCCGCGAGATGAGCGGCCGCTTGGACAAGCTCATTTTAGACGAGGAACGACTTGTTACGCTGTTGCCAAAACAATTTTAAGGTAGAGGTCTTTTTACCTCGCGGCGCGAAGAGTGCGCCTCCGGCGGGGCGGCGAACGATCGCCGACGCCCGGTCGGGCTTTCGCGGTAGAGGTGGGGGTTGGTTTGTTAGTTGGTATCATTTTGTTGATGCGTAGGTTTCCGCGTGATTTTCTACCTCGCGGCGCGAAGAGTGCGCCTCCGGCGGGGCGGCGAACGATCGCCGACGCCCAGTCGGGCTTTCGCGACAGAGGTGGGGTTGGTTTGTTAGTTGGTTTCATTAGGTTGATGCGTAGGTTTCCGCGTGATTTTTTGCCTCGCGGCGCGAAGAGTGCGCCTCCGGCGGGGCGGCGAACGATCGCCGACGCCCGGTCGGGCTTTCGCGACAGGGGTT
>JAESUG010000142.1 GCA_016763185.1 Robiginitomaculum sp. | reverse complement strand
GTTAGGGATAAAGAGCTGGACCCTCCGGTCAAGCCGGAGGGAGACGAAAGAGAAGAGGGGGCGGTCTAGCCGGAGGGAGACGAAAGAGAAGAGGGGGCGCTCAAGCCGGAGGGAGACGAAAGAGAAGAGGGGGCGCTCGAACCGGAGGGAAACGCAAGTAAGTGGGCGCTCAAGCCGAAGGGAGGATGAAACCTAAGAGCCGATGTTGGTGACAGACCCAAAACCCGCGCGGGCCCGTAAAAAAATACTACGGTGTTTGCAGTATTTCCCCCGTGGAAATCGGTTACCCATATCCGCGAAAACAGGCCGGGACCCACACAAGTGTACCGTGCCCACCTTTGCAGCCATATCCTTGTTGGCGTACAGTTTACCATGTCAAAGAGCCAAAACCGGTCATTCGAGAACAAGTTTTCATTGGTATTTTAGCGGTTGTTCAAGCTGGGTGGATGTTGTGGACTTATCCTCGGATTTTACATGCCATTTTTTGGCACAATTGGCGCTTTTTGGTGCTTTGTGACGTTTTGTACGTATTAAATGGTGGATTGTTGCTGATACTGGCCATGCAGTATGGCGCGGTTCATCGCTATCTGTGGACTATTATTTCGCCTGGATATTGCTCCACGACCCCCTCTTTTTTGCCGCCCCACGACTCCCACTTACACGTCACCCCACGACTCCCACTTACACGTCACCCCACGACTTGTTCGGGGGGTCCATAGCGCATTATGAAAAATGTTTGGGCTTATGGCACAAAGAGCTGGACCCCCCGAACAAGTCGGAGGGTGACAGGTGACTAAAGTCGTGAACAGCTACCGGCTTAGTCGAGGTCAACATCCAAAATATCGCCGGGCTTGCATTGCAAGGCCTCGCAAATTCGAGCCAAGGTAGAAAAACGCACGCCTTTGACCTTACCGGTTCGCAATAGCGACAGATTTTGTTCGGTAATACCAACAAATGCCGCCAAGTCTTTGGCCTTCATATTGCGCTTGGCCAACATGACGTTGAGCGTGACTTTGATGTTCATGGCTGTTTATACGATCATGGCTAGGTCTTGCGCATTACGCTTGGCTTCTTGTAAAATCTGCGCCAGAACCAAAAACATTAAAGCTGCAAAAAACCCAAGTAACCCGCCGGGACTAGCCCCAAGTGAAATACTGAAAATACGCTCGCCGGCAGGAAAGTCATAACTCATCGCTAGGCTCATCAACGGCCATGCTATGGCTTGGGCCAGGATCATCGCACACCCAGCCAAACCAACCATATGTAAAGCGCGGGTATTGGCATCACTAAAAGCTTGTCCCTTGGCTATTTCGCCAAAAACCCGTCGTAAATTATAAAGCGCTATCAATAAGAATGTTATGGGTAACATGGTAATGCTTAGCCCCATCAAGCGTTTGGGTAGAGCTAATTCGCGCTCGCCTAAAATAGCCATAGCGCCGTAATTTCCAAGATTAACCAACGGCGTGCTCAGCGTCCAGATCAACACCGGCATGGCAACACAAAGGCCAATGGCCAACAGCAAAAAATACCCGGCCCATATTGAGATTAAATTGGTTTGTTTGGCTTTGGTCATTTGGTACTCCTGCTTGGCCCCACCCGAAGTTATATTTCTTATTGCAGGACAATCATTCACTGGCAATAGAAAGTGCGATAGAACCAGAAAAGATTCACCGGAGCTTAATGGGTTTCCCTCATGCTAGCCGTCCATTTTAAGCAGGATCCCTACTGTGAGCAAGCAGCGCACCGGCAAACCCAAAGCCAAACAGACACGGCGCAAACCGGTCACGATTGGCAAGCAATATGCGACCACGCAAAGTGCGCCTTCGGCCCCAGCGCCGCGCCGACAAACCCGTAAAATTTCACCAAAGAAAGTTAAAAAATCTTTTTGGCGGCGGACATTTGGTAAACTGTTTTATGGCTCATTGGTAACCGGTTGTTGGGTCGGGTTGATCGGTATTTTTGTGTTGGCAACCTATGCCAGTGACCTGCCGGATACCTCTGGGATATGGAATATCGAGCGCCAACCCAGTATTACCTTTGTCGATAGCAAGGGTCAGATCATTGCCGTGCAAGGCGCTTCTTATGCGCCGCCTATGCAGTTGGAGCACGCCCCACCCAACCTAATTCATGCGGTATTGTCGGTGGAAGACCGAAGGTTTTATGGGCATTTTGGCGTTGATCCATTGGGGCTAGTGCGCGCTGCCTATACCAATGCCAAGGCGGGCCGCATTGTCCAAGGTGGCTCTACCATCACGCAACAATTGGCCAAAAACCTGTTTTTAACCTCCGAGCGCACCTATAAACGCAAAATTCAGGAATTAATGTTGGCATTGTGGTTGGAGAGCAAATTTACCAAGGACGAAATTCTCTCGCTGTATCTAAATCGTGTATATTTTGGACGCGGGGCATGGGGGGTAGAGGCCGCATCCTTGTCGTATTTTGGCAAACAGGCGGTGAACCTTGACCTAGGCGAAGCTGCAATGATCGCGGGCCTACTCAAAGCACCCAACCGCTATAGTCCAACCTCGGATCTGGGCCGAGCCGAACGCCGGGCGACGATTGTGCTGGATGTGATGGTCAAAAACAAAAAAATTACCGAAGAAGAACGAGAAATGGCCTTTGCTACCCCGATCCGGGTGCGCCCGAGCAAAGCTACGCCATCGGCCTCGTATTTTGTCGACTGGTTGGCCCCGCAAGTGCGCCGTCATGTGGGCGAGGTAAAAACCGATCTGATTGTCACCACCACCCTTGATCTAAATGCCCAACGCGCCGCCGAGCGCGCATTGTTAAGCGTTCTAACCGATGAGCAAGCCAGCAAAAACGCCAATCAAGGCGCATTGGTTGCCCTAAATGCCAACGGCGCTGTGACGGCAATGGCCGGTGGTAAGTCCTATGCCAAAAGCCAGTTTAACCGCGCCACTCAAGCCAAAAGACAACCCGGCTCGGCGTTTAAGCCCTTTGTCTATTTGGCTGCCATTGAAAACGGCCTAACGCCGTGGACGATCCGCGAGGACAAACCGGTCACCATTGGCGACTGGACACCCAGAAACTACGCAGAAGAGTTTAAAGGCGAGATCAGTTTGGTGACGGCCTTGGCCACTTCGGTGAACACAATTGCGGTCCAATTGGCCGAAGAAACTGGGCGGACCCGTGTTGCCTCTGTGGCGCGCCGGATGGGGCTAAACAGCCCATTGGTCACCACCCGCTCCATGTCGCTCGGCTCGAATGAAACGTCACTGATTGAACTGACGGGGGCCTATGCGCCGTTTGCCAATGGCGGGTATCGGGCTGAAGTTCATGGCATGGTTCGTATTTCGGTGCAAAATGGACCGGTATTGTGGGAAATGCGTGAACTCCCGCCGGCGAAAGTTATTGATGATCATGATTTAATGCGAATGAATTTGATGCTGCAACGGGTGGTTAGCCAAGGCACCGGACGTAGGGCGCAAATTTCCGGTTATGAGATCGGCGGTAAAACCGGCACGACCAATGATTTTCGGGATGCATGGTTTATCGGCTATACCAACGGTCAAACCACGGGAGTTTGGATTGGTGATGATGATAATCGCTCGATGGACGAGGTCACCGGCGGGACGCTGCCCACCCAAATTTGGCGCGGATTTATGAACGAATGGTTGGCTGTGCTACCTACGCCTGAACCGGTGGCACCGCCCGATCCAATAGAAGTGGATATTGAAAACGAACAACCTGATGCGCTCACCAGCCTGTTAAGCTCGCTGACCAAAAAGCTGGAATAAGTTTTCAAACATCAGTATGAGACAGTTCAACCAACAGCGATAGGAATTGTGATGTTGCGAATAAGTGCTGGCTTTGACAGTGGAAATATCGAGGTATTGGCCGAGGATGACCCGGACAATATTCGCCTCAATATCCGCAAAGACAATCAATCGGATTTTTACCAATGGTTTCACTTTCGCCTGTCCGGGGCCAAAGGAACCGCGTGTGTCATGCACATCGAAAACGCCAAAGGCGCAGCATTTGCCGGCGGCTGGGAAAATTATTCGGCGGTTGCGTCTTATGATCGTGAACATTGGTTTCGGGTCGAAACGCACTTTGATGGAACCCGGTTAAGCATCCACCACACGCCAGAATTTAACGCAGCTTGGTTTGCATATTTTGCGCCGTACTCGGACGACCGGCATCAAAACCTGTTGGCAGAAGTACAAGGGTCAGACCGGGTAAACTTGGTGCGGCTGGGCGCGACCTTGGATGGCCGCGATCTTGATTTACTACATTTTGCAGGGGATATTGGCGCAAAGAAGAAATTGTGGGTGATCGCCCGCCAGCATCCCGGTGAAAGCATGGCTGCGTGGTGGATGGAGGGTTTTTTAAGTCGCCTTACCGATGAAACCGACCCCGTAGTACGTGAAATTTTTCGCCGGGCAGATGTGTATATCGTGCCCAATATGAACCCAGATGGTTCGTCGCGTGGGCATTTGCGGACCAATGCCGCAGGTGCCAATTTGAACCGCGAATGGGAAACACCGACCATGGAGCGCTCACCAGAAGTATTTTTGGTGCGCGAAAAAATGCAAGAAACCGGCATGGATTTTTGTCTGGATGTACATGGCGATGAGGACTTACCGTATAATTTCATCGCCGGGGCTGAAGGCACAAAAAGCTGGTCCGAGCTTCGGGCGGTGCAATTGGCCAACTTCACCGAAACTTTGGCCAAGATCAGTCCCGACTTTCAAACCAAAATTGGCTATCCACCGGCCCCACCCGGCACCGCCAATATGAGCATGTGTACCCATTGGACGGCTGAGGCATTTGGTTGTTTATCAATGACGCTAGAAATGCCGTTTAAGGACACGGTGGACACGCCAGACCCGGATCAGGGCTGGTCGCCAGAGCGCTGTCGCCAATTGGGTGCAGCGATGGTGGACGCAATTTGGGCGCGGTTTGACGATTGGTAAATTAGGGTTCATTCGGTGAAGATAACGGGTCTTCCCCAATCCGGCGGCGTGGTCTGGTTTTCTCCAAACTATCGTCTTCTACATGGATTTTCGGACCGGCATTCCTGTGGGGTCGTTTCCCTAATAATTGGTCGCATTCGGGCTCGTTTAATGCCTCAGTGGTAAATGCCAACGAAGTCCAATTACTATCGTCGGCACTGGCAGGTGCAGCGACGGTTTTTAAGCGTTCGCGAACATCCCTATGCACGGCATCGCCACCATATATTTTGCGCCGTGGGTTGGCATCATAGCGTGTCAGCCAAAGCTTTGCTTCTCTTTGTGCCTCGTTTGTTTGTCCACTGAGCTGGGCAATTAGTTCAGCTTGGGCATCGGGCCAATTCGCATTCGCAGCACGGCGTAATTGGCGTAAACCTTCGGCGCGTACTTGTTCGGGGCTTTCTTCAAATGTCATGTTGATCGAAATATCAAGAATTCGACCCCGGCGTATAATTTGTTGGTTTGCTCGCGCACTTTGTGTCGGTGGTTTCCAGCTAATGGCCGCCAATGGCCCGCATTGTCCAGCGCGTTTGGCGGCGACTTCCCAGCCGGTTCCTTCGGCGGCCAAGCAGACGAAAACCGGCATGGCTTTATTGCAAAACCCTTGATCGGCCATGCTGGTGGCTATTTGATAGACAAACTCAGCGCGGGTTGCCCCGGCTGGGGGGTCTTTTCGATCTGCCGTTGGCCTGCTGGAACAGGCGCCAATAACCAGCGCAAGACCAAGGCACAAAAAAGGGTATAACTGAAATCGGGTCATTTTTCTTGAATGGCTTTCAAAACACGCAAAATAATAAACACTGGAATTACTAAAATCGCACCCAATAATAAATAGTCGATGGCGCCGCCAGCCAATTGCCAACCCTTGGCCCAGGCTAGGTTGATGGTGTCAAAAAAATCAACCCAAATTCGCCGTGGATTGACATCCAATGCCGCCAACACCACCCCAACTCCCAAACAAGCCAAAATCAATTTGAACAAACCAGACGGTGTGATGGCCATTAGCTTTTTAGTGAAGCTTCGCTTTGGT
>JAESUG010000141.1 GCA_016763185.1 Robiginitomaculum sp. | reverse complement strand
TATTAACCCCTCCTTCTTTACAGCCCCAATGAAGTTTCAAAACCTTGACATCATCGGCACATCTCATATTGCGAAGCAAAGTTTAGAAGAGGTAGAAAAGGCAATTTTTCAATAGTTACAATCTGACGGCTCATTATCCACAAACCACTGGACTTACCGCCCGTGGGAAGCATGTGTGTGGGTGCGGCCCAATGATACGGGCCTTGTCTTGGTAGGGCGCGCGCAACGTGCGGGCGCGGAAACTGGAGGTAGATATGAATACTTTACACACACAAATATCACAGGCACACGAAGGGCAGTGTATTAAGGTGGCCCCGATAACACTTAAACCGGCACGCATAGGCACCAAGCAGGCGCAATTGGTAGCGCTGCTTCGGCGCAAGAGTGGTGCCAATATCGAGCAAATAACCCAGCGCCTTGGCTGGCAGGCCCACACGGCGCGAGCGGCACTTACCGGCCTTAGAAAGCGCGGCTATTCAATCGAGCGGATAACCAAGGACGGTAAAGCCAACCAATATATTATTCGCGAGGTGGAAGCGGCATAATGGCAGGCGTTGATGAGAGGGTCTATGCAGGGGTTAGTACCTTGCAACGTATGGGTCGTGATGCCCTTTATACTGAGTGGATGAAGGTGCTAAAGCACCCGCCACCAAAAGGTGCGCGCAACATCACCCTGGTCCGGGGCTTGAGCTATCATGCCCAGGAGAAGGCCTATGGCCGCTTAAAGCCATCCACGCTTAAGCGCTTGGAGAAAATTGCCAGTGGCCATGCAGGTGAGGGCAGTGGTGACCTTGATCTACGACTACCGGGCCAACCTCAGTCGGGCAGCCAGCTAATCCGCGAATGGAATGGTAAAACCCATACCGTATCTGTGGTGGAGGACGGCTTTTTATGGAACGGCGTGGTCTACACATCCCTATCTTCGGTTGCTCAGGCCATTACCGGTGCGAAGTGGTCCGGACCACGCTTCTTTGGACTAACGCAAGGTGGTGCATAATGCTTACCCACAAGCACTTCCGCTGCGCGATCTATACACGTAAGTCCCATGAGGAGGGGCTGGATCAAGCGTTCAACTCTTTGGATGCACAGCGCGAGGCCTGCAGTGCCTATATCGCTTCACAAGCCGGTCTTGGCTGGAAGCTTAGCTCCAGCCTTTATGATGATGGCGGCATATCTGGCGGGCATATGGAGCGCCCAGGCCTGCAACACCTGATCCGCGATATCAAACGCGGGCAGGTGGATATCATCGTGGTCTATAAGGTGGACAGGCTAACCCGATCACTCACCGACTTTGCAAAACTGGTTGATGTGTTTGATGCCCACGAGGTGAGCTTCGTCTCTGTCACCCAAGCGTTTAACCGCCAACTCCATGGGCAGGCTTACGTTGAATGTGTTGCTGTCCTTTGCCCAGTTTGAGCGTGAGGTCACGGCGGAGCGTATTCGCGACAAGATCGCTGCTTCCAAGAAGCGCGGCATGTGGATGGGCGGCCTACCACCGCTTGGGTATACCAATGTCGACAAGAAACTAATGGTGGTTGAGAGCGAAGCCGTCATTGTTCGCAAACTCTTTGCGCTTTATGCTGAACACAAAAATGTGCGGATCGTGCAAAGAGAAACCGTGCGGTTACGTCTGTTGACCAAGCAGCGCACCGACAAGCATGGGATGACCACTGGCGGCAAACCCTTTGCCCGCGGGCATCTCTATGTGATCTTGAACAACCCGCTCTATATTGGCAAGATTGTGCGCAAGCAGAACATCTATGACGGCTTGCATGCGGCTATAGTGGACAAAGAGCTATGGGATGAGGTTCAGGCCATTCTTGAAACCAACACTATACAGCGAAAAACCAGAAAGAATGCCAAATCACTCAGTCTGCTGGCAGGGCTGATCCATGATGCGCACGGAGGTTCCCTTTCCACATCGCACACCTGCAAAGGCGGTAAGCGTTATCGGTATTATGTATCGAAGGATTTAAAAGCCGGTGATGCCCATACGGGCTGGCGCATTCCAGCACTTGTCATGGAAGGGTTAGTGCAATCTGCTCTGGATCAGACCTTCCGCCGTAAACAAGAGCTGTTGAAACTCCTTGGGCCTATTGATCTAGATGCAGCAGACTTGCCAGCGCTGTTTGCGCAGGGCTGCGAGCTTGCAAACGCAATCCAGATGAGCAAGGCCAAAGCGGCGATGCAGCTTTATGCTGATCTCGTTCAGTCAATCACCATTAGCAAAGCTCGGCTAAAGTTCACACTGAACACAAGCTTTGTCGGTAAGCAGCTAGCGATCATATTCGACCCGCAACAGGTTCTTGAACTGGATGTTCCCATTCAGATCAAACGTCGCGGCCATGAACTAAAGATGGTGGTTGGCGAGAGCCAAGGCCAAACCAACGTTGATCCAAAGCTGATCAGGTTAGTGGCGCAGGCGCTTAAACTAAAAGCTGCATTGGTTGAAAACCCAACACTGTCGATCGACAAATATGCGGCGCAAAACAACATCGATCATGGTGATGCCCGCAGGCTTGTGCCTTTGGGGTATTTAGCGCCTGACATTGTCGAAACGATCATCAATGGTCGCCAGCCTGTTGATCTTACCGTGACCCGGTTAAGGCAATCAAACCAGCTGCCGGTACTCTGGTCAGAACAACGTAGCTTTCTTGGATTTAGCCAGAATCACCGGATCCACTGACCATCACCAAAACTTTAAAGAGGTGACGCAAATGCCCGAAGGAGACGAATGGGGAAATAGGCCGATAAGTGGCCAAGTATCGCGTCTCTGCGTCTCTTTAACTGCTGGGTAGAGGTGTTAACCTACGGAAAATACGATACTAAACAGAGACGTGGGAGCCAGTTTAAAAATCTAAAGACTGAGTGGTGGAGCCAGGCGGAATCGAACCGCCGACCTCTTGCATGCCATGCAAGCGCTCTCCCAACTGAGCTATGGCCCCATTTGCCTCATGGATTTGAGGCGGGAAAAGGAGGCGGAAACTAGTGCGAATGTGCCCTAGGATCAAGCCTGAACATCAGTCGCCTGATGTTAGTTCGTCATCGTCTGCCAATTTCGCATCTTCATCGACATCATCGCGTAACGCGTCGCTATCGTCTTCGACGCCTTCTTCGGTGTACCCATCGGGCAAGCCAGTACCTGACGAGCTGTCGCCATCGTCGATATCATCGTCATCTGTAGGTATCAATGGAGCTTCGTCATCTAGGGACAATTCTTTTTCATTGCCCGATGAGGCATCATCATCTTCTTCTGCTGTTGCCTTTTTTGTGTCGTTTTCATCATCACCGTCATCATCATCATCATCATCATCGAGTTTGGGATCCGTTGTATCCGCTGCCGCTGTGGCCTTGCGGGATGTCTTTCGAATGATCGTATTTGGATCAAACGAAAAGCCACATTTCGGGCAAACTATCGGACGCTTTGCCAGATCAAAAAACTTTGCGTTACATTCGGCACAGGCACGTCGTTCGCCCAAGTTTGGTTTAGTCATTTTTTCACCTCATGCGAAAAATTAAGAAACAGGTTTCGCAAGGTCGCTTGCCATGTTCAAACGGGCCTGTCAAAACCATTTTTGAACAATTTTCATGCATCACGCTTTTTACCTCATTTTTCATCAAGATATGGATCCATATGTCGAGCCTCTTTCCATCGCCCACAACAGCCAAGGGATTGATTTCCAGACCCTCATTTTCACTGTCCGGAATAATTAGCGCTCCCGGTGACAAATCCGTATCTCACCGCGCGTTGATCTTGGGTGCCTTGGCCCAAGGCACAACATTGATCAATGGCTTGCTAGAAGGGCATGATGTGCTGGCTACAGCCGCCGCTATGCAAGCACTGGGGGCCAATGTCCAACAAATGGGGCCGGGTCAGTGGCAAGTCACTGGCGTGCCCGCAAATGAGCGTCTAAGCCCAAAAAAACCAATTGATTTTGGCAATGCCGGTACCGGCGTTCGGTTGTGTATGGGGTTGGTCGCCGGCCAGAGTATAACCGCGAACTTTATTGGCGACGAAAGTCTATCGCGCCGCCCGATGGGCCGAGTACTGGAGCCATTGATGAAAATGGGCGCAACGACCAGCAGCCATAACGGGTGCTTGCCGGTTACCATACAAGGGTGTTCGCAGCCCTTACCTACGCACCATACATTACCGGTGGCTTCGGCGCAGGTTAAATCGGCAATTTTATTGGCGGCCCTTAACTGTGATGGCACGACCATTGTCGACGAACCTGGCCCCAGTCGCGATCATACGGAAAATATGTTGCAGGCGTTTGGGGCTGAATTGGACAGCCAGCCAATGGTCAATGGTGGGCGGCGAATTACATTGCATGGTCCGGTGAAATTACAAGCACAAAACGTGACAGTACCGGGCGATCCGTCCTCTGCAGCGTTTGCGGTCATTGCTGCATTGATTGTGCCGGGCAGTGACGTCACGATCACCAATGTCATGATGAACCCGACCCGCAATGGTCTCATAGAGACCTTGCAACAAGCTGGATATGATATTCGTCTTTCCAATACTCGCCAAAGCGGCGGCGAGACATTGGCCAATATCCGTGTGCTTGCTGGCTGTAAAGTGCCGTTGTACCCGCCGCCAGCACGGGCGGTGACGATGATTGATGAATACCCGGTTTTGATGGTGTTGGCGGCATTTGCTCACGGAACCAGTCGCTTTGACGGGATCGGCGAATTGCGGGTTAAAGAAAGCGACCGTATTGAGAAAATGGCCGAGTTATTGCGGCAAAACCGGGTGAAAGTTCGAACGGGCGATACTTGGATGGAAGTTGATGGCCGAGGCACGGTATTTGGTCCAGCAAATATACCCAAAGTTACAATGCCATTTGCAGTAGACGGCGATCACCGCATTGCTATGTCTGCCTTGGTTTTGGGGTTAGGTGGTTTTTTATCGGTTGCGATTGATGATGCCGATGTTATTTCTACGTCATATCCAAATTTTTTAAATGATATGGCGAAGTTGGGAGCTGATATTCGCCGAAACTCGCAGCACACGGGTCTTGTGATCGCGGTGGATGGACCGTTGGCTTCGGGCAAGGGAACATTGGCCCGGCGGTTGGCTGAGCATTTGGACTTACCCTATTTGGATACCGGATTATTGTACCGGGCTACGGCGCGGGCGGCATTGGATGCCAAGTTGAATTTTGATGAAGACGATAAATTAGCGCAATTGGCCCGCGATTTGACATTGCCAATACCCGACATTGATGACTTGCGTAGCGCTGAAACTGGCGCCGCAGCGTCCAAAGTTGCGGCCAAGCCAAAAGTGCGCGCCGCCTTGCTTGAATTGCAGCAAACGTTTGCAGCCCAGCCATCGGGTGCCGTGCTCGATGGCCGCGATATTGGTACTGTGGTCTGTCCTAATGCTGATGTGAAGCTGTGGGTAACGGCGTCTGAGCATCTTCGGGCAAAGCGGCGGCAACTGGAATTAACGCAAAATGGGAAGCCGATCACGTTTGATGAGATGCTGGCGCAATTGCGTGAACGCGATGCCCGTGATGGCGCTAGATCCGATGCACCGATGCAACAAGCTGAAAATGCCTACTTGATTGATACCAGTAACTTGAGTATAGACGCGGCGCTCCAGGTCGCCTGTGATTGGGTTGAACGGAAACTGGCTGATCGCTTGTAATTCTCATCGGATTACCAAGCGAAATTCAAACAGCCGGACCAAAGATCTGGGAACGCTTGAAATTGAACCCCCATTATCGCAACGCGATGAGACCGCCGCAATTTGTCGGCTGGCCAACCTTTACCTTTGAAAGAACTACAAAATTATGACTGAAACCAATTCCACTGCCAATTCTACTGCCAATTCTACTGACAGTTTAAACCCAACCCTAGATGACTTTACCGCTATGTTGGATGCCTCTATGGCGGGCCAAGATGTATTAGAGGGCCGTGTTGTTAGTGGTCTTGTTACCGCAATTGAAAATGAATTTGTCATTGTTGACGTTGGTTTGAAAACCGAAGGCCGGATCCCGATGCGGGAGTTTTCCGGTGCAGAAGCTGAAAAAATAGTCGTAGGTGCCAAAGTCGACGTGTTTGTTGACCGGGTTGAAAACGCGCTTGGCGATGCTGTTTTGTCACGGGACAAAGCACAACGTGAAGAAGCATGGGATCGTATCGAAAAATCTTATGCCGTCGAAGAGCCTGTTGAGGGCGCTATTATTGGCCGGGTCAAGGGCGGCTTTACGGTTGATCTTGGGGGTGCCAATGCATTTTTGCCGGGCAGCCAAGTCGACGTTCGCCCCGTGCGCGATCTGGGTCCATTAATGGGTTTGGCCCAACCGTTTGCAGTTTTGAAAATGGACCGTCCGCGTGGGAATATCGTGGTGTCACGTCGAGCCATTATGGAAGAATCACGTGCTGAACAACGTGCTGAGTTGATCAGCCAATTGCACGAAGGCGAAGTGCGCGAAGGCGTGGTTAAAAACATCACTGATTATGGCGCATTTGTTGATATGGGTGGTATTGATGGCTTGTTGCACGTCACGGATATGAGCTGGCGCCGGGTCAATCACCCAAGTCAGATTTTAAGTGTTGGTGATACGGTCAAAGTACAAGTGATTAAGATCAATCCAGAAAGCCAACGCATTTCATTGGGGATGAAGCAATTAGAGGCCGATCCTTGGGAAGAGGTAGAAGCAAGGTATCCGTTGCAATCTAGATTTACCGGGCGTGTGACGAATATTACTGAATACGGTGCGTTTGTTGAGCTAGAATCGGGTATCGAAGGTCTGGTTCATGTCAGCGAAATGAGCTGGACCAAAAAGAACGTACATCCAGGTAAAATCGTTGCGACCTCCCAAGAGGTCGAGGTGGTTGTTCTGGAAGTTGATCCAGAAAAGCGCCGGATATCACTGGGCATCAAACAGTGTGCTGACAACCCGTGGAGCGCTTTTGCCGCGGCCAACCCTGTGGGCGCTACCGTTACCGGTGAAGTCCGCAATATTACCGAGTTCGGATTGTTTGTCGGTCTTGATGGTATGATCGATGGCATGGTGCATTTGTCTGATTTAGACTGGAGCCGTTCAGGTGATGAAGCATTAGCCAGCTATAAAAAAGGTGACGTAGTCTCGGCCAAAGTGCTGGATATTGATGCCGAAAAAGAACGAGTGTCTTTGGGTGTAAAGCAATTACAAAAAGACCCAAGTGACGGTAGTGGCTTTAAACGTGGCGAAGCTGTCACCTGTGTGGTCAGCGAAGTAACCACCGGCGGGATCGAAGTGATGTTGGGCGATGATAATCAAGTCAAAGCCTTTATCCGCAAATCTGATCTATCTCGTGATCGTTCCGAACAGCGTCCTGAGCGCTTTGCGGTTGGCGACAAAGTTGATGCAAAAATTACCAGTATTGATAAATCAACTCGCCGGTTATCCCTTTCGGTTAAAGCTCTGGAAATGGCTCAAGAAAAAGAAGCTATCGAACAGTATGGTTCATCTGACTCGGGCGCGTCACTGGGTGATATCCTAGGCGAAGCCCTAAAGGGTGCCTCCGACGACAAAAAGTAAATCTTAGCCGTCAATTTGGAAAAAGGGCCGGACACGTTCGGCCCTTTTTTTATTTAATCAAAATGCTTCACTTTTCATGAATACGGTTGACGCGCACACCATCAAAATGTCAAGTTTGTTCTTGGGAGTGCGTAGTCAATGGAAAATGGGGTAATGAACCAATTATGATAAAGTCTGAGCTTATCGCACAACTTACAGAAGAAAATCCACATCTCTTCCAACGAGACATTGAACGAATTGTCGCCACCATTTTCGAGGAGATCACGGCCACCTTGGAAGCCGGCGACCGGGTCGAGTTACGTGGTTTTGGAGCATTTTCTGTTCGTCGTCGAGACCCTAGAAATGGCCGTAATCCGCGCTCTGGCGAAAGTGTCAAAGTCGGAACCAAGTTTGTTCCGTTTTTTAAGGCTGGCAAGGAACTTCGGATGCGTGTTGACACGCCTCTCAAGTCTTAAATCTACAGCTTATAGGAGGAACACCAATGCTAAAAGAATTTAAAGAATTTGCCATGCGTGGCAATGTGATGGACATGGCCATCGGTATTATTATCGGTGCCGCATTTGGTAAAATCGTTAGCTCGTTTGTCGGTGATATTGTGATGCCATTTGTCGGCAAAGCTACCGGTGGTATTGATTTTTCTGATCTGGCATTAAATATTGGCTCCGAAGCGGTGCCGGTCATGGTCAATTATGGGGTGTTTGTGACCACCATCATTGATTTTGTGATTATTGCATTTGTGATCTTTATGGTGATCAAGGGTATGAATGCCGCCAAGAAAAAAGAAGAAGCAGCGCCAGCAAAACCAACCGAACCACCTGCACAAGAAGTATTGCTAACCGAAATCCGTGATTTGTTAAAAAAATAAAACCCAATTGGGTTTCATAAAAAAGGCATCGGTCATTGGCTGATGCCTTTTTAATTGGGAAGAAGAACATGACCGGTATTAAGGTCTGCGGGTTGACTGAACACGCGGGCATAGAGGCCGCCTTAGCCCTGCAAGTGGAGCGCATTGGTTTGGTCTTTGCCCCGTCCAGCCCACGATTATTAACCATCAATACCGCCAGTCAATTGGCGCAAATAGCCCGTGGTAAAGCTGCCATTGTTGCCGTTTTGGTCGATCCCGGCGATAAGCTTTTAGCCCGTATTGTCCGCGAAGTTGCGCCGGATTTTTTGCAATTACATGGCAGCGAGCGCCCCGACCGAGTACGCACGATTTGGAACCGGTATCATATCCCGGTGATCAAGGCGTTTTCGGTGGCCAATGCCAAAGACATAAAAGATGCCGAGCGGTATGCCCGTACCGCCGCTGAATTTTTGTTCGATGCCAAACCACCAAAGGACGCAACCCGCGCCGGTGGTTTTGGCACCTCGTTTCATTGGGAGTTGTTGGCCGATGTCAAACCGGCTAGGCCGTGGTTATTGGCCGGTGGTTTAACGCCGGACAATGTGGCCACAGCGATTGCGGTAACCGGAGCGCCGATGGTTGATGTCTCCTCTGGTGTTGAAAGCACAGCTGGCGTAAAAGATCCAACGCTGCTCGCTCAATTTTGTGCGGCGGCACGGAGTAACGGTTCGTCATGAGCAATTTTAACTGGCAGGCTGGACCAGATAGGGAAGGGCGCTTTGGTACTTTTGGCGGGCGCTATGTACCGGAAACCTTGATGCCGTTGGTGTTAGAGCTAGAACAAGTATGGGAAATGGCCAAAAAGGATCCAGTATTTCAACAAGAAATGCACGGATTTTTGAAAGATTATGTTGGCCGACCCAGTGCTATTTACCACGCCGAACGCTTATCGGAACATTTTGGTGGCGCAAAAATTTGGTTCAAACGCGACGAGCTAAACCATACCGGGGCACACAAAATCAACAATTGCTTGGGCCAGGTTTTGCTCGCGAAGCGCATGGGAAAAACTCGCATTATCGCCGAAACCGGAGCCGGACAACATGGTGTGGCCACCGCAACTGTGGCGGCGCGTTTTGGATTAAAATGCGTGGTGTTTATGGGTGCGGCTGATATCGAGCGGCAAAAACCCAATGTATTTCGAATGAAATTATTGGGGGCAGAAATCGTCTCGGTAAGCTCCGGCACTGGAACCCTAAAAGACGCAATGAACGAAGCCTTGCGCGATTGGGTAACCCATGTCCACGATACATTTTATGTGATCGGCACGGCGGCTGGCCCGCACCCCTATCCGGCAATGGTCCGTGATTTTCAATCGGTAATAGGCCGCGAAGCACGGGCGCAAATCTTGGAGCGCGAAGGCCGTTTGCCGGATGCTTGCGTGGCCTGCATTGGCGGTGGCTCCAACGCCATTGGCCTGTTTCACCCGTTTTTGGCTGACAAACAAGTTCGCCTGATCGGGGTTGAGGCTGCCGGCAAAGGTTTGGATACGTCGCAACATGCCGCTTCACTCACCGGCGGAACCCCTGGTATTTTGCACGGAAATCGTACTTATTTACTCCAAGATGATGACGGCCAAATCGCCGATGCTCACTCTATTTCTGCCGGTTTAGATTATCCCGGCATTGGCCCAGAGCATTCTTTTTTGCACGATATTGGCCGGGCCGAATATCTCTCTGCCACCGATACCGAAGCCCTAGAAGCATTTCAGTTGTGTACGCGGCTAGAGGGGATCATCCCAGCGTTGGAACCCGCTCATGCGTTGGCCAGGGTTGGGGATCTGGCCAAGGAATTGGGCAAGAGCGGTATGATCTTGATGAATATGTGCGGGCGTGGCGACAAGGACGTGTTTTCGGTTGCGGCTCATCTAGGGGTTGAAATATGAGTATTTCGCGCATTACCGTCGCTTTTGCCAAACGCAACCGCCAAAACCAAAGTGCGTTTGTGGCCTATATGATGGCTGGCGATCCTGATCTGGATACGTCCCGTGCATTATTGCTTGGCTTGCCCGGTGCTGGTGCCGATATTGTCGAGCTAGGCATGCCGTTTTCTGATCCGATCGCTGAAGGGCCAACCATTCAATTTGCGGCCCAGCGCGCCCTCGAAGCCGGTACCAAAATGGCGGATGTGCTGGCCTTGGCCCGTGAATTTCGAAACGCCCACCCGGACACGCCACTGATTTTGATGGGGTATGCCAACCCAGTTCACCATATGGGTTGGGAGGTGTTTGCACAGACTGCGGCCGATGCCGGCGTTGATGGCGCCATTATTGTTGATCTACCGCCAGAAGAAAGCCAGCCGCTTGCTAATGCTTTGCACGATCATGATCTTGCATTGATCCGGTTGATTGCACCGACCACGGTTGGAGAGCGCCTATCTCAAGTATTACAAGGGGTTAGTGGCTTCGTCTATTATGTCTCGGTAACGGGTGTAACCGGTGTTGCAGTGCCGGATGGGGGTCAAGTCACGATGGCCGTGCAAAATATTCGCAAATGCACCGATCTACCTATTGCTGTTGGTTTTGGGGTGCGCGATCCGGCCACCGCACAACAAATCGCCCAAAGCGCTGATGGGGTTGTGGTCGGTAGCGCCATTGTTTCTGCTTTGGCCGAGGGCGGTGTCGAAGCTGCATTGGAGTTAACAGCAAAGCTGGCCAAAGCCGCTCATCAACGCTAAACTTATCGAAACAATTGGAAACTGATTTTATGAATTGGCTAGACAAACTCACCCCGCCGGGGATGAAAAACATCTTTACCAAGCGTGATACGCCGGAAAACCTGTGGATCAAATGTCCGCTATCGGACGAAATGGTGTTTCACAAAGACCTGGCTGCGGGTCATCACGTAACACCGGCTGGGCATCATATCCGCATCGGCCCAGAATTACGGTTTCGCTATACATTTGATGACGAAAAATGGGAACCCATCGAACTGCCGCCCGTGCCGCAGGACCCCCTAAAATTTCGCGATCATAAACGCTATACGGACCGCCTCAAAGCCGCCCGTGCCAAAACCGGCGATAGCGATGCAGTGCGGGTTGGTGTTGGTAAAATTACCGGTATCGAGACTGTGGTGTTTGTTCAAAATTTTAATTTTATGGGCGGTTCTCTTGGCATGGCCGCAGGCGAAGGATTTATCCGAGGCACCGAAGAGGCCGTGCGCCGCAAAATTCCGTTTGTGGCGTTCACGTCCGCCGGCGGCGCTCGCATGCAAGAAGGCGCGTTATCGTTAATGCAAATGCCACGCACCACATTGGCCTTGGTTGAGCTAAAGGCCGCTGGCTTGCCATATATTGTGGTACTGGCTGACCCGACCACTGGCGGGGTTACCGCATCCTATGCCATGCTAGGGGATGTGCATTTGGCTGAACCACGGGCATTAATTTGCTTTGCCGGGCCACGGGTGATCGAACAAACCATCCGCGAAAAATTACCCGAAGGCTTTCAGCGCTCGGAATACCTAATGGAACACGGCATGATTGATGCGGTGGTTAGCCGCGCTGATCTACCCGCAGCCATTGGCCAGTATTTGCGCGTATTGCACCGAAAGCCCGCTGCATGAACGCACGGGTAAGGGTGGATGCCGCCCTCGCACGCTTTGAAGATTTGCACAACCAATCCATTGATCTGGACCTCTCTCGAATTTTGGTTTTGCTGGTCCGATTGGGCAATCCACATCTAAACCTACCACCCGTTATTCATGTGGCGGGCAGCAATGGCAAAGGCTCAAGCATTGCTTTTCTTAGCGCTATGGCTCTGGCTGAAGGCTTACGAGTTCATGTGCATACCAGCCCGCATTTGATACGGATAAATGAGAGATTTGTACTGAACGGTGTACCGATTTCGGATGTTGAGCTGGCCGATTTGCTTGAAGAAGTTGAAACCATAAATGCAGATAACCCCGCCACTCAATTCGAGTTGTTAACAGCGACGATGTTTTTGGCATTTTCGCGTACTCCGGCAGACGTGGCAATCATTGAGGTCGGCTTAGGCGGCGAGCTAGACGCCACCAATGTTATCCCGGCCCCGGCACTGTCGGTGATTACGCCGATCACCTTGGAACATATGGATTGGCTAGGTTCTGACATCGCCGGTATTGCGGCGGCAAAAGCTGGAATTATCAAACCAAACTGCCCGGTGATCAGCGCCGCGCAAAGCGATGTTGTTCGTGATGTCATTGAGCGCACCGCCGCTAAAAACCGTTCATCTTTGCGGATTTGCGGTGAAGATTTTTACGGGCGTGAAGAAGATGGCCGTTTGGTTTGGCAAAGTGAAAACCAGTTATTGGATTTACCATTGCCAGTTTTGGCTGGCGCGCACCAAATCGAAAACGCCTGCCTCGCCATTGCCGCCGCCACCGAATTGGGCTGGTCAGTAAATGCCATCAGTACCGGTTTGCAAAGCGTAAATTGGCCGGGTCGATTGCAACGAATACCAGCATTTTCACCATGCCCACCGGACACAGAAATATGGCTCGACGGCGCGCATAACCCACATGCAGCGCACGCTTTGGCCCAATTTCTTATGGAACGAAATCGGCAATACCCGGCAGACTTGCACCTGATTTTTGCTATGCAAAACACCAAAGACGTATCTGGGTTTTTGGCACCCTTGCATGCGCTAACGCCTGTGATCCATATCGTACCCTTGCCCAGTGCGTCTGCGCCTATCCAGTGCGATGTGCTCGCAAAAAAAGCATTAGAAATTGGCTTGCAAGCCGTATGTCACTCATCTTTAAGCGAAGCCCTAGCCGCCATTCCTACGGGCAAAGTGCGCTTGGTTGTTACAGGGTCGTTATATCTGGTCGGCGACATACTACAGATGCAACCAGCGTAACCAGCGTGTTCATGTCTGTTTCCACCGCTGCTTTTGGCGGGGTCAGATTTATGTTTCCTCCCCCACCAAAAGCAGGGGAGGAAAGAAAAGCAAGTTGGCCCCGCCAAAAGCAGGGGAGGAAAGAAAAGCAAGCTGGCCCCGCCAAAAGCAGGGGAGGAAAGAGAACGCAGGGAAGGAAAATGGACAGAATAAACGGGGATGATGTTAGAACGCGAGCGTTCTAGCTTCACAAATGAAGTGCAATCCCCCCTATACCTGCTTAGGTGGTAGCAACCGCCGAGTTTAGCCATTCAGCAATTTTGCTTTTGGGCATGGCACCGACTTTGGTTGCGGCAACCTCGCCGCCACTGAACAACATCAAGGTTGGGACCCCACGGACACCGTATTTGCTGGGAATGCCGGGGTTTTCATCAATATTGACTTTGGCAATGGTAACAGTGTCAGCCATTTCGGTGGATAGCTCTTCCAACGCCGGACCAATTTGTTTGCAAGGCCCACACCATTCGGCCCAAAAGTCCACAAGGACGGGACCGGTTGCGTTTAAGACTTCGGCTTCAAAGTTTGCATCATTGATCGCAATAGTTGGCATGGCACTCTCCATAATAGGTATCGCCGCGCCAGTAATGGCACGGATGTTTGCTAGCTAGTATCGCATAGCCCAAAGGTCAAGGGACAAGCCTAAACACTTCTGTGATCTGTTGATGAACTGGGCAGCTCCATCAGGTTCGGCCCATCGGTCCACAACAAGGCGCATCGGATGGTTTTGTCCGGCCAGATCTGGGTCAAAAGTTCCCGGTACACCTGCATTTGATCCAGATAAGCTTGCGGCACGTCGGCAATATGGGTTGGCGGCGGACGATTGGTTTTAAAGTCCAATACCAACACATCATGATCGCGCACCACGAGCCGGTCAATTTTCCCATGTATAACTGTATGGGCACCCAGCCCGGCTATGGGTAATTCAGCGCGGCTGTTCGGTCCGAATAAATCAGCAAATTGCGAATGGCGTAGTACTTGTAACGTAACTTTGGCGATTTCATTGGCTTGTTCGATGGAAATTTCCGGTTGGTTTTGTAAAAACAGAGCGGCCCGCGCAGCTTGCTGCTCTGGCGGCACATCAGGCAATGCCTCCAATAAGGCATGAATAAGATTACCGCGCAAAAACCGATCCGTTGCGCCCGCGCCAATCGGTGAAGCCCGTGCAACTTGTTGCTCATTTTTGACGAGGATATTGGACGGCGTTTGCTGTGTGGGTGCTGGCGGCTCGGTGGCCATTGGCGTCAGCACCCAATTGGGTAGGGCAGGGACTGCAATTTCTGCATTGTCCTTGATGGCCTTCATCGGCGTTGGCGTTGGTCCCAACCGATAGCCGATTTTGCCGTCGGCATCGGATATGATTTTCGCAGCATTTATTGCATGTAATTTCTTGAAGGCAGCTTCACAGCTACGATACCAGCTATCATCAGGAAAACCGCCTAGCTTTTTCAAATTTCCGCGCTCATGCCCACAGATGATCAAATGATCCCGGGCGCGGCTTAACGCTACATA
This sequence comes from Robiginitomaculum sp., assembly GCA_016763185.1. Lineage (GTDB taxonomy): Bacteria > Pseudomonadota > Alphaproteobacteria > Caulobacterales > Maricaulaceae > Robiginitomaculum_B. The sequence continues at coordinate 16,392 of JAESUG010000141.1, read as the reverse complement.
TAACAAGCGCCGATGTTCTTGGGCGTCCAGCACCTCTTGGCGGTTTTGCCAATCGGCAATGGCAGGGCATTTTTTGCTTTGTGGTTCTACCCACAGCCAACAGCCGGCATCCTCGACCAATCCAGTTTTGGTTTTTCCACCGGCTTTGCTATTGGTGTCAGGCAAAATCACAACCGGCGCTTCAAGGCCTTTGGCACCATGAATGGTCATCACTCGAACCGCGCTGCCGGCTTCTTCCATTTCGCGTTTTATGATGTCGGTGCGTCCACTCATTTCAGCAACAAATGACAATAAGGAGCCATCACTTTTTTGACTAAAAGCCAATGCCATGTTTAAAAATTCTTGCACTGGGTCCGCGGCCTCAAGGCCCAAACGGGCCAATAATCGCCGTTGCATCGCTTCGCCGGTATGGCTGCGCCGGTACAACAGACCAGAGAAAAACCGATACGGGTTTTCATGGCCGGCGCGAACGATCAGATCCGCCACCCAAGTTTTGGCTTCGTCTAGCACGGGGAACTTGCTGGCCATTAGGGCTTCATGCAGGCTTTGATTTTTGGGACGCGAAAAGGCTAGATCATATAAAATTTGTTCATCAACCGGTTGCTCACTTTGGGCTTCGGGGTGTAAAAACGGACTTTTTAACACTTCGGCCAATGATAAATCATCGGAAGGTTGCAAGGCCATTTTTGCTAGAGACAACAAATCAAGCACTGCCGTTTCATTTTGCAGCACCATCCGATCCGCACCCGCCACCGGAATATTTTGCAATTTTAAATGCCGAATAATCTCGCGAAACAGATCATTACGCGAGCGTACCAAAATCAGCACATCTCCGGCGTGCACGGCGCGCTTGCCAGTGTCAGTTTCAATTGCATCGCCACGGGCCAACATGTCGGCGACCAAATCGGCTACCGAGCGCGCCAACAAGCTTTTTGGGTGTTGCGCCGAAACCGAGTTGACGGGCCGCGAAGGGTCGGTATCGGGCTGGGTGCTGCTATATGGCACGGCGGGCAGCAAGCTTACACTTCCCATGTCTTGCGCCCGCTCCGCTTGATGTTCGATATAATTGGAAAATCCGGGGTCGATAAAATCTTCCGCGTCTCCTACAAACTTCTTTTCCGGCGCAAAGCCGTGCGAAAAACAAGCATCAATAAACGCAAGCACCTGCGGCGTTGAGCGCCATGATAATGAAAGTTCTGGACTGTGTACCGGTAAACCCTTGGTTTTTGCGATGGTTTTCATCCGTTGTTGTTGTTCGGCAAACAAGGCTGGGTCCGCCCCTTGAAACCGGTAAATTGACTGTTTGGGGTCGCCGACCGCGAACAAAGTGCGGGTTTGATCGCCGATGCCTTGGCCAGCAAAAAATTCCTCGGTGAGCGCCCCGATCACGGCCCATTGATCGGCGGAATTATCTTGAGCTTCGTCGACCAAAACATGTGATAAATTGCCGTCCATTTTATACAATACCCATTGGCTGGATAATTTGCTGGTTAACAGTGCATGGGAAAAATGGATTAAATCATCATAATCAACCAAGCCAGCTTCGCGTTTTTCGGCTTGATATGCGCCAACAAAAGCCTGACACAAGGTTAAGGCCGCACCTACATTATCGCGGGCCTTCATGGCCCAAATTTTTTGTTGCGCGTACTCAATTTCATCAAATGCCAATGCCACCAATGAAAGCAGTTCCGGCATATATTTGCCTGCTGCTTCGCTGATTGGTTTTGCCCGGCGCCCCGATGCTTTGGTGTAAAATGCGGGGAGCAATTTGGGAAATGCGAGGACAGGATCAGGTTCAGCCAGGGCTGCCAATATGTCTTGGGCCTGTTCTTGGTTGGTCTTTGAGCCCGTCATGAAACCTTCGGCAATTTGCTGGAGCGGTAACTGTTTGATACAGGCTGCACTAAGAGTTGAAAGGGTGTCGTTAGGGCCAATTTCCAGACGTTGTTCGGTGGCGGCCAGTGCTTTTTCCAAACCATCGGACGGCAATAAGTCCTCGGCCAATTGCCAAGTATTTCCAACGGCGCTTTGAAATACCTGCGGTGCAGTACCGGAACCTAATTCGCCCAAAACTGAATAGGAGGCGGCCAACGGACCATCAGGTTCGCGCATGGCTTGGGCGCCGATATTGGCGATAATTTTGGCTTGCAGGTTTTTGCTGTCCGTGTCTTCGATGACCGTAAAGCCCGGTGAAATACCGGCCTCCACCGGAAACTGCCGCAGTAAAGTATCGCAAAATCCGTGAATGGTACGGATTTTCAAACCACCCGGTGTTTCCAACGCCCGCGCAAACAAGCGCCGCGCTTTGGCCAAGCCGCCGGCATTAATGGGTGCCTTAGGGTCTAATTGTTGTAATGCTTCACGCAGTTTATCATCGGCTAGGATTGAAAACCGGCCCAACCGATCAAACAGCCGATTTAGCATTTCGGACGCCGCCGCCTTGGTATAGGTGACGCACAATATTTGTTCTGGTGCCACGCCGTCCAACAAAATCCGAGTTACCCGGTTGATCAGCACATGGGTTTTGCCCGAACCTGCATTGGCTGAAACCACGGCAGATGCTCGCGGATCGGCAGCCAAGTTTTGGGCGGCTATGGCACGATTACGCGCTTCAATTTCGGATGTACTCACGGCTCGAAATCCTTATCGCTTAGAACCGCGGACCATTCGGCGCGGCGGGCCAATAGATCAAAATCGCTATAGGCATCGGTATATTTGGCCCGGGGTTGGCATAAATATGGGGTTTGAGGCTTGGCGAATTCATGGAATAATTCCAACACTCGTTGCTGTTCCAGTGCGATCAACTCAGAAAGTGAAGCAATGGGGCCTTTTTTGTCCGGCTTGATTTGCTTTATCTTAAGGGGCGTTTGACCGCCGGATAATTGCACATATAGCAGCTCTGTGACATCTCCTGGGCAATCGCCAAAGCCACCGCCTTGCAAGATGGCGGCGGTTAGCGGCAATTGTGGATCAAAGCCAGCACATACTTCCTTGGGTGTTGGCGGCGCCCCGGTTTTGTAATCCAATATGGCCCAATCTGTACCGGTTTGGTCAATCCGGTCTGACTTGGCCGACAAGGTTATTTGTTCCCCGGCCACCGATATCTTCAACGAACCAGATCGTTCGATGAAAGCAATGCGGGTGCCGTTTTCTTCTCGCCTGGTGGCCCAGCTTACATAGGCCCGTGCAATGCGTTTGGCAGCGGAGCCTTCGATGGCCAAATCCGATATACGAAACCCTGCATCCAACAGGGCATCGGTGATCAGGGCGGTTAGTCGGCAGACTTTGGCATCAAACTCGCCAGTTTGTGGGTGTTTGTGCCAAACGTCCAATGCGTGATGAATGGCCGTGCCGCGTTCGCGTGGGCCGGGTGGTTGACCGATTTGATCAAGCGCCTGTAACCGCAAGATTTTTTGCCCATAAATGGCATATGGGTTACGAATCAAGGTTTTAATTCGGGTGACATACAGACCTTTAGGGCGTGCCGAAACCGGTGGTGTTGGCCGTGGCTCGGCTGCCGGATGGACGTGCGGCACATGCACCAATTGTCGCGCCAGTTGCAAATAATCGGTTTTTGGGCGCAGTAATTTTGGCCAATTTTCACCCGCCGCCGCCTCGCACAATGTTTTGAGCCGCCATACCCACCTAGATGCAATGGTCGGTGTGCCGCCGCGTTTGGCTGAGCGGGTGAGCAATACATTGGCTTTGCAAGTGGTTTCGGCAAAGTCATGGGCCGATAGTCCCAAGCGCCGCTCCGGGTCTGGCAAGCCAAGCTTGCGGACCAATGAGTTTGGCAAAAACGGGTCCGTGCCTAAACCTTTTGGCCAAACCCCCTCATCCAGCCCGCCCAACAATACCAGATCAGCAGTTTGCTGACGGGCTTCAAGCGGGCCTAAAATTCGCACACGGCCACCTTTGGGACGGTTCGGGCGTACTGAAACTTGCCGTGCAAAAAAATCGTACAATCGTCGATAGTCCGCAAAATGGGTAGCGCCAACGCTCCTGCTGTCGTCGATTAACGAACGAAATAATTGACTGGCTATGTCGCCCGCTTTGCCGCGCCAAACGTGCTCGGCACCGAGTCCAGTGTCGGTTGCGGCCAATTGTTCGGCCAAGCTTGCATGCAGCGTGGCAAAGGCGCTGATCAATTGGTTTGGCTCTGTTCCAGCATATGCGTTGATCTGATGTAAATCCAACAGCAATTGCGCAATGTCTTGTTTTTCCTTGTGGTCGCTTTGCATGATATTCTTGGCCAGGTCCGCCAGATCTTTATGCCGTCTTACCCCCCGTAAAAATGCAATATCAAGGAGACGAGACAAATGGTAAACTTGGGCACGGGTTCGGCCAACACAGCTGAAGGGATGGGTGAGCAGTGCCAGCAATGCCACCGGCTCGCCGGGGTCCGACCACCAGTTTAGCACCAGTCCTAAAAACACCCCCAGCCGGTCTTCGGGCAATGGGGTGCCGGCGCTATCGTCCACGTCTATCTGCCAGTTTTGCAAGGCGGCGCGCACCCGTCTGGCCAGCGCCCGATCTGGAGTGACCAACATGACGGTTTGGGTTGGGGTTGCCAGTGTCTCGCGCACGGCCAGTGCCAGCACATGCGCTTCTTCATCTTCGTTGGCAGCCTCAATAAGGGCCAACCCATCTAAGGCATCCTGCATTAAATCCGCCACCGCCAGCTTGTGACTGGTCCCTAAAACCTCCAGCCGGTCCAGCCAATCTGATGTGGTTTCCGCTGGAGTTAGCGCCTCGTTGATGATCCGTCGTCTTCGGGCCTGGCGTTGGGTGGAGGTTGCCTGGGGCCATAACTGTACGGCTTCACGGGGCATTGCCAGTGTTTCAAGCAATCGTGACATGCCGTGTTGCGGGTGGCCCGGTGCTTCCAAGATTTGCGCCCAGGCTGGTTGGTCGATATCGCGGTCTAGCCCCGGCAAAATCACGCAACCATTGGGCAGGCCCGCCACCACACGCAGCAAGTTTGCTGTGGCTCGTTGCGAGCCGGTTGAACCGGCGGCAATGACTGTTTTTTGGGTTGGGTTTTTTGTCCACTCATCAGCCAATGCATCCAGCATTTTTACGCGCCGGGTTGCGGGGTCAATCAAGTTTTCCTCACGTAAAAACGCTGGCCAATAGGTGCTGACAATATCAAGAAACCGTGCGGCGCGTCCAATATGGGCCGGTTGATGGGCCAAAAAATCAGCAAAATCAGTGCTGGCCAAGGCAAAGTCAGTAATCCCTTCATGAGCGGCGCTGTCCAACAAAGCAGCAATGGCGGTGGCCTCGGCCAAAGCACTGGATAGGGATACCGGTTCGGCACTGGTTTTCGCGCGATGCTGGATAATTTGTGCCAAACAAAACAGGCGACGGTTTTGCGATATGGCCGTCTTTATCGTTAATGGTAGTTCGCCCAATACAAAGGGGGCTTCGTCAATATCGACATCGCCCAAGGGTAATATTTGCGGTAAAAGAGTTGCCCCGGCTTGGCCACCCCGTTGTAAGAACGCATCGGCTAAGGTGCGCACCATCCGGCGGGTCGGGGCCAAGACAATGGTGTCATGCAAAGCAAATACGCTGGAACGGGGTTCAAGGGCAGCGCGGATGCCACGGGCCACGGCCAATTGAAAATTTTCGCCGGAGGGAATGGTGAAAACCCGTGGACTTTTAAAATCAAGAAAGCTCTTTGCAACGCTCATCGATCAACCCCGGCTAGATAATTTTCGGCCAATTGTAAACTGGCTAGATCGCCCACATGCATCCAAAACCCGTCCAATTCCAATCCAAATAACCGGTCTTGGGCCAAGGCTTTGTCCCACAATAAATTGGTTGAAAATTTTTCCTCGGCAAACCCATCTAACAAGCTAGGGGCCATGATCTGCACGCCAGAATAATAATAGTCGCTCACTTCGTCTTTGGCTCTGCGGGTTAAACGCCCGGATCGGTCCATATGAAAATCACCGGCGGTATCCAGTCCAAGGCAGCGATCCCTTCGGGCCAACAATAATACGGCAAACGGGTCGGCAGGCTGGCTTATTCGCTTCGCTAAATCTTGTAGTACTTGCGGATGACCCGACCAAATCGCATCGACATTCATCACATAAAACGGTTCGGTTCCAAGATGTTTTGCCGCCCGGATCAAACCGCCACCCGTTTCCAGCAATTGCTCCCGTTCATCGGAGATGGTGATTTTTGGGGCAGCGCTCCGCGCTGCTAGATGTGCTTCTAATTGGTCAGCAAAATGATGGACATTGACCACCGCCTGCGCCACGCCAACGGCTTGCAAGCGGGCTAATTGATGGTCGAGCAGGGTTTGTCCGGCCAGTTCGACCAAGGCTTTGGGGCGAGTGTCAGTTAAGGGCCGCATCCGCGTTCCTTGGCCGGCGGCGGCGATCATGGCGTGGGTTGGCATGTTCATGATGCTGGCTGACCCCCGTTAAACAGTTTTGGCAATAGGGGTCGCAAAATATCAGCCACCGGTGCCAGTTCTTTATGGCCAAGGTTTGCCGTAAAATACCGCTCGACCCGTGGCAGGAAAGAAAGGTAATGGGATTTGCCATCCCTTCTGGCCAAGCGCACAAAAATCCCCAAAATTTTGGCAGCCCGCTGCGCCCCTAAAATCCGATAAGCAGTTAAAAACTCTGCTTTGTCAGGCCAATGGGCGAGCGCGATGAAGTGTTCGATCATCGGGGTTTCCAGCATCGGGTCCACATCGCGGCGGGCATCTTGTAATAGGCTAACCAGATCATAAGCGGGATGGCCAAACACTGCATCTTGGAAGTCGAGCAATCCGATATTGGAGGTTTTCGCTCGCTCCGGTAGCCAGATCAGGTTTTCAGCGTGAAAATCTCGCAATACCAATCCAGTCGGGCCGCGGGTAATCCCGTCTAATACCTGATGCCAAGCTTGGTTCAGCGTGCTTTGCAAATTGGTTGTGGTCGCAATACCGCAAAACGGAAAATACCATTCATCCAACAATGCGGTTTCAACCATCAGCGCGGTGCGGTCATAGGTTTGCACCGGCCAGTTTTGATCGCGGTACTCAAACTCAACTCCAAACGATGATCGCGTTAAAGCCGCCAGCACCGCCACCGCGTTCTCATACAATTCGCGCTCTAAATTTGGTTGTTGTTGCAATAACGCAGCAAACAAATTTTTTCCCAAATCCTCCAGTAAAATCAAACCAACCGGGATGTCGGCGGCAAGTATCGCGGGCGTAGAAAATCCACGATTGGCCAATTCCTGTGCCAAGCCAACAAAGGCGCGACAATCATTGGCCGCCAGTCTTGCCATTGCGGTATAGCCCAAATTCTGGCGGTCTTGCACGCTTGCGTCCGGTGGGCAAATCGCGGTTTCCAACCCGGCGGGTGCCGACATTAATATCGCGGTTTTTGCCGCCAAGTTTACCTGAAAATATTGACGCGTTGACGCATCACCAGCCAAGGGCGTGCAAATGGCACCTTCCCATCCGGCCTTGGCCAAGAACGCAGGTGCGGTTGCGGGTAATTCAGGGCGCATGTAATCGGTCTTTCCAAGCTTGGCTCATGGGTCGAAGGGTTACTTTGCGCGCCCCAAGGGTTTTTTCAATTTTGATATCCAAGCGGTCATCAGGTGCCAAATCACCCATCCGATCCGGCCATTCGATTAAAGTTAAACAGCGCTCAAATGCTTCGTCAAACCCAAGCTGTGCGACCTCGGCCGGGCCGTCCAAACGGTACAGATCCGCATGCCATATTTCAAACGCCCCGCCATCCCAAATATGGACCAAGTTATATGTCGGACTGGTTACTTCATCGGTTTTTCCGGTCAATGCGCTCAATATACCTTTGGCAAGGGTGGTTTTACCGGCTCCTAGATCTCCGATGAGAAACAACACATCAGCTGCCCGTAACATCGGCGCAATCTGGGTGCCCAATCGCATTAACTCTTCGGGTGAGGACACGGTAAATTCAAGTGACTTTATCATGGATCGGTACATACAATTCTCGCTTGGGGCTTGATCTTGGCTGGGAACGCGATACATCCCCCTCGGTAGCAATTTAAAACTTTATGGAACAGACACCCAAATGGCCAGAATTATCTTTTTCGAACATGACGGCACCAAACACGAAGTAGAGGCCGCCAATGGCACCTCTGTGATGGAAGCTGCGGTAAACAATATGGTACCGGGCATTGATGCCGATTGCGGTGGTGCTTGTGCGTGCGCGACTTGTCATGTTTATATTGACGAAGCGTGGATGGAAAAAACCAGCACGAAGCAAAGCATGGAAGAGAGCATGCTTGATTTTGCATCCGACATGAAAAGCAATTCGCGGCTTTCATGCCAAATTATTGTTGATGAGTTGATGGATGGCCTCGTTGTTCGTCTGCCCAAATCGCAAGGTTGAAGGAATATAACAAGGACGCATGGACAATGAGTCAGCATTTATTGCCCTAACTGGCGATCCATTGGACCGCTGTGATGCCTTGCGAAAACAAGCTGGCTCAATTGAAGCGTTTCGTGCCGCGCCTGATGGATTGTATCTCGTGCTGCAAGGCGATGAAATTCTATTACAGCCCGATGGTACTTTGACATTAGTTCATGCGGGCATTTTGCCCATGCTAGAAATTCCCGACCCCGGTCCCGTGTTTTTGGGTGTTGAACAGCAAAGCCGACGCCCGTGGTTTGTAATAGCTCCCAATGCGGGTCATGCTGCGGGCCAAGAAATATTGCAAAGCTTGGGCGAGTTTTCATCATTGCGGCAGGTGTTGGCTACATTACCTGCCGAAGACCTAGCGATTGCGGGCCGTTCGTTCTCGTTATTACAGTGGCATGCGACGCACCAATTTTGTGCCGGTTGTGGCGGGAACACCAATGTCCAAGGCGGCGGCGAAAAACGGTTATGCCCGGCGTGCGCGCGAGAGCATTTTCCAAGAGTTGACCCGGCGGTGATCATGCTGGTCACCCACCAAGACCAATGCTTGTTAGGCCGCAATGCCAATTGGCCCGCCGGGCAATATTCTACATTGGCGGGGTTTGTTGAACCGGGTGAAAGCATTGAAGAAGCCTGTCGGCGCGAAATCCGTGAAGAAGTTGCCGTAGACATCGGCAAAGTAACCTACGCTTTTTCGCAACCGTGGCCATTTCCACATTCAATGATGATCGCCTTAAACGCTGAAGCGCTGTCGACAGATATTGTCCTAGAAGACGAGCTAGAGGACGCTCGCTGGTTTAGCCGCGCCGAAATACAGCAAATTCTAACTGGCGATCACCCCAATGTCTTACCACCATACCCGCGCGCCGCCAGCGGTGTATTGTTGCGAAATTGGGCGAAATAATTTTTAGTTTTCTGGGCGTTCGTCATTTACCATATTTATCATACCGGCTTACGATGCCGGGTTTGTAAATTTCGCTTGTATGAGCGCTAAATCAGCGGGGCTGTCTACGCCTTGGGGGATTTGATCGACAAGCCCCACGGCGATCTGCATTTGGTTTTCTATAGCGCGTAATTGTTCTAATTTTTCGCGAACTTCTAAGGGGGTAGGGGGCAAGGCAGTAAACTTGTCTAATGCTTCCCGTCGATAGGCATAAATCCCGATATGTTGATACAAGGGTCCGGGGCCAGTTGGGGCCATAGCTCTGGTGAAATAAATGGCGCGAAACAAGCGTTTGGCAAAGTTGGGGTCTGTGGTTGCCAACGGGCTTAGGATTGCTTTGACCACGTCCGGGTTATTGCGCTCGTCATCGGTGCTTATTTTGGCCACCAAAGTTGCAATCGCCGCCGTTTCGACTTTGGCCAGTACCGCAACCACTTGGCGGATGGCGGCGGGGTCAATGTCTGGTAAATCGCCTTGTAAGTTAACGACGCATTGCACGTCGTCCGCAATATTTGCCAAGGCCAATGCGGCCTGTACACGGTCGGTACCGGAGGGCAGCTCGGCGGGGGTTAACACCACTTGGTAGCCGTTAGCACGGGCGCAATCAGCAATTTCGAGATCACCAGCTGCAATCAACGGCTCGCCAAATCCGGCGGCTCTTGCGGCTTCGGCAACCCGCAAAACCATCGGAACACCGGCAATATCGGCCAATGGCTTGCCTGGCAACCGGTGGGACGCCATGCGCGCTGGAATGACAATACAAGTCTTCATTGGGGTGTTATCCGGTTAGAATTGGGCCTTGGCAAGAGGCTGCACAAGCAAAGCTTACAAGGCAAATGTCCAAAGCGGCTTGAACTTGGCTTTTTGTCATGTAAAACACTAGTTGAGTCGGTAACTTCGCTGGGCAAGGTACCGTTAGAAAATGAGGGTAACGCCAAATGGGCGATCTTTTCTGGAACAAAATTTTTGCCGCTGTTATTGCAACAGCATTGGTTGTGTTTGGGATACGCGAGCTTAGCCATACGTTAATTCACGCCGAGATACCAAAAACCCCCGGCTATGCCGTTGAGGTTCCCGATATTGCTACCGCCGGGCCTGTCGAGGAAGTCGTCGTGGTCAGCTTGGCGGAATTATTGGCGAGTGCCAGTATCACCTCCGGCGAGCGGGTCGCCAAAAAATGTGGCGCTTGTCATACCTTTGAAAACGGGCAAGCCAATAAAATTGGCCCAAATCTTTGGAATGTGATCGGTCAACCCGCTGCCGGTGTTGCCGGTTTTCGGTTTTCGTCGGCCATGCAAGGCTCTGGTGTTACGTGGGATTTTGAAACATTAGATGCGTTTTTGCTAAAACCAAGAGATGTGGTGCCGGGAACAGCGATGTCATTTGCGGGCATTAGGAAACCCAAAGACCGAGCGAATTTAATGGCTTGGATGCGCGCTCATAGCGATGCGCCAGTTGCGCTTCCTGAGTTTGTGGCACCGATTGTCGAAGATGTCGCCGAAGCCGCTGAGGCCGCACCAGAAGTAGCCAGCGACGAAGCGAATTAATCTGCGTTTTACGGCTCTAGGCTTATGGCAGCCGCCGGACGGTACGCACTGGCCCGATGGTGCTTTGGATACGGGCGATGGCTGTATCCACCGGCTCCAGTGCCGTTGCCATATGATAGGCATTGGCATGGAGCAAAATATCAGTTTCGGCCATAATCCCAACATGACCTTTCCAAAATAACAGATCGCCGCGCTGTAACGTGCTCAAATCGCCATCAAATGCAATTTTTTCCCCAACCGTTTCTTCTTGCATGTCCGTGTCGCGTAAACACTTGATGCCACAGGCAAACAACGCATTTTGCACCAATGCAGAACAGTCTAGGCCCGAACTGCTTCGTCCACCCCAGACATAAGGCGCGTGTAAATAGCTAAGGGCAATATTGATAAAATCCTTGGCCCATACGTCCAGTGCACTGATATGGGCCTTGTGTACCCACCCCGGCCCGACATCACAGTAAACATCGCTGGTCTCGGCGACATTGACCCATGAGTTTCGGTGCAAAAAGCCAGATATTGGAGCTTTTAAGTCTGGCCATTGGAAAATTGGCGTGCGCAGGGCGCTGACCCAATGATCCGGCTCTAACATGTCGCTTAAGGCAGTTCGCGCCAGATACCCGACATACCCATCGCGCATGGCCTGTCCCCAAACCCAATTTTCCGTGGTTTCTAATACGTTGAAAGCTTCGCCAAACAGCAGCTCAGTTTGCATCTCCTGCGTTGCGTCCGGTTGCGGGTATAGGCCAGTGCAGGCCACGCCTATGCGGCCCCGTTCGCCGGTAACATAGCGCGTCGCGTGGATTGTTCCTTGTAAGTCAATATCGGCCAGGTCGGGCCGTGCGGGGGTGCACCTTGGATCAAAGTCGATTTTGCTCATGGTCCATATTTCTCGTTGAGCATGGCAAAAACGGCTAATGAGCCTTGGGCTTCGCCGCCGATGGGATGTCCGGGGCGCTCTTTGGAGACCCATGCGTAAATGTCAAAGTGGATCCATGGCGTATCGGCGACAAAGCGCTGTAGGAACAACGCTGCTGTAATGGAACCGGCCATCGGCCCTAGCGAGGTATGGCAAATATCTGCAATATCGCTATTAAGCGATGCATCATATCCAGCCCATAATGGCATGCGCCAAACCGGGTCATTGACCGCTTGTGCGGCTGTTTCCAAGCGCGCGGCCCATTTGGTGCTAGCGGTGAAATAGGGGGTCAGGTCCGGCCCCAAAGCGGTACGCGCCGCGCCGGTAAGGGTCGCAAAATTAACCAATAATTCTGGTTGGTCCTCAACAGCGCGGGTTAATGCATCGGCTAGGATCAACCGTCCTTCGGCATCGGTGTTTTCGATCTCGACACTGATCCCCATCCGGCTCGGCAGAATATCGGATGGCCGATAGGCATTTTTCGAGATCGCATTGTCCACAATTGGAATAAAGACGTTCAAAAATACCGGCAAGTTTGCCTGCATGATCAATTGGGCGCAGGCCAAGGCATTGGCCGCCCCGCCCATATCTTTTTTCATCAATTTCATATACCCGCCAGACTTGATATTTAGTCCGCCAGTATCAAACACAACGCCTTTGCCGACCAAGGATATGGCTGGATTGCGTTCGTCACCCCATACCAAATGTACCAGTCTTGGTTCTTGATCCGCGGCCCGGCCAACGGCGTGGATCATTGGGTAATTTTGCCGGAGCAATTCATCACCAACCACGGACGTAACTTTTGCTTTGAAGCGTTTTCCCAGATCGCGTATTGCTTGTTCAAGGGCTTCGGTTCCCATGTCATTGGCCGGTGTATTGATTAAATCGCGGGCCAAAGCCACGGCCTCGGCATGGGCGAGAGCTGCATCAATATCGGCGCCGGGGATCCATAACTTTGGTAGGTTGGTTTTGTTTCGTTGATAGCGTTCAAACCGGTAACAACCCAATAGCCAATTTATAGCCAACCGTGTTCGCTCCAAACCAGATGGTGCAAACCCCAACACATAATTGTCTGTGCCTAATTGGGCGGGCAGCGCCGCGATATCTGCTTCATCTGCTGTCGTTCCCAATCCTGCCAACATTAATTTTTGACCCGTTGTGGTAATTACCACAAGGGTTTCGCCTGTTTTGGCGCCAAATTGGTTGGCCCGCACGGTTGCCGCAATGGTTTCGTTCATTTGCTGTAACCCGTATTCTAATAATTGTGGGGTCAACAGATAAAGCAAGATAGCCGTATTTGGTCGGGTTTTTAGAAGTTGTTTTAGCATTGTTTTTTTATTGGCCTTTTTATCGTTAACGAAATCTTGACGCGCATTGATCAGGTTTGTTGAAACGTATTCAAGGACGTATCATATGCGCGCGCCATTTCGTATTCTTTTTATTAATCTGACTCTAGTTTTTACGCTTGTTGGTTGTGTAACCGCGACAGAAAAAGACGAAATAGCTTTTGCCGAGCAGATGGTACGTGATATTCGCCCCGAAAGCCGCACCGCTAGAGATGCGATTGAACGACAAGATATTTTAACCCAAGCCACATTTTGGGCTGAGGAATACGAAATTAATCCAGCCGACCGCGAAGCCGCCCTGAAATTGGCCCGCATTGTTCGCACCCTCGGCAATCCACGGCGCGCGACCGCAATTGGTAGTCAAGCTTTGGCTTTGTTTCCCGATGATCTCGACTTGTTATTGGTAACAGGACAGGCCTTGATTGAAGACGGTCATGCGGGCAATGCCATTTCATATTTGCAATTGGCCCATCAACAAGACCCCAATAATGCCAGCGTGTTGTCGGCGCTTGGTGTGGCCTATGACCAAACCAACCGTCATGAACTAGCGCTTAGCGCCTTTAAACAGGCGTTGGGTTTGCGCCCGGAAGACTCGAAAATTCTCTCGAATATTGGGATCAGCCATGCCTTGCAAGGTGAACCCAGTATCGCTGAAACCTGGTTACGCCGCGCCGCTGCTTTGCCGGGTGCGGATGGACAAGTTCGTCAAAACCTAGCATTGGTGCTGAGCCTACAAGGTCGGTTTGCCGAAGCTGAAACCTTGGCCGCCCAAGACATGCCAGATGGCGTAGCCAAGGAAAACATCCAATTCGTAAAATCCATGATCAATCGCCCAAACGCGTGGGAAGCCCTACGCGGCGAGTAAGTTTTGGTCATTTGATCTCAATATAAAAAAATATTACGAGGGTTGCGGGTTTTCCCCCGTGGAAAACGGTTGCTTAAAATCACAGGGACCGGCTAGAGCCAGTACGCGTGTACCTTGTCCGCCTTTGCGGGCTATATCCTTACTTACTTACAGTTTACCATGTCAAAGAGCCAAAACTGGTCAGTAGATAACCCGTTTTCATTGGTATTTTAGCGGTTGTTTAGGGCGGGTGGATGCTTTTCGCTTATCCTCGGATTTGAAGCGCCATTTTTTGGCGGTATTGGCATTTTTTGGTTTTTTATGGTGTTTTATACGTATAAAACAGCGAATGATTGCTGATATTGGCAATGGGATATGGCGCGGGTTTCCGCTATCCGTGGGCTATTATTTCGCTAGATCGTCACTCTTACGACCCCCTTTCTCCTGTCACCCTCCGACTTGTTCGGGGGGTCCATAGCGCACCATGTAAAATGCGTGGGGTTATGGCACGAAGAGCTGGACCCCCCGAACAAGTCGGAGGGTGACAGGTGGTGGGGGTCGTAAGAGTGACAAGTGACAAGTGACAAGTGACGGGTGTCGAAGGGTGACATGTCGTAGAGGTCGTACGAGGACTTCAAATGGATAAACTGGACTGATCAGCTAGACACCAACGATCAGCAATCCATACATCCAAGCACCTATCATAGCGCTTCAATAGACACAGTCCCCGGACTTGATCCGGGGCCCAGTTCTTCGCGTCACATCAAGGTTTCCCAAAAACTGGACCCTCCGGTCAAGCCGAAGGGAGACGAAAGAGGGGGGCGGTGCTCAAGCCGAAGAGAGACGAAAGAGGGGGCGGTGTTCAACCCGCACAAAGACGAGCCGCCACCGTCTGTGGCTTATTGTTTACCAAAGCCACCGCCGCCGGGGGTTTCTATTTCCACGGCATCTCCAGCTTTGACATTGATTTGAAAACAACCGGTCAGTTTTTTGGTGCGACCATTGGCATACATGACTTGCGCTGCACCGCTCATACCCCATGCGCCGCCGTCCAGCCCCGGTGCCAGAGTTTGCCGCCGTGAGGACAATAATGCCACTTGCATGGTTTCTAAAAATATCAGTTTGCGGCGGCTACCATCGCCGCCGCGATAATAGCCATCACCGCCACTGCCCCGGCGAATTTCATGGGCGGCGACCCGCACTGGAAATCTGGTTTCCAACACTTCCACGTCGGTCATTGCCGAATTGGTCATATGAGTGTGAACGGCGCTGAGCCCATCGGCGTTTGGGCTGGCCCCGGCACCCCCGCAAATGGTTTCGTAATATTGATAACGTGCATTGCCAAAGGTGAAGTTATTCATGGTGCCTTGACTGGCGGCCAGCGCATGGGTCGCCAGGAAAAGCGCATCAACAATATGCTGCGAGGTTTCAACATTGCCCGCCACTACCGCCGCCGGAGGATCGGGGTCGAGCAGGCTATGGGCCGGAATACGGATATCAAGGGGCAGTAAACAACCCTCATTTAGCGGGATGTCAACATTGGCCAAACACCGAAATACATAGAGCACGGCGGCATGGGCTATGGAACGCGGGGCGTTAAAATTATCCGGCATCATCGACGAAGTGCCGGTAAAATCGACAATGGCCGAGCGCGATTTATGATCAACTGTGATCTGTACTTTGATCACGGCGCCGGTATCCATATGAATTTCGGCGGTGCCATCGCTAAGTCTATCAATCACCGCCCGTACTGCTGCTTCGGCATTGTCTTGAATATGGCCCATATAGGCGTTGACCAATGTTGCGCCGTGTTCCGTCATCATTTCATGCAAAGCGTTAATTCCGGTTTGGTTGGCGGCGATTTGCGCTTTTAAATCAGCGATATTTTGATCTGGGTTGCGTGCCGGCCACGGGCCTTGGGCCAAAATACGCCGGACCAGAGCCTCATCAAACACGCCGTTTTTGACGATTTTTATTGCATCAAACTGCACCCCTTCTTCGCTGATATCGGTGGAAAATGGCGGCATGGAACCCGGCTGAATACCGCCAATATCGGCATGATGGCCACGGGCCGCCACCAGAAAAATTCGTTTTTGGTTGGTGTCAAACACCGGCTCGACCAAGGTAATATCTGGAATATGGGTGCCGCCAGCATAGGGTGAATTTAGCGCCACCACATCGCCCGCCGCCAGGTCCGGATGGGCCACCAACACGGCGCGCACGCTGTCGGACATCGAGCCTAAATGCACTGGCATATGCGGGGCATTGGCAACCAAGGAACCAGTGCCATCAAAAACCGCACATGAAAAATCAAGTCGTTCCTTCATATTCACCGAATGAGCGGTGCGGGCCAATATGCGGCCCATTTGTTCGGCCACGCCCATAAAC
>JAESUG010000140.1 GCA_016763185.1 Robiginitomaculum sp. | reverse complement strand
TTCGCGGTGTCGAGAGCTTTGGCATGATGTGTTCGGCCAAAGAGTTGGAAATAGGCGATGATCATGACGGGATTATCGAGCTGTCTGGCGACGGCCTAGCTGTTGGGCAATTGGCGGCGGATGTTTTGGGAATAAACGACCCGGTGATTGATTTTGAAGTAACCCCAAATCGACCAGACTGGCTGGGTGCGCGCTCCATCGCCCGTGATTTGGCGGCGGCTGGTCTTGGTAAATTGATAGAAAGTTCATTTTCAAAAATCCCTGGCACTTTTGAAAATCCACAAAAAGTAAAAATTGATGAAATTGAGACATGCCCAGCATTTGCATCACGGGTTATTCGCGGTGTTACCAATGGGCCGTCACCTATTTGGGTGCAAAAACGCTTGCGGGCCATTGGTTTGCGCCCGATCAGTGCGCTGGTTGATATCACCAATTTGCTAAGCTTTGACCACGCTCGGCCATTGCATGTGTTTGACCTGGCTAAATTGCAAGGTGACATCCATGTTCGCCTTGGCCAAAAAGGGGAGAGCTTGGAAGCGCTGGACGATAAAACCTATCAAATTGGCAGTGAGATGTGCGTGGTCACTGATGATAGCGGGGTTATTGGCCTGGGCGGTGTTATCGGTGGCATCCGTACTGCGGTTGATGAAACCACGACCGACGTGTTGATCGAGTGCGCCTTGTTTGATGCCCAGCGCACCATGCAAACCGGACGTGATACCGGCATTATTTCGGACGCACGCTATCGTTTTGAGCGTGGGGTGGATACAGATTTTGTGCTGGATGGGATTGAGCTGGCGACCCAGTTGGTGTTGGACTGGTGCGGCGGTGAACCGTCTGAGGTTTCGCTGACCGGAGAAATTCCAGCGCCACCGGAACCTGTTGATTTTGACTTAGGCCAAATCACACGGCTAACCGGGTTGAAGCTTGAAACGGCCAAAGTACAAGAAATTCTGCACGCGTTGGGCTTTGTTTGTGGACCAGAGCAAAACAATAAAATGCGAGTGCAAGTTCCCAGCTGGCGGCGCGATGTAATTGGGGCCGCAGATCTGGTCGAAGAAATTGCTCGTATATATGGGTATGATCAATTGCCGACCACGAGCCTGACCCGGCTGCCTGGTCAATTGCCGCCCAAAGCAAGCCCACACCAAACCCAAGCGCGAGCCACGCGTTACGCGTTGGCTGGTGCCGGGTATCATGAATGCATTACGTGGTCATTTGTCGCCCGCGCCCATTCGCAAGCATTTGGTGGCGGTGCGGATGAGCTGGTATTGGCCAATCCGATAAGTTCGGAATTGGATTGTATGCGTCCGTCCGTATTGATCGGTTTGTTGAGCGCGGCCCAACGCAATGCCGATCGCGGACAACCGCATTTGGCCATTTTTGAGGTGGGTTCGGTGTATCATGGTGATGCGCCTGAAGACCAACAGCTGTGCGTGGCCGGCATTGTTACCCAAGGGGCCAAACGACATTGGCAAGGGGCAAGCGTGCCGGGCGTATTTACGGTAAAATCTGCGGCGTTGCATGCCTTGGCGGCGCTTGGTGTAAAAACCAGCGCCTTACAAACATTTACAGATACATCCTCGTATTGGCATCCGGGGCGCTCTGGCGCTTTGCGCTTGGGCCCGAAAAATACATTGGCCGAATTTGGCGAAATCCACCCCGCCGCTTTGCAAGCCTTAGGCGTTGACGGTCCGGTTTATGGATTTGAAGTTTGGCCGGGTGCCGTGCCTGCTTCGCGCCATAAAAAGACAACACGACCCGCATTGCACAAACATGATCTGTTGGCTTTGAGTCGAGATTTTGCTTTTGTAGTTACGGATGACGTGGTGGCGCAAACTTTGGTTCGAGCCGCTTTGGGAGCAGATAAACAACTAATCACTAGGGTTGATGTGTTTGATATTTATACCGGCCAAGGCATTGAGCCGGGGTACAAATCCATCGCTATCGAGGTGACGCTACAACCTACGGATCAGACGTTGAGCGAAGCGCAGATCGAGGTGGTTTCGCAAAAAATTATCACCAAAGTGCAAAAAGCAACCGGCGGGATTTTGCGCGGATGAACGGGCCGGAGCATTTACGATTTGCCAATGCCCCGCCTGATATCCAACAACAAGCATTGGTCGAGCTGGCATTGGCCAATTCGGTTACTGCCGAGATATTGCGTAGGCTTCCAGCTTTGCCGTTACCACAAGGCATGTTGGTGTCGGGGTGTATATACCAAAGTGTTTGGAACGGCTTGTTAGGCCACGACCCAGAGCGCGGTATTTTGGATTATGATCTGGTTTATTTTGATAACAGCGATCTTAGTTACGAAGCCGAAGATGTGGTGATCCAAGCCTGCGCCAAGGCTTTTGCTGATTTAGATGCCGAAATTGAGGTTCGCAACCAAGCGCGGGTGCATGTATGGTTTAAACAGCGCTTTGGGTTGGACTATGCACCGTTGCGCGATGCTGCCGAAGCATTGGAGCGGTATATGAGCCCGTGTAATGCAGTGGCCATTACCCCGAAACCCCAAGGGGGTTTCAGCGTAATTGCCCCATTTGGTTTTGATGACTTGTTTGGCTTTATCGTACAACCGCAGCCAGACCGCGGCGGTATTTCCCCAGAATCTTATCACAAAAAAACCACCCGCATGAAAGCAATGTGGCCACAAATCACGGTAATCCCGCTGGATTAAGAGTTTTGCTTGCGGCGTTCAAATGCTTGGGCAATGAAATAAAACACCAATCCAGAGCTGATAATAACCAGCGCGCCAATCGCCTCGACGGGGCGGCTCAGCGCCACAAAAACCAATGTAAAGCCGGTAAGTGCAAGATACACCAATGGCGTAATAGGATAGGCCCAAACCCGATAGGGCCGCTCCAGATCAGGTTGACGCCAACGTAATACAAACAAACCCATGACCGCAAAAAAACTGTTCAGGGCCAATAACGCCGCCGAAAATACCAATATTTGTTCGAAGCTGGAGGTGACGATGAAAACCAAAGTTAACACGGTTTGAAACCAGACGGCACGATTGGGAATACCGTCCGCATTGGTTTTGGCAAACCCCTTAAATAGGGAAAAATCTTCACCAAGAACTTGTAGCACCCGGGGTCCGGCAATGACCATGGCGCTTACGGTAGAGATCAACAATAGTGCTAATACAAATCCAATGAACTTTGCCCCTAATGATCCAAAGGCATGTTCGGCCGCAATGAACCCAATTTCTAACTTGCCGGACATCGCCTCCATCGGTGCAGTTTTTAGGAACATATAGTTTAATGCGATGTAAGACAGCATAACGGTGAAGGTGGCGATGAACAAAATTTTTGGGATATTTACGGTTGGGTTTTCCACCTCACCGCTCATATATGTCACGGCGTTCCAGCCGGTATAGGCGTAAGAGACATAAATTAACGAGATCGCATAGGCGCTGCCCAGCATCAACGCGCCATCGCCTTTGGCAGGAAGCAGCCCAATGGCTTGTGGCTCTGGCACCAGCAATAACCCACCGACGCAAAACAACACGATAAAGGCAATTTTCAACACCGTGAACACCAATTGCGTACCACCAGAATTGCGGTGATTGGTGGCATGGATCAAGGTCATAGCCAGCACCAAACCAGCCGCTAGTATTTTGACCTCGACCCCACCAGGCTCCACGCCCGGTATCGCTGAAACCAGATAGGTACCGAAGAGGATCGCCACCAATGCAATCGGCGCCGCAAACCCGATCAGTGCCGAAACCCATCCCGAAACAAACCCCATGGCCGGGTGATAAATGCGAGTTAGAAAGTTATACTCACCGCCAGAGCGCGGCATGGACGAGCCTAGTTCCGCATAACTCATCGCTCCACATAAGGCGACAATCCCGCCGATCACCCACAAGGATAGCAACACAAATGGCGAGCGGATCACCTCTAACTGATAGCCCAAACTAGTAAAAACACCGGTACCGATCATATTGGCAATGACCACGGCGGTTGCGGTTCGAAACTTAAATTTGCTCATGATCACGGCTGGCCCTTATCAATAAAGATGCTGCAATATGACGGGGTTATTGGTTTTTTCCTAGGGGATATCGGGGTTATTTTTTCCGCGATGGGTCCAAAACCTGGGATCAACCGCGCCCCGCATCGCCTGCCTTTCGAAGTGCTGCAATATTGGCTTGGTAAACGGACATATCTTGCCCGCCGGGACCATAAACCGCAGAGCCCGCAACCAGTACATCTGCGCCCGCTGCCGTGACCAGGCTGGCGGTAGTTGTGGTAATACCGCCATCGACCTCGATCAATATATCGCGGCCTTCGATCATGGTTTTTATTCTGCCGATTTTGTCCAATTGCGAGGGCAAAAAGCTTTGGCCACCAAATCCCGGATTGACGCTCATCACAATGATAAGATCCAACCGGTCAAGGACGTATTCAAGCACGGTTTCTGGGGTGGATGGGTTTAACGCCACTCCAGCTTTGCAGCCGAGATCGCGGATGACCTGTAAGGTGCGATCCAAATGCGGGCCAGCTTCAGGGTGTACCGAAATATGATCGGCCCCGGCTTTGGCAAAGGCGGCCAGATACGGGTCCACCGGCTCGATCATCAAATGCACATCCATCACAGTTTTGATGTGGGGGCGGATCGCTGCGCATACGTCCGGGCCGATGGTGATATTGGGCACATAATGACCGTCCATCACATCCACATGTACCCAGTCACAACCAGCGGCTTCGATGGCGGTAATTTCGCGGCCCAATTGGGCAAAGTCCGCTGATAAAATGCTGGGTGAAATTTTGGTGCCGCTCATGATTATTTCTCCAACAGGTCGCGGGCTTTGGCGATAATCGCCTCCGATGTAATCCCAAAATGCTCGAACAAAGCGGGTGCGGGGGCCGACGCACCAAAGCCATGCATGCCGATAAAATGCTCGGCTGAACCGGTGTAACGCTCCCAACCAAACCCGATGGCAGCCTCAATCGCTAGGCGTGGTGCGCTGCCTAAAACGCTGGCCCGATAGGTTTTTGATTGGCGCTCGAATAGTTCCTGACAGGGCATGGAAACCACCACCGCCGCGATACCGTGTTTGGTCAATGCGTTGGCGGCGTCCACCGCTAGATGTACCTCCGATCCGGTGGCCAGCAGGGTAATATCTCGTTTTCCTGTAACGCTTTGCAAGACATATCCACCTTTCGCACACAAATTTTCCGTTTGGTGTTTTGTGCGTAATGTCGGTAGGTTTTGACGGGTTAGAGCTAAGGTGGAGGGGGATGTGACTTCGCTCAAAGCGCACTGCCAGCTTTCGGTGGTTTCCACTGCATCACAGGGGCGAAATACCAACATGTTTGGCATGGCGCGCAATGTTGCCAAGGTTTCCACCGGTTGATGGGTTGGGCCGTCTTCGCCCAGGCCGATACTGTCATGGGTTAGCACGTAAATCACTCGAATGCCCATCAATGCCGAGAGCCGCATCGCCCCCAACATATAGCCAGCAAATACCAAAAACGTACCGCCATAGGGAATGAACCCACCGTGCAAAGCCAAGCCGTTCATCAGGGCGGCCATCGCGTGTTCGCGCACCCCGTAATACAAATACCGGCCATCATAATTATTGGCCGAAATGATGTTCATCCCGGCGGTTAGCGTATTGTTCGAACCGGTTAAATCGGCGGAACCGCCAAGGGTGTGGGTCAGGATCGGGTTGATCACTTCTAGCGCTTTTTGGCTGGCGACTCGGGTGGCTTGAGCTGGCTTTTCTTGGCTTATTTTGGCTTTTAAGTCATCAATACTGGCGGCAAGGGTGCCAAGGGTGCCAAGGGTGCCAAGGGTGCCAAGGGTGGACGAGGGCTTGGCAGTATGGACCGCCAAAAATTGTTCATTGTGTTTTGAAGCTGCCAAGCGATTTTGCCATTTACGGCGTTTCGAGATGGATCTGCGCCCGGCTTTGCGCCAGACGCTCAAAATTTCATCCGGAATTTCAAATGCTGGATACGGCCAGTTCAAGGCGGTGCGGGTTGCGGCAATTTCATCGACCCCCAATGGTGCGCCGTGGACTTTGTTGGTGCCGGCTTTGTTGGGTGCGCCGTGGCCGATGACGGTTTTTAATGCCAGCAAGGTTGGCTGTGTTGTATTGCGCTTGGCAGCTCGAATGGCCAGATCAATCGCTCGTGGGTCGTGACCATCAACTTTCTTGACTTGCCAGCCAGCGGCGGCAAAGCGTTTGTGTTGGTCCATCGAGGTTGAAAGTTCAGTACCGCCATCAATGGTGATCGAGTTATCATCCCATAACAGGATCAATTTACCCAGTTTAAGATGTCCGGCCATGTCAATGGCTTCATGGCTAATGCCTTCCATCAAACAGCCATCTCCGGCCATTACATAGGTAAAATGGTCGACCAGATCATCACCAAATTTTGCATTTTGGATGCGCTCGGCCAAGGCCAGCCCCACCGCATTGGCAATGCCTTGCCCCAACGGGCCGGTGGTGGTTTCAACCCCACTTACATGGCCCCTTTCGGGATGCCCGGCGGTGATCGCGCCCAATTGTCGAAAGTTCTTAATTTGCTCGATGCTCATATCCTTATAGCCCAGCAAATAATGCACCGCGTATTGTAACATTGAGGCATGGCCCGCCGAAAGTACAAACCGATCGCGATCCGCCCAATTGGACTGCGCTGGGTCAAGCTTGATGTGTTTGGTAAACAGTACGGTAGCCGCATCGGCCAAACCCATTGGCGCACCGGGATGACCAGAATTGGCAGTTTGGATGGCATCCATCGCCAAAAACCGGATCGCATTGGCCAGTTGGTCATGAGTGATTGCGGTTGTGGTCATGGAAGTTCCTTTAGTTTTTCGTATGATATTGGGTAACTAAGCCTACTTGGTGCGTGCAGCCAAAGACGAACGGCACGCGTTGGTGCAGCTCACTAAGGTCTAAATCGAGAATGCGCTTTGTGCCATTGGTGGCGCCGCCGCCAGCTTGTTCGATGATAAAGGCTACTGGACTTGCCTCGTAAAGTTGCCGCAATCGGCCCAGGGCATAGCCCTTGCGGGCATCAGCCGGGTATAGAAATAAGCCACCACGAGATAAAATTCGCGCCGCATCGGCCACCAGTGAGCCCACCCAGCGCATATTATAGTCCTCGCCCAAGGGTCCGGTTTTCCCGGCAAGGCAATCACCGATAAAGCGATGAACCGGCGGCTCCCAATGGCGGGTATTTGCGGCGTTGATCGCGTATTCGCTTCTTGAACTGGGCAAGGTGATATTGGCAATGGCCAATACAAACTTCTTGGTGACCGGCTCCAATACATAAAGTTCGACCCCATTGCCGGCGGTAAGGATCAACGTAGTTTGCGGGCCATAGACAAAAAACCCGCCGACCAATTGCTCCCGGCCCGGCCTAAAAAATGAATTTTCCGGGGCACCGTCTGCGGTGGCAAAGATAGAAAAAATGGTCCCGATGGAAACATTGGTATCAATGTTTGAAGAACCATCCAGCGGGTCAGCCGCAATGCTAATGGGTGCGGATGGGTCGAGGGTTAAAATGCCGGTTTCTTCTTCGGAGGCGTAATAGGCAACAGGGGCTTGCTTTAACGCGTGGATGATCCATTCGTCTGCTTGGACATCCAATGCTTTTTGGGTATCGCCATCAGCATTTTCAGCACCGGTGTTGTCGCCCAAACCATCGGCTAGTGGCCCTTGGGCGCAAATCGCTGAAATTTGTACCGCCGCATCACACAACCCGGCAATGGCAATTTTGCTGGCGGCTTTGGTTGTTGGGTCGGGGATGTTGTTGGCAAATGAAGCAGACAATTGAATGATCATTTTGGTTTGCTTCCAACAACAGGTCCGGCGGCGAGAATCAGATCGTGCCAATATGGTAGCGTGTTTTGGGCAAAACCCTAGCCACAATTACCTCTAGCGTGCAGATCATACCGCGACCAAGCTCACCCCTCGCAGTTATCAGTTGTTCTTCGTAAAAAAACCTGATCAAGTGCCGCCCGAACAGGAAATCCTGACATAAGGGGAATTAGATTGAGCAATGTAGAGCAACCCGAAACCACCGAAACACCCACTGATAGCAAAGCTTATCTGAGCTGGGTCATGTTCATTTTAATTCTGGTTTATACGTTTAACTTTGTTGATCGCTCGATCATCAGTATTTTGGCGATTCCGATCCAAGCCGAACTAGGCGTATCCGATACCATGATCGGCGTGATGCGCGGGGTTGCCTTTGCGTTGTTTTATTCAACCTTGGGCGTGCCGGTGGCTTGGCTGGCGGATCGTCATAACCGGGTTTGGATTATTGCCGCTGCCTTAGCGGTTTGGAGTGCGATGACCGCAGTTTGTGGTTTGGCCGGTAGTGCGATGCAGTTGTTTTTTGCGCGAATGGGTGTCGGCGTTGGCGAAGCGGGCGGTATTGCGCCTTCGTATTCAATTATTTCTGACTATTTTCCACCACACAAACGGGCCACCGCTTTGGCTCTGTTCTCGTTTGGCATTCCGATCGGCAGCGCGGTGGGGATTGTCTATGGCGGGGTGATTGCGACGCTGTATGGCTGGCGCATGGCGTTTATCATTATTGGTATATTGGGGGTATTATTAGCACCGTTGTTTTTGCTGACCATTCGCGAACCGAAACGAGGCCGCTATGATGGGGTGAAGGTTCAACCAAAACCAGCCAGTATTGGTGATGTAATTACCATGCTTCGCGGCAAAAAATCGTTCTGGTATATTTCGTTTGGTGCCGCCGCTTCCTCCATTATGGGCTATGGTGTGTTTGCTTGGATCCCGGCATTTCTGGTCCGCAGCTTTGGTGATGATTTACCAGCGTTTATGTCGTTCCTTCCCGCATGGGCGATCCCGGCTGGGGCAACCCCGTTGTTATATGCGGCCTATTATTTTGGGATGATTATGTTGATCGGTGGCATGATCGGTATTTTCCTTGGCGGCTATGCTGCGGACAAATTGGGACAGAAAGACAAGTCGGCTTATGTGTTGATTCCAGCGATTGCGTTTTTGGTCACTGTGCCGTTTTATATGACCGGCATGCTCAGTACCTCTTTGACCGCGTTGTTCTTTATATTGTTGATCCCGGTGGCGTTAAGCTTGGCGTGGCTAGGTCCGGTTATTTCGTCCATTCAACATATGGTGCCGCCAAATATGCGCGCCACTTCGACGGCAATCTTTTTGCTGATCAATAATTTATTGGGCTTGGCCTTGGGTGATGTTTTATTGGGGCTGATGTCTGATTTGTTGCGCGGCCGATTTGGTGAAGAATCATTGCGCTATTCTATTTTGAGCGGAACCATCTTTTATGTGATCGCTGCCGTGTTGTTTTTTATTGCGGCCAAGCACCTTAAAAATGATTGGATTAAACAACCCAGTTCATGAGTGATGTCGCCTATACGGTCGGTCCCAAAGGCAAAACTCCGGCTTTTTTCTTTTGCGATCACGCCACAAATCACGTGCCAGAGGGTCTGCGTGGGCTGGGCCTTAGTGCGGCGCAATTAAACGACCATATTGCTTATGACCCAGGCTCCGCAGCCTTGGCCAAAGCGTTGGCCGAGGCGTTTGAGGCCCGTGCCTTGTTTTGCCGGTTTTCGCGTCTGGTGATTGATCCGAACCGAGGTGAGGATCGTGCTGATCTGATTATGACCTCCAGCGATACAATCGCTATTCCCGGTAATCAAAATTTGTCCGTGGACGAAAAAAACCACCGCCTGAACCAATATCATCGCCCCTATCATCGACACTTAGCAGACGAGCTAGATAGTTTAACTGCTGCTCATGCCGATCCATTTGTGGTCTCATTTCACTCGTTTTGCCAAACCACGCGCGCCCGGCGCAGCCCGCGGCCTTGGGAAGCTGGAATGTTATGGTGCGATGACCGCGCCAGTGCGATGGCGATTTTGTCGCATTTAACCGCGCAAGGTGTGCAGGTTGGCGACAATCAACCGTATTCGGCGAAATTGTATAATTATTCGGTGAGCCGTCATGTGGTCCCACGTGAACTGCGCCATATCACCTTGGAGGTACGCCAAGATATGTTGGCTTCACCTGCGGCAATATTACGCTGGCGCGATTTGCTGTTTGAACCATTGCAGACTTTGATAAGACCGCAAAACATCTAGCAGCACGCGGCGCGTGTGAGCGTTTGGCTTGGGGATGGCAGATAACGGACGATCCCTTCACTTTGAGTGCATCTAGCCACTGGCCAAGCGGCATTTGGTGATTAAGATGGGTGTTTGTCGGGTTTCATTTAAGGTAAAATTTCAAATGACAGAAACAACCACATCCGTTTTCGAATTACAGGGTTTACACGTAGATTTTGAGACACCAGACGGTGAGGTAAACGCAGTTAAAGGTGTGTCATTGAACATTCAACCGGGTGAATGTATTGGTGTGGTTGGCGAGTCTGGTTCTGGAAAAAGCCAAAGTTTCTTGGCGGCAATGGGTTTGTTGGCTGCAAATGGCCGGGCCAGTGGCTCGATCAAATTTCGCGGCGAGGAAATTTTGGGGTTGCCACGCAAACAGCTCAACCAAATCCGTGGGGCGCGGATGACGATGATTTTCCAAGACCCGCTAACATCGCTAACCCCGCACAAACGGGTTGGCGAACAATTGCTCGAAGTGTTGGCGCTTCACAAAGATATGCGCGGCGAAATTGCCATCAAACATTGCGTCAACTGGCTGGATCGGGTGCGCTTGCCGGATGCGGCGCGGCGGATGCGCCAATATCCGCACGAGCTGTCGGGGGGCATGCGCCAACGGGTGATGATTGCGATGGCGATGCTGTGCGATCCGGAGCTTCTGATTGCGGATGAACCGACCACGGCATTGGATGTGACCGTACAGGCGCAAGTACTGGACCTGATGAATGAATTAAAAGATGAAACCGGGGCAGCGATTGCGCTGATCACCCATGACATGGGTGTGGTGGCGCGGATGTGTGACCGTATTTATGTGATGGCACAAGGTGAATATGTCGAAGCAAACTCTGCTGACAATATTTTTTATAACCCAGAGCATGACTATACCAAAATGCTGTTGTCTTCGATGCCACGGTTGGACAAACCGGGGCAAATTTTGGGGGTTGATGCTCAAATTAAAGCCCGAAGCGAGCGCGTGTTAGAAGTGCGCGATGTAAAGGTGCATTTTCCGGTACGGGTTGGCGGTGGGGTGTTTCCGAAAATCAAACCATTGCGTGCGGTCGATGGAGTAAGCTTTGATCTAGCAGATGGCGAGACGTTGGGCGTGGTTGGCGAGTCTGGTTGTGGTAAATCGACCTTGGCGCGGGCAATATTGCGGTTGGTACCCGTAAAGGCCGGGCAAATTAGCTGGATTGGGAGCAATTTGCTCGACCTCGACAAAAAGGCAATGCGTGAACGACGCAAAGACCTGCAAATCGTTTTCAAGACCCGTTAGCCGCGCTCGATCCTCGAATGAGTATCGGTCAGTCCATTGCCGAGCCGTTGCAAACCTTTGCCCCCAAAATGACCAAACAACAACGCCAAGCAGAAGTGTGCCTCATGTTGGAAAAAGTTGATCTTTTGCCGAATATGATCAACCGCTATCCGCATGAACTTTCTGGCGGTCAAAACCAGCGGGTCGGCATTGCCAGAGCGATGATCGGCAAGCCTAAATTGGTGATCTGTGATGAGGCCGTTTCCGCGTTGGATGTGTCGGTACAGGCGCAAGTCATTCAACTATTGGCGCATTTGCAAAAAGAAAACGGCATGTCGATGATCTTTATTTCCCATGATCTAGCCGTGGTTCGCGAAATTTCTCATCGGGTTTTGGTGTTGTATATGGGCCGGATTGTTGAACTGGCGGACCGCAATGCCATTTATGACGATACCCGACATCCCTATACCAAAGCGTTGATCTCGGCAGTGCCGATCCCGGACCCCAAAACCGAACGCAATCGCAAGGCCGTGGCTTTGGTCGGCGAGTTACCATCACCAATGGACAGTCGCTCTGGCCTGCAGTTTTTGCAATCGCGAATTATTGGTGATGGTTCAAGCGAACAATACCGACCCGAACTCATCGAAGTAGCCCCACAACATTTTGTTGCCGAACACGATCCTTGTGAAACTTCCGAAGGCTTAATGGTTGAGCCATAACCTCAACAATATTGCAGTTTTGATCAAATTGTATCTTTTTTGAAACTCGTTTTTTAAGTGAATTGAGGTTAGCCTACGCCCCTAATGATAGGAGTTTAGGCTAGCATTATGCCCAAAGTAGAACGAATTGAAGCATCAGAACTTGGCGATAGTGAACGGGCGCTATGGGCCAGTTGGCGCCACCAACGCGATGATCTGGCCAGTCCATATTTTTCGCCAAAATGGACGGCTGAAGTCGCAAAGGTTCGTAATGATGTTGAAATAGCCGTGCTGATGGATGATGCTGGACGGGTTGGTGGTTTTTTGCCCTTTCAGCGTCCCGGTCGGGTGGCCGTACCCGTTGGCGGTGCCTTGAGCGACTATCATGGGATGATTGCGGCTGCCAACTATGCGTGTGACCTGCCGCAAATCATGCGCCAAATGCAAATCGCCCGGTTCGATTTTTCGCACATACCGGCAACCCAATCCGGCTTTGCTGCTTTCGTTCACGCGCAACACAGCTCGCATGTGATTGATCTATCCTTGGGATTGGAAAAATATCACCAAGGGCGGCGTGAAAAAGGCTCTTCCGAAACCAAACGGGCGCGAAAACGCTTTCGTAAATTATCTAAAGAAGTCGGGCCGGTTCGGTTGGAAACCTATAGTCAAGACAGTGCGGCTTTTGAACAATTGCTGCAATGGAAACGGGCGCAATATCATCAAACGCGGACACCGGACGTATTTGCCAATACGTGGACCCGCGATCTGGTACAGAATTTGTTGGCAATTGGGGGTGTGCAAAGCTTTGGTGGGGCGTTATTTTTGCTGTATGCGGGCGACGAATTGATGGCGGCCAATTATTGCTTGGCCGATGGTGATGTTTTGCACGCTTGGTTTATTGCCCACGATCCGAAATGGGCGGTCTATTCTCCAGGCCAGATACTATTTGAAAGCATAATTACCGAACTAGCCGACACCCATGTTCGTGAGATTGATCTTGGTGTCGGTGATTACAGATTTAAGAATATTTTAGCCAATTCACGGCGGCGTTTAACCACCGGCTTTGTTGCTAGTTGTCACCGAGCATCGCTGATTCGAGATACAGAATACCGAATTCGAAATTGGGCCGAGGCGTTCCCCCTTGGTCCGCTTAGCGCGTTTCCTAGTAAAGCCATGCGCCGAATGGATGTGTATAGAGGCTTGTCTTAGGATTCACAAAAATATTTCTCTCGACTTTTTGCGATTGTTTGCTATTTCTTTCGTGAAAATGGGAGTTCCAAACATGAAAAATTTATTGATGCCTTTTGCGTGCTTGGCTGTACTTGTCGCTTGTGGGCAGGCAGAAGAACCAACAACAACCGAGCCACAAACCGAAGCAGCCCCGGCAGCACCAGCGGCAACCGACATGCCGGAAGTTTCCGGACCGATGTCCGAAGCTGACAAAAACCTTGCTTTCGGCAGGGCCTATTTGGATGAAAATAAAATCAAACCTGGCGTAATAACCACCACTACAGGTCTACAATACAATATATTGGCCAGTGGTGATGCCGCGGGTCCACACCCAACGCCCGGCCAAGTGGTTTGCGTACATTATCGTGGCACGTCGATTACCGGTGAGGAATTTGATAGTTCCTATAGCCGCAATCTTCCTACTGCATTTCCATCAAACGGTGTGATCTCTGGTTGGGTTGAAGCTTTGTCCTTAATGCGAGCTGGTGATAAGTGGAAATTGGTTATCCCTGCAGAGCTTGCCTATGGCGCACGCGGAACATCTGGTGGCTCTATTGGTCCCAACCAAGCATTGGTTTTTGAGGTGGAATTGTTGAAATTACTTGATATTTCGATTGCTGAATATCGTACCATATCCAGCGTTGATCGAAGCTTTGATTGCTCCCAAGGTTAGGGTTTCGGCAGCTTTATACTTGTTTTGGTTCGTACATCGGCATCCCGGGAGAGAAACCGCACGGGCGACCATGTCATGGCCGCTAATAGCGCCCACGTCGATGCGGTGCGGCTGGCCTGAATTTGTTGCCGTTTTTTCCAAACGGTACCAAATCCTGCCATCGCATCACAAATGCCGCGCCCCGTTGGGCTGAACCGGCGTTTCACCAATGCGCGAAGCAAGAACAACAATGATAATCCGATATGAAACGGCAATAACAGCACCAGTGGTACCAACGGCATGTTTTTAACAAAAGTCCAACTGCGGTTGCGGGTGCCATGATATACCGCAAACGGGCTTTCGGTTCCGGCGATTCCGGAACCAACATGGTGGACGATTGCGCCTTGAACCTGAACGGCTTTACCGCCCATCAGCCGCAACCGAAATGCCAGATCGACGTCTTCGTGATAACAAAAAAAGTCTTCGTCAAAGCCGCCTACAGCTTCAAAGGCATCACGTCGATAGAGCGCCGCCGCCGCGCATGGACCAAAGACCTCGCCATTGGGCGGTAATTTGGCAATGGGTCGGTGATACAGGCCACGCCAAGCAAACCCGATGGGCGCATATAAATCACCAGCGCCATCGAGCAGATCGGTATCTTCAGCCGAAATTTGGGTGGAGCCGGCCATCACAATATCCGGATCTGCTATCGCATGTTCGTATAGGGTTTCGAGCCAATGGGTGTCAGCAAACGCATCTGGGTTCAAACAGGCAATCCATGGTGCGGTGCCCTGTGCAATGCCAATATTATTGCCTTTGGCAAATCCGGTGTTTTCGCCAAGGCGCAATATTGAAAATCTTGAGTCCAGTGTCGGAAGCTGCGTTAAGGAATTATCTATTGAGCCGTTATCGACAATTATCGCCCGAAAATTAGTAAAACTTTGCTGGCTGAGGCAATGCACACTTCGCGCCAATAAACCTCTCGCATTATAGTTTACAATGATGACATCAATCAGTGCCGGTTCACTCGTCATTTTAGGCCTTTGAGTTTACGTAAGCCGATGTTCCCGCCCAGCGAGCTTAAGTCAAGCTTTTGCCCTCGAATTGGTTTTTATTGTGGGTTTTATGAAACGATAGCGGCCACATTGGTCAGCTTTGGCGCGTCCTGAAATTTGGTGGGGCATTGCGGGTATGGCAACCGCGCTGGCCTTGACCCTTTATCGGTTAATCGCCGTGTCTTTTGTGTACTTCCAGTTTTAAGGTCAAAGCAGAATTAGTGCCCGCTTTTACCACCACCCTTGCCACCGCCTTTACCACCACGATGACCGCCTTTTCCCTTATTGCCGCCATGGCCACCTTTTTTCATTTTATT
>JAESUG010000139.1 GCA_016763185.1 Robiginitomaculum sp. | reverse complement strand
CCGTTATCCATCCATCGTCACCCCGATGAAAATCGGGGTCCAAGTCTTTGTGGTGCATGAAACATTTCTCAAGAGGCTGGATACCGGCGCGGGGACCGGGGTGGTGGGAAGATGAACCTCTCGCTCATAAGCACTCATACACAGCCGCGATCAAACGCCCGGCGCGGACATCTTTTACCAATTGATTATCTTGTTTGGTGGTGACATAGCCAAAGGAAATATTCTTTTCGGTATCGGCGAAAGTTACCGAGCCACCGAACCCGGTATGACCGACGGTGTGGTTGCCGGGGCCATAGACATGACGGGCCGGGGTATTGCGGATCAAGCCGGCGCCAAAACTCATATTATAGGGCAGGACACGGTCTTTACCGGCAACGCGTTCGGATATAGCCTGGGCCAACACCGAAGGGGTCAGCATTTCGCGGGTTTCAAGTTTTCCATTATTGGCCAACATACCCATCAATTGCGCCATCGCGCGGGCGGTGCCGTGACCATTCGCAGAGGGAAGTTCCATTCGGCGCCATTCAGCACCGCCGCGACGACCGGGCGATGACCAAGCGCGCATAAACGCCAGTTTTTGAAACTCGTTTGGGGTGCTAAAGCCGGACGGGATGCGCGTCGGCTTGGAGATTTCCGCCACCCGTTCATGTTCCTCATCCGGCAAGCCAATCCAAAAATCAAGCTGGTTTAATGCACAAAATTCTTCACGCAAAATCGTGCCAATACTGCGCCCGCCAGTGGCACGAAGCACAATCTCGCCGGCTAAATACCCCCATGTCACCGAATGATAGCCAGAGCCATCGCCCAGCTCCCATAATGGTTTCATCTCGGCCAAACGTGTGGTGGTTTTTTGCCAATCAAACCAGTCTTGCGGTGTCCATGGTGCTTCAATGCCGCACAAACCTGCTTGGTGGGACAAGACCTGGCCAATGGTAACTTGATCTTTGCCATTGGCCGCAAATTCGGGCCATAATTCACAAACCTTTTGCTCGTAAGACAGCTTGCCTTGGGCCGCTACCCACGCAATTACCAGCCCCGAAATGGCTTTTGAACATGAATACACCGGCACCAAATGTTGGTCGGTGAATGTCACTTCACAGGCTTTGTCAGCCCAGCCCGCCACCAGATCCACCACCGGTGCGCCGTCAATATAAACGGCCAAGCCCGCGCCGCGCTCCAGCTCATCAGTAAACAAGGCGGTAAATTCGTCGCGCACCGCCTCAAAGCCAAAGGCAACAGCACCGGATAATGGAAGATCATGTTTCATGACGACAACCTGCAAATAAAAACCACGGTGCGCAAGCCACCGAGATTATTTAAGTACACCTGATATCTGTTAAAACTTAAACCGGCCCCGCAAGGTGATCGGGATAGAGATATTGTGCGAATTATCCCGCGCTTCTTGCAAGCCTATGGCAACCAATGTGTTGTCACCTGCGCTCAAGTCACCCCTATAACGCACTCCAGTTTCAAGGCCGATTGAAAAATTATTATTGGCGCGCCATTCGGCACCCACTATGATCTGGGCGGTTGGGACAAGGCTATCTTCGTAAAATTCGGCGTTGATGCTGGTCGGCTGGCCAATGCCGACAAACCCATCCGAGGTTAAAATCGCGCCAATGCTTTCTACGTGCTGTATCCCAACATTGAGGCCAATATAGGGGCTAACGGCGGGGCTAAGCAAATGAGCAAACGTCTTGTTCCGAAAATATTTGCGCAACCCAATTTCAGCGCCATAGGTCTCGTAATCACCAAAATCAGCGGTGATCGGGTCAATACCCGATACATTGCCAACTTCCAGAGTTCGCCCATCAGAGGTAGCATAATTGGCCGCCAAAGTGATATCTACCGTGTTACTTACTTCATAAGAAATACCGGCTTGATACCGCAAGCCATTATCGTAAGCATCATCATAACCAGTGGTAATTAGCTCTGCTGTACCGGTATCATCAAAAGCCGTGCTGATCACATCACCATCAACACTGGGGTCAATTCCCACCGCCAGTTCCAAACTCATGCGTTGACCGGCACCGGCGCCGCTCAAATTTCCAAACCAACCACAACCAGAAAGCAGTAAGGCGGCGGTGCAAACAAGGGCTATACGTATCATTGGATTCTCCAATTGGTGGCGCAAAATTTCTACAAGCGAATCGTTACATTCGTGCTAGGCTTCTCTTTAAGCACTGAATTGCTTTACGGATTATTAACCATATTTTCACAGGCAGCACCTCGCCCATAGGAGACTATTATGCGAATGATCATGATCCCCGCCATATTGTTGGCCATACTGATTACTCCCGCCCACGCCGAGCCAACTGCGGCCACTGACTTGGATAGGTTAATCGACGATGTTCGTAAATTTGATCTGGCCAATAATCCAGTGCTGGCCGGACGCGAAGGCGAAGTTACGGCCCTAGCTAAATTGCCGGATGTTTCGATACTGCGCACCCGTATCAACGCCAACAGTAATCGGGAGTTTGTCAAACGTTTGGCTGACATTCAAACCCGGCACGATGGGTTATCCATTGGCCAGCAATTCAACGCCGATTTGCTCGAATACGTGCTGACCAGCCGCACCGCTCGCGCTGATTTTGATGTCAGCGCTCTACCCTTTACCAATGATAGCGGGTTTCACACGTTTCTGGATGGATTGGCCCGTTCAACCCGGGTTCGGTCCGTGGCCGAGGGCGAGGCGTGGATAGCGCGTCTACGCCTTATGCCAACATTTTTAGCACAACACCGCGCCAATATTGCGCGCGGGGTGGAAACCGGCTTTGCGCAACCCAAAATGATCGTGCGCGGGGTGGTTGAAACCCTAGAGACACAAATCAATGATGATACCATGCTGGACAGCCTATTGGCCCCGCTAAGCACCCTGCCCGCCAGCACAACGCCGGAGCAAGTGGACGCATTACGCGCCGGTATCACCCAAGCCTTTCACGAAGCCATCGCCCCGGCCTATGCCGAGACATTGGCGTTTATGCGTGATGAAATATTGCCAAAATCTCGTGACAGTATTGGCATATCCGAAACCCCGGGCGGCGCGGCCTATTACGAAGTATTGGTCAAAGCCTTCACCACCACCGATATGAGCGCCGCGCAAGTCCATGAATTGGGCAAAACCGAGGTTGCCCGCATCCGCGCCGAAATGGAGGAAGTGATTGCCGAAACCGGCTTTGACGGCAGCTTTGCCGAGTTTTTGGTGTTTTTACGCACCGACCCACAGTTTTACGCCAAAACCGAAGAAGAACTGCTCATGCGCGCCAGTTATATTTCCAAACAAGCCGATGATAAAATGCCACAATACTTTGGACTTCTTCCGCGATTGCCCTATGGCGTGCGCCCAGTACCGGCGGCGATTGCGCCGAATTACACCACTGCCCGCTATTGGCCGGGCGACATCAAACAAGGTCGCGCTGGTGGCTATATGGTCAACACCTATGATTTGAAGTCACGGCCCTTATACGAGCTACCGGCGCTTAGCGTCCACGAAGCGGTCCCCGGCCATCACCACCAATTTGCCATCAGCGCCGAACTACAAGACGTACCGAAATTTAGAAACGAACTATATGTCGTGGCCTTTGGCGAAGGCTGGGGCTTGTACACCGAAAAACTGGCCGTCGAGATGGGGTTGTACCACACCCCGTACGAACATTTTGGCCGGTTAACTTATGAGATGTGGCGCGCCTGTCGGTTGGTGATGGACACCGGTATTCACGCCTTTGGTTGGAGCAGAGACCAAGCCAAAGCCTGTTTAACCGATAACTCGGCCCTAGCCTTGCACAATATCGAAACCGAAACCAACCGCTATATCTCATGGCCCGGCCAAGCCTTGGGCTATAAAATCGGCGAACTCACCATTTGGCGCCTGCGCCATCAAGCCGAAACCGAACTAGGCGACAAATTCGATTTACGCGCCTTTCACGACGAGGTCTTAAAAGACGGCGGCATGACTTTGACCATGCTAGAAGCCAAAATCGAACGCTGGATCAGTGAGGTTGGCAAGGCACAATAATGAACGAACGCGTTCTTACCGCTGAGCAAACAAAAATCAACAAAGACCCCGCCTATTGGGATCATTTTGATCAATGGTGGACACAGGATTTTTCGTGG
>JAESUG010000014.1 GCA_016763185.1 Robiginitomaculum sp. | reverse complement strand
TTGCCGGTCATCCGGGTTAGCATCGCCCGGATTAGCACTTCGTATTTGCTGATTAGTTTTGAAAAAGCGCGTTGGTCACGGCTTGCCACAACCAACGCTACGAGTTCAAGATCAGACGTTGCCATTACTGGCCTCCTCGTTCGGGGTTGCCGGGTTTCATCCACGCTTATTCGTCGTCTGTTTTTCCTTTGAGCAAGAAATGCATGGCAACCAGCGCCAATCCAATCAAGCCCGGAAATGACGCAACACCTGCCATGATCGGAAAGACAGCCTCATCCTGTTCAACGGCTTGAATACCATGGCCAAGGATCAAAAATGCACCGGCACTTGCCAGTAAAATAGCACCCCAGCGCAAATCTCTAAATGGGGAACGCGGTTTAACGCCTAAAGCTTTGATGGTATCGGGGGTAAGCTCTATGCCTTTTTCGATGGCCTTTTGTACGGTGATTTGTAAATCTGCCGCGCGCTTTTGACCGTTCATTGACACAATCCATACAATAAGGGGGACTATCGCAAACAGAACAATAGGTACAAATATTTCATCCATTTTCTTCTCCAGTGTTGTTTTCTCATCGACCGGCTGTATTGCCGTTCAACCCATAAGATGCATGGGGGCGCAATTTGGATGCAAAATTATGACAAGCTTCCCGTCATAAAACTCGTATGCTAGGTCTAGCCCAACCTAACATGAAGGAAAACCAGTGAATACAATTTGTAAAGTGAAACTCGCGGTATTGATCGCCTCCGGTGGGCTTTATTGCCAACCGGCAATGGCGGCAGACGAGATTGTCATCACCGCCGAACGCCGGGCGCAAGCGCAAAATGATGTTGCCTTTAGCATCAGTAAAATCAATCATGATCAACTGATCACCATCCAAGCCGAACATCCCGCAGAAGTGCTAAACCAAATCCCCGGCACCAGTTTGCACCGTGGATCAGGCCAAGAACACCTCACGGCTATTCGCTCGCCTATTTTGACTGGTGGCGCTGGCGCTGGCTCGTTTTTGTTTTTGGAAAATGGAGTTCCGGTGCGCGCCGCTGGCTTTGCCAATGTCAACGGCTTATTGGAGGCGCAAACCGCATTGGCCGACAATTTTGAAGTGGTGCGCGGCCCCGGCGGGGCGTTTTACGGGGCCAATGCCATTCACGGGGTTATCAATGTGCAAACCCCAACGCCAAAACAAACCGGCTACCAAGGCACGGTGTCGGTTTCCGAACGTATACAACAAGCCAATGCCAGCCTAACCCACGTCGCCGATGGCAAAGGATTTTATGCTGGAATTGCGCTGCAAAACGATCAAGGCTTTCGCGATGATAGCGGTGCGGATAAACAACAGCTAACCTTGCGCCATGTGGATGAAACCGGGCGCTGGAACCGGGATGTGATTTTCTCGTTCACCAATTTAAACCAAGAAACCGCCGGGTTTTTGATCGGCGAAGATGCGTTCGCGGATGAGACCTTGGCGACAACCAACCCCAACCCCAATGCGTTTCGCGATGTTCGCTCGGCCCGGTTACAAAGTAATTTTTCCCGGACAAGTCAAACCGGTACGTTGACAATAACCCCCTATGCCCGGTGGACGGATATGACGTTCCGTCAGCATTTTTTACCCTCGCAAGCCATTGAACGAAATAGCCATTGGAGCGTTGGCGCTCAAAGTGCATGGCATGGAAAACTGGCGGGTACCGGCACCTATGCGTTGGGCCTTGATGCCGAATACACCCAAGGATTTTTAACTGAGGTTCAAGAAAACCCAACCATATTTAGCTTCATCCAAGGTGTGCATTATGACTATCAGGTGACAGCCAGCAGCCTATCGCCATTTGCCAACGCCGTGTTCGAACTGGGCGCAAATACCAGCCTTACAATTGCCGCCCGTGGCGATTGGACGCACTATGATTATGAAACTCGCATTGCGGCCAATCTTCCCTCCGACCCCGGGCGGTTCTTGCGGCCTTCCGATCGCAGCGACACATTTTTACCCTTAGTCCCAAAATTAGCCTGCAACGAAAATTTGCCAATGGCACCGGCTGGATTGGCTATGCCCAAGGGGCCCGCCCCCCGCAAACCACTGATTTATACCGGTTGCAAGACAATCAATTGGTCGGCGATATCGAACCCGAAACCATTGATAACCTAGAGGCTGGTTGGCGCGGAAGTTTAGGCGTGATTACGGGCGAAATCACTGGCTATTTCTCGACCAAGGAAAATTTCCTGTTCCGCGATGCCGATGGCTTTAATGTAACCAATGGCCGCACCCGCCATATCGGGATTGAAGCGGCGTTCACATGGGCCATTACACCGAGCTTAAGCCTTGCCATGAACGGCACATATGCGCGTCACACCTACCGTTTTGACCGACCCGTAAACAGTGCCATCAATGCCACCGAAGCCATCCGTTTTGGCGATGATATTGATACGGCACCCCGCACATTAGGCGGCGCTCGTTTGAACTGGACTCCGACACCGGAGCGCCTTGTCCAAGTGGGTTGGGTCCATGTGGGCCGCTATTTTACTGATGCTGCCAACCAGAACACGTATGATGGCCATGATATTTTTGATCTGCGTACTGAACAGGGATTTGGTGGTTTTACCGGTTTTGTCCATGTTCGAAACCTGTTGGACACGGCCTATGCCGAGCGTGCTGATTTTGCCTTTGGCAATGCGCGAAGCTTTCCCAGTGCCGGGCGCAATATAACCATTGGGCTACGCTTCCAATACTAACGCCGCTATTCTAGGCGTTTGATGTCCGTGTACTCGCCACTGGTCTGCAAGGTTATGTTCAGTGTATCGGCAGTGCGGTTGCGCCAGAACCAGCCATGGGAACCATCAAACGCCGCTTCAATTTCGCCTTCTTTGCGTTGCTGGGAACCTTTGCTGTATCCATGATAGCGGATGTTTAGAGTTTTTGAATCGCCGTGCACATCAAAATTGGCTTTGCCGCCATCGGTCCACCATGTGTACTGGACCACGCTGCCCTTGTTCATGTCGACCTTGATCTCGGCCGCTTCGTTTGGGGCTAGCGTCACGTGCATTTCATGGTTCGGGAGCACGCGCACCGGCGGAGTTGGTTCTGGTGCGGGTGTTATGGTCTTTGCTGGGCTTGGAACCGGCTCGATAGCGGGACGGTCTTCCAATTCCGCGGCCCGTTCCGTTGCCGCTTCCTTGGCCAAGGAGGTTTTAATCTCGCCCATTTTGGTTAGGCCAATGGTTTTGCCAATCCCGGTGGGGTCAATGCCGTATTCAGCAGGCATCACCACGGTGACCAGCAATACTCCGGCGACCAGTGCCGCCAAAATGGTAGATTTAACCAGCTTGGCGGTTGTGGCAAGTTCCTGATCGGTCGGGATGTTGGCATTGTGCATTGTGGTTTCCTTCGTAACTGGTTTTCGAATTGAATTAGGCAACGAAATAACCGGTGATCTGATAGCCCATCAGCAAAAAGCCGAGCATCATCATCAGCGCATTGGCCCCATAAGCATGACGCATAAAGTTTCCGGTTTTGCGCCAATAGGTAATGGCAATCAACATGCCAACCAGAGCCAAAATCTGCCCGATCTCAACGCCAATATTAAAGAAGATAAGATTGGCCAACAGGCCATCAGTTGAAATTTCATATTCCAAAATCTTGGTCGCCAAGCCAAAGCCGTGAACCAAACCAAAGATGAATGTCGCAGCCTTGGTGTTTGGTTGCACCCCAAACCAGCGTTGGAACGCACCCATATTGTCGAGCGCTTTGTACACCACTGAAAAGCCAATAATCGCATCAATGATATACGGGCTGAAACTGATGTGCAGCAACACGCCGGACAACAAAGTGATCACATGCCCAACCGCAAACAAGGTCACATAAATGGTGACGTCTTTGAGACGATACAAAAAGAAAATAACCCCAAACAGGAACAATAAATGATCATACCCGGTCATCATGTGTTTGGCGCCCAAGTACAAAAACGCGATCGGCTGCACGCCGGTGATTTCCTGAATATAGCCCTTATCGCCTTCGGTCACGCCGTGGGCAAATGCATCGGGAACCAGTCCGAACAAAGCAATCCCCATCATCACCAAGCCCAAAGCCGCAAATAAGTATTCCTGGGCCGTCATTGAGGTAAGCATTCGGGTCATGAACTTGTGTCTTTATTTCATAGAGGATTGAGTACAGCTACCCACCTTAGAGCAGGCGGGTCGGTATGGCGACGAAAATATAAACCGGCGAACGGTAACAAACACGTGTTCCACTGTGAACGGTAATTCATTCGAAATTTGGTGCAGGAACAGGCATCAAAGAACCTTCATTGCTACAGACGAGGCCCTCATGTTGCTCCTAAACCTTATTCTTGCTTCGACCAGCCTTGCGCTGGCCAAACCTGCACCGGCGGCGCAAATGGTGGTCGTCGAGTTGTTCACCTCGCAAAGTTGCTCCTCGTGCCCGCCGGCGGAAGCTATTTTGCGAGATTTGTCGAAGCGCGAAGATATCCTCGCACTGGAGTGGCACGTCGATTATTGGGATACATTGCGCCACGGTGGTGACGGGGTGTGGAAAGACCCGTATTCCAGCCCAAAATTCACCGCCCGCCAACGAGACTATAATCGTTCTTTGCGCGATACATCGGCCGTATACACCCCGCAACTAATCATCAATGGCAGCGCCGAAACCGTTGGCTCGCGCCGGGCCAAAATTGAAAAACTGCTGGATAACCCCAGCGCAACCTCGGCCCGTATTTCGGCAACCAAAGCCGATGGTATGATCCAGTTCTCACTCACCGCACCGCCTGCCGACGTGATTTTAGTCACGTTCATAAAATCAGCGATTACAGACGTAAAACGCGGTGAAAACAAAGGCTTAAAACTAGCCGAAGCCCATATCGTCACCCAATCACGCAAACTAGGCACCGTCAAAGGCGGCCAAGCCAGCTATAGCATCAAACCCCCAACTGCCGGTCACGGCTGTGCAATTTTAGTCCAAGAAGCGGGTACCGGCCGCATCCACGGCGGCGCCTATTGCCCGTCATAATTACCTGTTTATCTCTATTCCTGAATAATCACATTCATTTTTGCAAATAGCGTTTTAGTTTTTCGGCGTTTGAGCCGCGCAATTGCCATGACATACAGCGCACACCGCCGCCCATTTGGCAGACTTTGGCGGAGGGTATCGGGATAATTTCTTTGGTGGTTATGGCGCGGATTTGCTGCATGGCTAGTTTGTCTTCGGGTATGCCAAATTGCGGCAGGTAAATGCGCTGCGGCGTCACCAACGCATTGGTATATAGCCCACAGGCCGAGCCAAAGCGCGGGTCATAAATAATGCTTCCATCATACGGCGTGACGATTTCAAAAATCTTTACATCCGGCAACCCACGACGCAGATCCATGGTTAGTTTTCGTGCATATTGCGGGTCTTCGGGGTATGCGTTTATGGCCAAGGTATTGATATCGACAAAGCTTACCACCCCATCGGCATGCTCCAACCCGCCTTGCTCATCTGCTTCGATAAATGCCACGTTGTTGATGCCATCCAGGGCGGTGAGCATGGCGCGCGCCTTGTCTTCGGATAGAGCATTGTCCGTTAGGAATTTGGTGCTGATGACGACATTTCCCGCGTAATCATCAACAAAGTTGCCACCGTCATTTAACAAATCCGAGGCGCTAAATGACAGCCCTGCTCTCTGCAAAACTTCGGCCAATTGTTCTTGGACTGCATCCGCTTCGCTTTGGCCGGTTTTGCCGGTGCCTTGGCCCTCAGGCGTATAGCGAAACATCATCGGGTTGGTGACATTCGACAAGCCAAAATCACGCATCCAAATGTCCAACATCGGCGCAATGGCTACGCTGTCTTTGCCCAAAACGGCCACATATGCATCATAGCTATGTTTGTCGGTTAGAACCAAAACCGCATCATGCTCGGCAATCTGCTTGGCATAATTGATGTGAAAATCAAATATATCGCCCTCGACGCTCTCGTAATACGGGTCATTTTTAACCGGGGCCGCTAAAACAATTAGCTCAGATTTTGCCGAAGTGCTCATGCATGCTCCTAGCCCTATGCAGAGCAGAAGCGCTATGTTTTTTAATATTATTCCCACTCAATCGTCCCCGGTGGTTTGGAAGTGATGTCATAGACCACGCGATTAATGCCGCGTACTTCGTTGATGATGCGGGTGGCAGTGCGACCTAGAAAATCGTGCGCAAATGGGAAATAGTCGGCGGTCATGCCATCGGTTGAGGTAACGGCGCGTAGGGCCAATACTTGTTCATAGGTGCGCTCATCGCCCATGACCCCAACGGTCCGCACCGGCAACAGAACCGCAAAAGCTTGCCATATGTCGTCGTATAGTCCGGCCTTTTGGATTTCGTCGAGATAGATGGCATCGGCTTTTTGTAGTATGGCCACGGCTGGCGCGGTGATTTCGCCGGGAATACGGATGGCCAAGCCTGGCCCCGGAAATGGATGGCGGCCAACAAAGCTTTCGGGCAGGCCCAATTCGCGGCCCAAGGCCCGTACTTCGTCCTTGAACAATTCGCGCAATGGCTCGACCAGACGCAACTTCATCCGCGCCGGCAAGCCGCCAACATTATGGTGCGATTTGATAGTCACCGATGGCCCGCCGTCAAAGCTGACGCTTTCGATCACATCCGGATATAACGTACCTTGGGCTAGAAAATCAGCGCCGCCGAGTTTGCCAGCTTCGGCCTCGAACACGTCAATAAACAAACCACCAATGATTTTTCGTTTTTTCTCCGGGTCATCGACCCCGGCCAGCTTGCCCAAGAACAAATCACCGGCATCGACCGCGATCAGTGGAATATTATAATGATCGCGAAACAGGTCAACCACTTGCTTGGTTTCACCCGCGCGCATCAATCCGGTATCGACATAGACGCAAGTTAATTGTGCACCAATCGCCTCGTGCAACAACACGGCAACGACCGAGCTATCAACCCCGCCGGATAGCCCGCAAATCACCCGGCCTGTGCCCACTTGCGCCCGGATTTTGGCGATGGTTTCGTCGCGAAATGCGGCCATGGTCCAATCGCCTGACAAACCGGCAATCCCTCGAATGAAGTTTGACAAGATTTTGGTGCCACACGGAGTATGGACCACTTCGGGGTGAAATTGTACCGCGTAAAATTGCTTGGCTTCATGGGCAATCGCGGCAAACGGCGCGTGTTTCGAGCGGGCAATGACCGTAAAACCATCGGGGATGGCATCAACCTTATCGCCGTGGCTCATCCACACGATCTCGGTGGGCTGTAATCCGGCGAATAACCGGCTGTTGCCAATAATTTCAATCTCGGCACGGCCAAATTCGCGGGTGGTAGAGGCGCTGACCGCCCCGCCCAATTGGGCGCACATGGTTTGCTGGCCATAACAAATGCCCAATACCGGCACGCCCAAATCAAACAAACTGTCATCGGCGCGCGGGCTGTCCGCCCAATGCACCGAGTTCGGCCCGCCGGAAAGCACGATGGCTTTAGGTGCAAAACGGGCGGCGAATTTGGCATCGACTTTGTTATAGGGATGAACTTCGCAATACACCCCCATTTCACGCAAGCGCCGGGCGATCAATTGGGTGACCTGGCTGCCAAAATCAACGATCAGAACTTGTTCATGGGACTGGGTCATGGCGTTTTTCGCA
The DNA here is from genome assembly GCA_016763185.1 of Robiginitomaculum sp. Taxonomy (GTDB): domain Bacteria; phylum Pseudomonadota; class Alphaproteobacteria; order Caulobacterales; family Maricaulaceae; genus Robiginitomaculum_B. Next base: position 820 of record JAESUG010000014.1, on the reverse strand, counting down.
AAGCTGCCATATAAAACCCGTCCGTTTGGGTGGTCATTGGCGATAGACGCAAATCACCGGTTTCGGTACTATTTGCCTCCAATACCTGCTGACCCGCTGCGTTTAGCAAACCGCCGGACGCGGCAATTTCAGCAACAGACACCCGCGCAAACTCCGAATATTCGGCCAAAAACTCGTCAATCCGGTCTTCGTTTTCTTGGCGTAACAACGAACAGGTCACATAGAACAACACCCCGTTTGGACGCACAAACGGTGCCGCTTGGCGCAATACTTCGTCTTGCTCGCCCATGCGAGTTTGCAATTGGCCCTCGCGTAACCGCCATTTCAGGTCCGGGTGCCGCCGCCATGTTCCAGTACCGGTACATGGCGCATCAACCAACACCGCATGCATATTTCCGGTTAAATCAGCCAACGCTTCCGGGTCACTGGGGCTGCGAACTTGGGCATTTCGCACCCCGGCTCGTTTTAGGCGTTCGTGAATGGGGGCCAAGCGTCGGTTATTGTTATCATAGGCAAATATCTGCCCTTTATTTTGCATTTGCTGGGCCAAGGCCAAGGTTTTGCCGCCGCCGCCAGCACAATAATCTAGCACCTGCATGCCCGGCCCAATACCCGTACACAAGGTGACAAATTGCGAACCGGCATCTTGAATTTCCAGCCAGCCTTTGACATAGCCCGGCAAGCTTTGCACATGCGGGCTACGAGTATCGGCGCTCGGCGGCGGTATCCGCGCCGCGCTCGGCAAAAACGCAACCGCCTCAGCGCCAATTCCAACCACCGATTTTAAGCCGTCCGCTGTTGGACGCTTTAGGGTGTTCAG
>JAESUG010000013.1 GCA_016763185.1 Robiginitomaculum sp. | reverse complement strand
GGCCTATGTGGATATGCTATCCGAAAACACCTTATGGGGCTGGGTACGCTCACGTATAGCACCAACAACCAACGACTAATCTTCCGGAAAATGAGCGTTTAGAAATTCCAAAAATGCCGGCCAGTCTTCTTCGGTTACGCCATGGGTGCCGGGGCGGATCCAAAACGACAAATTTGCATTTGGCACAAAAGGCACCAGCCGGTCTTGCCCAAGACCGATCTGGCCGAGCTCAACCCATGCCGGACTGGCCGCTTGCGCCGCGCGAAATGCTCCGTTGGGATCAGACCAAACATCACGGCGAGCATTGCCCAACAGCACCGGACGCGGAGCCATTAGCGCCAACAAATAGTGTTGATCAACCGGTAAATCGCCGGTTCGTTCCGCATAAGATGCAAATTTTCTCGAAAACCAATGCGGATAAGATGTTGTAATTTTTGCAACCGTTTCGCCTAAATTACCTCGGCTTAGTGACGCGCCACCGGTTCCTGATTGATGGCTAATTACCCCATCAATACGTTGATCAAACGCGGCCGCTACCAACGCCGATTTGCCATATCTGGAATGACCATAGGCAATCATCGCATTTGGATCGAAACGACCATCTGCTTCTAATGCATCCACTGCCCGTGAAAACATCCAGCCCCATGCAGCGATGGCACCCCAACGGGTGTCATCATCCTCATGGCCTGTCGACATTTTACGCAACGCCGCCAACCCGGCGCTGGCTCCATCGGGGAACGCTTGACCGGGATATTGGGTGGCAATGGCAAACCCATTTGCCAGTATTTCCTCGATAGGCGGGCTGGCAATATAGCGCCCAAATACATAGCGAACGGCTTTGCTCGTAAACCCATCGCCATCACAGCCGCGAAATCCGCCGGGCAATACCGACACCCCGGCCAATGGAATGACCACATGGGACGGGCAAAATGTCTGCATCATGATCACCGGCACTGGGCCGGTTGCGCCATTGGGAAGCACCACCACTAAATTGAACTCGCTAGAATTGGAGCTCTCGTCATCACCAAATCCGGCGCTGATGGCAATGTTCCATTCTTCCAACCGAGCTTTGCCGTTCAATGCTACTGGGTTCAAAACAGTTTTGCTCAACACCTTCGTCTGTGATCGTGTCGGAAGAACCCCATACACATTGGCCTGCATAAGCTCTGCATAGTTCGGCAAACCTATTTGCATTGCCGGCTGGGCCGGCGCGCCTTTTGGTTTCAAATTAGCTCGCGCAATGGTCGTCTCCACACACCCGCTTAGCCAAAAACTCAACAATAACGCAACGATACTGTACTTCACACTTTGCCTCCACAAGGCCGGGACAGCATCCGCTCATGCCACGCCAATAAATCTGGTGTTTCTTCCGCGGTCGGTCGCCATTTTGCAACCTTCGCAAACCCGATCGTCGCCACTGCCGTAATATCAGCAATACTAAAGCGATTCCCTGCGATAAAATCTCGTGATTGCAGTTCGCGGTCCAGCGCTTTGGCAAATTTTCGAAAACCTTTTTCACCACGCGGCGCCATTTCCGGAATTTGTTTCTCAATGGCAACAAATGCCGGATGGCCATGGCGCAACCACCACGCCAATGGCATCAGCAACATCATCTCAACCCGCCGATCCCACATTTCAATCACAGCCGTTTCCTCCGACGTTTCACCCATCAAATTTGGCGTGGGACACACCCCTTCCAAATATCGACAAATAGCCCGGCTTTCGGTAATCGCTTGCCCATTGTCCAATTGCAAAGCGGGCACTTGTGCAAACGGACTGATCGCTCGGTACTCCTGGGTTCGATGCTCATTTTCGAACAGATCAATATTTACAATTTCAATATCAGTAATGTTTTTTTCGCGCAAAAAACCCAAAACCCGTTCCGGGTTTGGCGCTCGTGGTGTCGTATACAGCTTCAAGTTACCATCCTTATTCAATTCCAATACCAATTCCATTATGACAGGCAGCAGCAGCTTTTAGGCTTGCCATGCACAATGCTGCGCCGGAGCCATCGCCCAACCCTAGTCCCAAATCCAGAACTGGTTTTTTACTGATCCGATCCAATAGGGCATGATGACTGTCGCGATAGGTTACCGAGCCAGCAATGCAATGATCAATCGAATTCGGCGCAATGCTGTGCAAAATAGCAGCCCCAGCCGCAGCAACAAAGCCGTCCAACACCACCGGAATTTTCTGATATCTAGCCGCAATGATCGCGCCAGCAACCGCGGCCAAATCGCGCCCACCTAACCGGCGTAAAATGCTCAGCGGGTCATCCAGTTTGCCGCGATGATGCAGCAAAGCTTCGTCAATTGCTTGTGCTTTGGCCGTCAACAGATCCGGCTCTTTGACCGCCGAACCCGACTTCGCCCAAAACGCTGCGGAACCACCATACAGCGCCAACGACACCGCCGCCGCCGCTGATGTTGCACCGGCACCAACCACGCCCAAGCCCAGAATATCCGGCGTTTCGGTAACAGCTTCCATCCCAAACGCAAAGGTAGCGGCGCAATCTGGTTCGCTTAGGGCCGCATTTGTACGAATATCTGGCGTTGGCATTTCCGGTGCCAGCTCGATAATACGCAACCCACAGCCAATGGTTCCGGCGATTTGGTTCACCGAGCCTTTGCCGGAAGTCAATGTTTGGATTTTGGTTTGAGTTTCCTGCCAGCCATAGGTTGAAACCCCATGTTTGGCGACCCCGTGCGAGCTGGCAAAAACTACGATTTGCGGGCGCGCAGCAGTTGGCGCGCTGCCCCCCTGCCAAGTGGCCAACCAAATTGCAAGATCGCTTAACCGGCCCAATTCTCCCGACGGTACTGCGATTTCAGCTTGTCTGGCTTGCGCAGCCAAGCGCGCTTCTTCGTCCCCACCCGGTACGTTGGTAATTAGACTATGCAGATCATCAAATGGTTTTTGATCAAGTTGAAAAGCCAAGATTTTGCTCCTATTCTTATTCATAAGAATCGGTTGACTTGTATCATGCACCACCCCAACCCAACTGAACACCATTGGTTGGCAACAGTTCGGTAAACTGTTCGTGTCATCATACCGTTCGCCGCAACCAAACGACACAAGGAGATGCCATTTTGCATTCTACTCTAGGGTTTTTCTCCATTTTTGCGTTGGTCGTTGCTGGGTTATTATTGATTGTAAAATTTCTGGCACCTAGTTGGCTGCACAGCGAAAATGAACAAGCTCGCTTGGTATATTTATTGCTGTTCTTGGTATTGATCGGCGGTGGTGCCTTTGGTGCGGGCAAGGCCCAAATCGGTGTCGCCATCCGTCAGGCCATCATCTGGCTAGCCATTTTTCTATTGGTGATCGTCGTCTATAGCTTCCGTCAAGAACTTGGCACCATCACCACCCGCGTACAGAGCGAATTACAGCCATCTCAACCGATAGCGGTACAGCAAAATTCAGCCGCCGTCGCCATTGGTAAATCTGATGACGGCCAGTTTCACGCCCAAGGCCGGGTAAATGGTACCCATGTCCGGTTTTTGGTTGATACCGGTGCTTCTTCAATTGCGCTGACCTTAAACGATGCAAAACGGGCTAAGATCGATATATCTAAACTGTCCTTCACGGTCCCGGTCAATACCGCCGCCGGGCAAACCTTTGGTGCGTATGTGACCTTGGACAAGGTTTCAGTTGGCCAGATCACATTACGCAATGTCGAAGCCTTCGTCTTGCAAGAAGGGCTGGATATTTCCCTATTGGGTATGAGTTTTTTGGGGCGATTGCAAAAATTTGAAGCCTCGCGCAGCCAATTGATCCTTACCAAGTAAGGCCATCGCGCAGCATCAAACCACCGGTCACCAACAACAAAACTGCAAACAACCGTCGCAGCACATTTGCCGGCAGTGCATGGGCCAACCGTGCACCCCACGGGGCCAAAGTTACCGTCAGCACCGAGAGCGCCACAAAACCTGGGATATTAACAAACCCCAGTGAGAACGGCACCAGATTTTGCGCCCCCCAACCGGTAGCCATAAACACCAAGGCCGCTGGCAAGCCGATGGCCACCCCGAACCCAGCCGCAGTGCCTACCGCCCGGTGGATCGGTGTGCCGCACTAGGTCATCAAGACCACCCCGACCGCACCACCGCCAATTCCAACCATGGCCGAGCTGATACCAATAAAGCCCGCCAACACCACTTTTAGCGGCCCTTGGGGTAGCTCGTTGCGCAACCGCCAATTGGCATTGCCAAATCCCATTTGCATGGCAATCAAAATGGCGAACCCACCAAAGCCAATCACCAACCAAGTTCCCGGTAAATAACTGGCCAACCCTGCCCCGACCAAGGCACCGGGCACGATCCATGGCACCCAGGATTTTAGCACATCGACGTCGACGGCACCTCGGCCATGATGCGCCCACACCGAACGGGCCGATGTCACCAATATCGTCGCCAGTGACGTAGCAATCGCAGTTTTCATCCGGGTATCGTCATCCACCCCAAACACGCCCAGCAGCGCGTACAGCGCCGGGACAATAACCACGCCGCCACCTACCCCAAACAATCCCGCGATCAACCCCGCAACGGCACCAGCGGCCGCCAGCATCAATAACAGGTTCATATGTTCGGTCAAAAACTCCATCAGGCTTGTTCTAACAAGAAACTGGCAGCTTCAGTAATGACCTCGCTACCGGCACCGGCACGCGGGCCTTTGGTCGATAAAGTACGTCGCCAATGACGCGCCCCGGCTTGTCCGGCAAACAGGCCTAATACATGACGGGTGATATCGTGCAGCCGGGTGCCATTTGCTTGTTCGGCCCGCACATACTCAATCAAGCCCTCGACCACCTGTAAGCGCGATTGCACCGGGGCTGGCGCGCCGAAAAACTGCGGATCTGCCGCCACAAATTCCCACGGATTATGATAGGCGGCGCGGCCAATCATCGCGCCGTCCAACGCCAAGGCAGTTACCTCTGCTTGCGCCTGCTCCAAGGAGGTCAGCCCACCGTTTAGAACGATGGTCAGGTTTTGGAATTTTTGTTTGATTTGCTGCACCAGATCATACTGTAATGGTGGTATTTCTCGGTTTTGTTTTGGGCTTAGACCGTCCAACCATGCTTTGCGCGCATGGATAACAAAGGTCGTACACCCTGCCTCGGCAACGGTTTTGATAAAGTGCGGCAAAGTCTCGTCCGTATTTTGTTGATCAACCCCAATGCGGCATTTGACCGTTACCGGCACCTGTACGGCCAATACCATCGCCGCCACGCAATCGGCAACCAATGCTGGCTCCAACATCAAGGCCGCGCCAAAGCACCCTGATTGCACACGCGGCGACGGACAGCCAACATTCAGGTTTATCTCACTATAGCCAAACCCCTCGCCAATACGAGCAGCCTCGGCCAATAGCGTTGGATCGGAGCCACCCAATTGTAACGCCAACGGCTGTTCAACCGCCGAATACCCCAATAACCGCCCGCGATCGCCATGGACCACCGCCGCCGCTGTAATCATCTCGGTATAGAGCAAAGTACGCTTGGTGATCAGCCGCATAAACGCCCGATAATGCCGATCCGACCAATCCATCATGGGTGCAATGGATAGGGTGTGCGCTGGAATTTCGGACGGTTGGCTCATGGGGACAGGTACCCTAACTTCCGAGCTTCTTCAATCGGTAAAAATGGTCTTTAGCACCCGTTTTGCTAATTTTTCTGGAGGTTTTGATGACCCATCTAGATGAACATCCGGGTGGGTAGGTACTTCGTAGGGTGAGGAAATTCCGGTGAAATTTTTGATCTCGCCGGAGCGGGCTTTGGCGTATAAGCCTTTGACGTCTCTGGCCTCG
>JAESUG010000138.1 GCA_016763185.1 Robiginitomaculum sp. | reverse complement strand
GTTTCAAAATATGAAAGATTGATTATTCTTTTTGACAGAGATAAAAAAGGAAGAACCCTAACTGAAAAAACAATTCAACTATTACAAAGAAGAACAAAAATTGATCTTTCTTTTAAAAGAAAATTACAGGAAATTACTAAAGGAAAAATAATGTTTATTGAACAACTAGTTTGTTATGAATCGTATCTAGTCTAAGGCCAAACGCCACGTAACTCAAATGCTTCTACTACGCGTTTTACTGCAATTGCCATACAAGCCCTTCTCATGTCAACTTTCTTATTTTGAGCAAGTTCATAGGCATCTTTGAATCCAGTAACTAAATGATTTTCCATTAATTTTGCAACTTCAACAAATCCCCAATACTGACCAGTGTTATTTTGAACCCATTCATAATAAGAAATTGTAACACCACCAGAATTTGCCAATATGTCAGGAATAACAATTATTCCTTTTTTGTATAAAATAGGATCTGCTTCTGGAAGAGTTGGTCCATTTGCAGATTCTCCAATAATTTTACATTGTATTTTTTTTGCAATTGCAGCATTAATTTGATTCTCCAAAGCTGCTGGAATAAGGATATCACATTTTGCTGTAAGTAATTTTTCAGTGCTTACTTTGGTACTACCAGGGAATCCAACTACTGTTCCTTTTTTTGCTTTCCATTTTTGTAAATCTTTCATTTTCATTCCAGAAGGCTTTAAGATATCACCTTTTGAATCAGATGCGCCAATAATGACACATCCCATTTTTTCTAAATATTCTCCTGCAAATGTTGATGCATTACCAAATCCTTGTAACACAACTTTTGCGTCTCTAAGAGGCATATCTAAAATTTGTGCAGCTTCTCTAACACAATAAGCAGTACCTAAACCAGTTGCAACATTTCTTGCAAGAGAACCACCCATTGGAATTGGTTTTCCAGTAATTACAGCAGGTTGATGTGTAACACCATTTAATTTTCCATATGTATCCATAATTTGGGTCATTTCTAGACCAGTGGTATAAACATCAGGTGCAGGAATATCTTTTTGTGGTCCAATAATTTCTGAAATCATAAATGCAAATCTTCTAGTTAATCTTGACATTTCATTTTTACTTAAATTTTCTTTTTTTGGATTGATATAGATTGCACCTTTACCGCCCCCAAATGGAACTCCAGCAAGTGCACATTTCCAGGTCATCCAAGATGACAAAGCCATGACTTCACGTTCCATATACTCCACTCCACCTTCAGGATCAAAGTAACGAATTCCACCTTTGTATGGACCTCTATCGTTGTTATGTTGACTTCTAAATCCGGTAAAAATACGTAATTTTCCATTATCCATTTTTACAGGAATCTTTACTCTCATCATTTTGTTTGGCATTGTAAGATAATTTCTTACTCCTTCATCTTTAATTCCTAAAATATCACATGCATCATGAACTTGTTTAACTGAATTTGCAAATGGATCTGCACCAAACTTTACCATGATAATTAATTTATTTTTCACTAGAATATATTTAAGTTTGTTTCCGCAATCGAAAAAAATTATGTAACATATTATGAAAATCATAACTGAAAACTACGAATAGCTTATAAGCCACGCAAAAATAATTTAATTTATGATCAGGGATTTTGCACAATTATCTTGCAATATTGATCAAAGGCCAAAAAAAGCAAAAACACCAACTCCAATTTCATTTAATGTTAATGATGCCATTGTGGGAATTCAGCACTATACAACAAAAGATAATTCCATTATCAAGATTAAACAATCAGGACTTTACTTTGTCATAGTAGCTCCTCAAATTGGGAGAAAAAAAGGTACGACTTCACGCTATCTTGACATTTGGTTAAGAAAAAATGGAGAAGATGTTCCAAATTCTAATATCAGGGCAAACCTCTATCACGGAACATCAAAAGATGTTATTGTTAATCAATCAATGATTCCATTATTTAGAGAAGATGAACTTCAAATTATGATGAGTGTTGAAACTGCAAACGAAGGCATAGGTTTAGAGGCAATTAAACCAAAAGGTGAGCCCATGATCCCAAGTGTCATCCTATCAATGAGAATGGTAGAAGAGTATGATGAACTTTTAGAAGATGAGATATTCAAAAAATAGACTTAGTTAACAGATACATCATTTTTTGTTTCGTTAGTATGTTCCATCTCCAGTTCTTCCAGAATTTCAGTTGTTTCATCACGTGTATGAGGGGTTATTTCTTTCCCGATTCTGGACTCCATGATTTGGATTAGTGTTTTTTCTTTGTGTTCTTTGGTGTCAATATGAGATTCCCATTCTGATTCATCTAACTCAATACCACAAACATCACATGAAATATCAGCACCAGTCATAATCAAACAAACATGCAAGTTTCTAAAAAATCAATTGGTTTTAGAGACTAAAGATACACTTTCTTGTAATTCATTTTTCTATCTAGTTTATCGATTGCTTCCTCTAATGCCCCAATATTTATTTCAAGAAAGTTTGACAAGTGAAAAATAGCTCCATATTTTTCTCCAATTTTTGAGACCATGTTATTTTTCTGAAGAACTTTCATGTGATGTTGAACTGCCTTGTAATCAAGTTCAAGAACTTGTGATAACTGATGAGTATTGTATGGTCTATCAAGTAAGTGAATGATTATCCGTAATCGTGTAAATCCACCCCTTGTACTTGTAAACAAGTAAAGTAGCAATTTTCTAGTCTGCTTATCGGGTTTTCTTTGCTCAGAAACACATTTTGATTTAATGATCTCTTTGAATTCAAATAGTTGGTTTGCCATAGTTTCTAAAATAAATAGGATTTTTTTTGCTTAAAGCCATATGTCCAGATCTATTCCATATTCAGGCAAGACAATTACCCTTAAATTGACTTGGAATAAAGTTGTGATATCATGATGGCATCACGTGGATATGATATGACCCCAACCATGTATTCTCCAGATGGACGAATATACCAAGTGGAATACGCTATTGAAACCGTAAAAAGAGGAACATTAGCACTAGGCATCAGTACTAAAGAAGGAGTCATTTTAGCAGTAGAAGAAAAACCACGAACATTACAAACTAAAAATATCACTCAAAAG
>JAESUG010000137.1 GCA_016763185.1 Robiginitomaculum sp. | reverse complement strand
CGCATAGCCCTCACGCAATTCAATGCTCGCGCCCAATGCCGTTAAAGCTTCGATATGCAAATCCACCGGACGTGCACCAATGGCACAGCCACCGGGCAAGGAAACTTTGGCCCGGCCTTTACGTGCCAACAACGGGCCAAGCACGTTGAACGTCGCCCGCATTTTTCGCACCAGCTCGTATGGCGCTTCTGGTTCACCCAATTTGGCGGCGTGGATGGTCATTATCCCGGCGATGTCCTCGTTCACCTCGGCTCCCAAATGACGCATCAAATGGGCCAGAGAACGAGTATCTGCTAGTTGCGGCATATTGGTAAGGACAACCGGATCGCGACACAGTAACGCCGCCGCCATTAGTTTGAGCGCTGAATTTTTTGCGCCATTGATCGACACTTCACCGCTTAGCGCACCGCCGCCTTCAATCCAAATACTATCCATACGGGTCTGTCCTATTGCTGGGTGTTCTGCACCTACCGCTAAGCCAGCCCTTTGACGCTGACAAGGCGAAAATGCGGCGAATTCAAGCTTTTGGCTTGGTAGTGGCAGATTTCTTGGCCCCCGCTTTGCGTCGGCGCAAATTATCACGTAACGCCTTGGCCAACAGTTGTTCGCGGGTGTTTTTGGACTTGTTTTCAGGTAATCTGGGCTTTTGATTCATAACGATACAATAGCCGTGAAAAATTACGTGCGCTAGCACCCTTTTCAAGCCAGCAAAGACAGGTTATACGCGCGGCTCTACTCTAGCTCCAACCCATGCCGCAGTAGCTCAGGGGTAGAGCGCATCATTGGTAATGATGAGGTCGGGAGTTCGAATCTCCCCTGTGGCACCAGCTTCGCTGGAATTTTTCTGGCGCTATCGCGACGGCAAGGCTTAGCTTTGAGCGCGACGCGCCGGAGGCGCGGGGGGTATTCCACTATATAGCTGATAATGTTCAGGATTTAATATGAAACTAGAATTGTATTGGAGAGCTAGCTTATGAGCAATTCGGAATTTGTGGCAGCGGCGCTGTATAAGTTTGTGGCGTTTGTGGATTTTGCGGATCACCGGGCGGCATTGCTTAGAGTTTGTGTGCAAAATCAAGTGTTTGGCACCTTATTGTTGGCTGATGAGGGGATCAACGGTACGATTTGTGGTAAACGAGCCGGGATTGATATGGTGCTGGCCCATATTCGCGCCCTGCCCGGCTTTGCCGGTCTTGAACACAAAGAAAGCTTAGCCCCGAACAATCCGTTTTTGCGTATGAAAGTCCGGCTGAAAAAAGAAATTGTTACCCTCGGCGTGCCCGGTGTCTCACCAACCAAAAAGGTTGGTAGATACGTCAAACCCGAAGACTGGAATGCACTCATTTCACGCGAGGACGTGGTGTTGATCGACACCCGTAACAATTACGAAGTTGAAATTGGCACATTTAAGGGGGCCATCGATCCCAAAACCACCAATTTTCGGGAATTTCCGGCTTGGCTGCGAGCGCAAACCAATTTGCACAATCGACCGAAACTGGCAATGTTTTGCACCGGCGGTATTCGCTGTGAAAAGTCAACGTCACTTGCCCTCGAAGAAGGCTTTGATGAGGTTTATCATCTCGACGGCGGTATTTTGAAATACTTGGAAACCGTTCCAGAACAAGACAGCCTATGGGAGGGCGAGTGCTTTGTCTTTGATCAACGGGTTTCGGTAGGTCACGACTTAAAACCCGGCTCCTACGATCTATGCCATGCCTGTCGGTTTCCGATCACCGAAGCGGATCAACAATCTCCATTGTTTAAGCTGGGTATTGCCTGTCCTAAATGCGCCGGAACTCACTCCAAAGCCCAGAAAGCTCGCTTTTCGGAACGCCAAAAACAAATGCAATTGGCCAAAATCCGTGGTACCCAACATTTGGGACAGGAAAGTTAGGGCGGGTTTGGTGTAACAACATCCAAATTAGTGAGCAATGCGCTTACTCACTTGTGCAGCATCAAATAAAGAATGCGAAAAATTGGCTCGAATTTGTGGTTTTTGTTGTTGCCAGTTTTGCTGAACAGCTTGTTGTTCCTGCTGAGTCACATTCTTCACAGAAGTGCTAAGCTCCAATAATCCAGCCTGCACGTCCTTGACTTCGGGAAATCTTGTATACAATCGGCCCAACTCAAAGCGCAAAGATATGATCAAAAAATCACGCAAAGCCGCCTCTTGCACAGATGACAATACCATAAAATAACTATCAATTCTCTGCAACCGATGTTCCAAAATTTGTTGGCCATAATATGTGTTGGTTTCAGCACACACCGCAATATCGAGGTCGTTCACATAGGCAATCAACGCCGATTTGATTTGTGGCAGCGGCGCCGCTCCATCAAATTCCTGTTCAATCAACCGCAAAATAAACTGCTCTTGCTTCAACGCGGTCGCTGGAGTTTTGGGTGTGTCAAGCATGGCCAAAGACGGGATCGGTTTTGGGTTAAATACCCCGTCACCTAGCGTTTTGCTAAAATGAAAATTGCTGACATCTGCGGTCCCAGGCGCGTTCGACAGCCCCGCGATGAAAAAATGTTCATTTACTTGGCCATTGGTGTGACAACTCGCGCACGAAATTCGGTTTCGAGCGGCCTGCCCACCTAATAAAACCGGCGAATGAAAAGCAATTCGGCCTAATGCGATCTCGTCAGACATCGGACTAGAGCGCACGCACTCAGCCGGTTCAACCGTCAACATCTTTGCGATATTGGCATTGGGCGCAATCCAATTTACGCTGTCCGGCCAACGGGTACTCTCGGCGCTACACGCACCAAGAACTACCATGATTGCGCTCAGAGCAAGTCTCAAGGTGCAGCGTCGGCAATCCATCCTCGTAACTCGACTTCCTCAACACACCCAAAACTACAAATCTGACCTAGTTTTGCCAATTGAACTTTTGCTTTGTCCAATTGCCCGGTTTCCACATATAGCTCGCCCAAATACTCGTTGGCACCGGTATGAATGGGGTCAACGGCCAATGCAATCCGATAGAACGCTTCGGCGCGGTCAAACATTTGCAGTTTGCGATGCGAATAGCCTAGATAATTCATCACATCCGGGTGCGGGCCGTGCGTTGCAGCCATTTGGTTTAACGCAACAATAGCTTCGGAAAATTTAGCTTGGTTGATCAAAGTCACTGCCTTAAAATATTGAACATCTGCGGCCATTTCAGACTTCGGAATAGGTACATAACTAGATTGAACGATCGACCCGTCCAGTATAGTTGCGACCTTCGCTTGTGCGCTAATCAGACCCGCCGCGCAATTGTCGCCGCAGCTAGCAATTCGTGCATCCAGTGTGGTTAAAACCGCCGAAGCTTTCTTGGTGTTCTCGTCCGCCATATAAGCTGTGACCAATTCCGGATAAACTTGATACAAATCTGGGTTATACTTTGTAGCATTTTTATAATACCGCGCCGCCTTTTTTGATTTTCCCAGTCCAGTTTGAGCCAGGCCCATCAGATAATGGGTATTGGCATCTTTACGCGCTACTTTTAGGACTTTGCCAAAAGCCCTAGAAGCCTTTTTATAATTCCCCGCCCGCAGCGCCTCTGCACCTTTTTTATATTCCTCTACTGGATCATACCTTGGGGCATTGGAGCTTCCGCCAAATGAACCACCACCACCGCCGCCATCCGCAAATGCAACACCGCCGGATAAGGGCAGCATGAGGCTAAGACTTAGGGCCAGCAGACTAGCTAATTTAGTGATTTTTTTCATAACACTCTCCATTTCTACCCAGCATAGCCCTTCAGCGCGCATTTTTGCAATCACGATACCGTGAACGATGGTGGTGGCGCTCCTAGCACCAACAACTCGCGTGAAAATCCTTTGGGTTTCACAAAAAAGAACGTATAAACGATAGCTTGGAGCGGAACAAAAACGGGATGGCCCAGCCCCTTTCATTCCTTGCTTAAGAAAGGCGCACGTAACAATGGCAGACAAAATCGCACTGATTACCGGCATTACCGGAATGGATGGCGCACACTTAACCCAGTTGCTTCTGGACAAGGGATATGTGGTCCACGGTGTGAAACGGCGTTCTTCTTCGTTTAATACCGCGCGTGTGGACAAATTTTATGTGGATACCCATGAACATGAAACCAAGTTCTTCATGCATTTTGGAGATTTGACCGACAGCACCAATCTCATTCGATTGATCCAAAAAACCAAGCCCACGGAAATTTATAACCTCGCCGCCCAAAGCCATGTTGCCGTTAGTTTCGAGACACCGGAATACACCGCCAATGCCGATGCCATTGGAACCTTACGAATATTAGAAGCCATCCGCATTCTCGACATGACCGAACATGTACGCTTTTATCAAGCATCCACATCAGAATTATTCGGCAAAGCTCAAGACGTACCGCAAACAGAAACCACACCATTTTACCCGCGCAGCCCCTATGCGGCTGCTAAGCTGTACGCTTATTGGATCACCGTAAATTACCGTGAAGCCTATGGTATACACGCCTCAAACGGTATTTTGTTTAATCATGAAGGACCGATGCGCGGCGAAACATTTGTAACCCGTAAGATCACCCGTGCCGTCGCCGCCATTCAGATGGGCCTGCAAAAAACCCTATATCTTGGCAATATCGACGCCAAACGCGACTGGGGTCATGCTGCGGACTATGTGGAAGGCATGTGGTTGATGCTACAACAAGACAAGCCGGACGATTATTGCTTGGCAACCGGCATTTCCCATTCTGTACGCGAGTTTGTCGAACTGGCGTTCAACCATGTTGGACGTTCCATTGTTTGGCAAGGAAAGGGCGTGGATGAAATTGGTCTTGATGCAAATACTGGGGATATTTTAATCCAGATCGATCCCAGCTATTTCAGACCTACCGAAGTACACGAGCTGCGCGGCGACCCATCAAAAGCAAGAAAAATACTGGGCTGGCAACACAAGATAACATTCCCAGAGTTGGTTGCGGAAATGATGGAAAACGACTTGAAACTTGTGACTGAGGAAAAAACACGCAAAGATCGAGACGACTAATGTCTCCCAAATCAAGAGAAAGAAAGACAAGATGAGCCAAGTCGAAAAAGCTATGTTATTCAAATCCTTGCACACTCAAGACGCGCCACTGACGCTCTATAATATCTGGGATGCGGGCGGCGCAAAAGCAGTGTCCGAAGCGGGCGCAAAGGCTATTGCGACCGGAAGTTGGTCCGTTGCTGCCGCGCATGGCTATGAAGACGGCGAGGCCATTCCGCTGGATTTTGTGTTGAAGATTATCGAGCGCATCGCCGGTTCAGTTGACCTTCCGGTGAGCGTTGATTTCGAAGGCGGATACGCAAGCGCACCAGAACAAGTAACCGAAAATGTGCGGCGGGTTATTTCAGCCGGTGCAGTCGGGATCAATTTTGAAGATCAGACCATCAATGGACAGGGGCTTTATACCGTTGCCGATCAAACTATTCGGATCAAGGCGGTTCGGAACGCTGCTAAATTGGAAAATATGCCGTTATTCATAAATGCTCGCACCGATATTTTTCTAAAAGCCACAAAGAATGGAAACCATGCCGATCTGGTTGACGAGGCTTTGCTGCGCGCGGCCGCCTATGCCGAAGCCGGCGCTGATGGCTTCTTTGTTCCCGGCCTGACTGATCTTGCTTTGATCGAACGTGTAGCCAAGGGAACCCCTTTACCGGTGAACGTGATGCTGGGAAGTTTGTCTTCCCTTGGCGACGTCACTGAACGCGGTATTGCACGTGCAAGCTTAGGGCCAGTACCATATTTCGCGGCAATGAATGACCTTGCCCGCAGATCCAGCGATAATTCGATTAGTTAGAATATACAATAGTTGAATGTTTTTAACTGCACATTCAGATTAACAGAGATGCCCACGGTCAAAGACGTTTCATCCCGTCCAACCCATTCGGTTCTAGACGGCGCTGCAAAGCTTGTGGTGGCATCCGCTGCCCAGATCCCGAGCGTACGATTGATGCATGCGGCCAAGCTCTGGCTCTCCGAGGTCATGTCGAGGAGCCGCAGCTGACGATTTGGCTCTTTTGTGGCTGCTATCCAGTCGCCATCACACTCTGAAGGCTCGATCTCTAGCATGACTGATGCAGTGTCCAGGTACGGGTCATCGATCCACATGTCACCACATATGCCGAGCGGCCAGCCTAAATCTTTGATTATAAAATAGCCTGCATTTGCACCGTTTACTTCGAGCTTTGCTGTGTAGCCTGTGCTCTCGGCTCGCTCAAGGCGCGCTTGGTACGCCTCGGAGTAGGTGAGCGGGGGTTCGGACATGCTGGCTTCTGATCCACACATAGACGAGCGCTCTCGGCCAAGCTCGCTGCCACCAACAAAACCTGTGGGAGCCCATCGTGGGAGAGCATGCTCTATGCCTTGGGCGTCGATGCAGCTGCTGCATTGGCTGCT
>JAESUG010000136.1 GCA_016763185.1 Robiginitomaculum sp. | reverse complement strand
GGCCATAAATTGTTACTGATGCTGCTCCAGATTCATTTTCTTCTGAGGTAAACTCTACATATGCATGTGAAATTGTAGAACCTGTAGGAATTGTAATTCCATTAAATCTTAAACCAACCCAATCCTGATCATCCAAATCAAGATCACTACTAGTTACTGAAACTTCTCCTGTAGCATAATCAACTTCTCCTTGTTCTGCATCATCAGATGATTGAGAAATTTGTATAGTAATAGTAGTAGATACAGATGGAGTTGCAGTAGCAATGTTTGATTGAGACCCTACACCAATTGAATTAATGGCTGAAACTTTAAACTCGTATTCTGAATCATTAGTCAATCCATCAACTGTAATAGAAGTACTTGTACTAGCATCATGAGTAAAAGTACTCCATCCACCAGAAGTTAAACGGTACTCTATAAGGTAATCAGTAATTGGTAAGCCACCGTTGTATGGGGCAGTCCATGAAAGTGAAACTTCTTGATTGCCAGGAGTTGCTGACAAATTAACTGGAGCTGCTGGGGCAGTTATTGGAACAGTATATGAGATTACAAGTAATGGTGCTTTACTAGAACTACCATCGTGTGATTCTGCAGTTCTTTGTCCAGTACCTGAAATAATTATAGAAAGAGAATTACCATCTGTCCATCCTGCTCTATCAATTACTTCTTGAATTATAGTTTTTAATTCAGGGGTCTTTTGATCATCACCTGCTGCACCTACATTATTCCAGGAAACAGGATTCCATTCTACTTGAGCACTAGTTTTAGTTCTAGATGAAATGTTATGATCATCATCATTGTATGTTGGGGAATTATCAATGTCTTCTGCAAAAATTGAAAGATATGTGTCTTGACTTCCAACTTCATCTACAGTAAACTGTACATCAGCACTAAGGATTGTAGCTCCTTGCGGAATTGCAATACCATTGAATCTCATTCCAATTTTTTGTTTATCGCCATCTTCAGTTAATTCTAAATCACTACTATCAAGATACATCTCACCAGCATTGCTTCCCTCAAGATCTTCTTCTGCATCATCATCATCATGAGATACACGACTAGTTACAGTTTCAGTAGAACCACCAGAAGAATCACCAGTACCTATTGAATTGACTGCAGAAACTCTAAAGAAATATTGTTGTCCATTTGTTAAACCAGTAACTGTTTCACTAGTAGTATTATCACCGTGTGCAAATGTATTCCAAGTTGTACCATCAGTACTATACTCTACTAAATAATCAGTGATAGAAGAACCACCGTTTGATGGCTCAGTCCAAGTTAACGTTACTTCAGAAACACCAGCAGATGCAACAAGATTAGTTGGGATACCGGGGACTGATGCACCAGCAATTGGAGTTTCAATTACAGTACTTGATTCAGTTCCAGAACCAACAGAGTTTACAGCAATTACTCTAAACTCATATTCTATTCCATTAATGAGTCCAGTTACAGTTTCAGTAGTAGTATTATCACCATGTGCAAATGTATTCCAAGAGTTTGATGAACCACTAACTGCAATACCATAGGCTTGAGCAAATTGACCATCACCATATCCAGAACTTCCAATTGAAAGCAAATGAGTTCCAGCAGAGTTGTATTTTTGAACTCGGTCATTGTTTTTGTCAGTAACATAGATGTTACCAGAAGAGTCAACTGCAACACCTTCAGGGTCATTGAGTTGTGTAGCACCAGAACCAAAACTACCGATAGTTAGTAAGTAAGTACCAGATGAATCAAACTTTTGAATGTTATTTGCATTCTTATCTGCAACATAGAGATTGTTTGATGAATCAATAGCAAGATCTTGTGGTTCTTCAAATTGTCCATTTCCAGAACCAGAACTGCCGATAGTTAGTAAATAAGTACCAGATGAATCAAACTTTTGAACTCGGTCGTGATTTTGATCTGAAACGTAAATGTTACCAGAAGAATCAGTTACAACACCATATGCATGATCAAATTCACCGTTTCCAGAACCAGAACTGCCAATAGTTAGTAAGTGAGTTCCTGCAGGATTAAACTTTTGAACGCGGTCATTATTTTTGTCAGCGACAAAAATATTTCCAGAAGAGTCTACATACACACCATCAGGTGATTCAAATTGTCCAGTTCCAGAACCTTGGCTTCCAATAGTTTGTGAGTAAGTTCCAGAGGAATCAAAGATTTGAATTCTATGATTCTTTTTATCAGCAACATAGATGTTGCCTGCAGAATCTACTGCAACACCTTCAGGTTCATCAAGTTGATTATTACCACTTCCTTGACTACCAAATTTAGAAATAAAGTTTCCATCAGTATCAAAAATTTGGATAGTATTTTGTTCTTTATCAGATACAATGATGTTTCCAGAACCGCCACTTCCAGTTTGACGGTATTGTACAGTGTAATCAGTAATTATAGAACCACCATCAGAAGGTGCAGTCCATTCAAGTGAAACTTCTGCATTACCAGGGGTTGCAGATAATCCAGTTGGAGTTCCAGGAACAGTGTCTGCAGATTGTGGAGTTGCAGTTCTAATTGCTACAACAGAGTGAGCAGATTTCTTACCATTGTCCCCTATGTCTAATGTTTGAGTATAACTTCCAGCATCAGTTAGTATTTCAGTATATGTTGCACCTTTCAAAGAATTACTGGCATCATATTGTTCTGTTTGACCTGCAGTTGGAGATACTGAAGTATCTTCTACACAGAATTGCTCAAAGGTTATACTGTCTGCATAGTTTGTTGTAATACTTACAGATGGATCACCATTTTCACGGTCTTCACCATTGGATGTATCAAGTGGGGATGTTTGATGAGCACCATAAAGTCCCATAATTGCATAAACTAATTCCTTACTTGAAGGATTTTTAATTACTACATTATCTGTTCTGTCAGAACCCAAGTCTCCAATTGTCGCATACCAAATTTCAGAAGCACATGTACCATCTTTTCCTGTATCAATCCACTCAGTGAGTTGTGTTGCACCCCAATCTACATCACTGATATCTTCATCAGAATTAATTGAAACACCTACTACAATTATCACATTATCTCCTGCTGGAATTGTATGTGATTTTGTTACAGTTGATGAACTGCTTGTTCCAGTTGTAACATTGTCTTCAGGAGTGTAACCACCCCAAGTACTGGCATGTGTGGTCCAAATAATTTCATCATTACCAGAAGTAATATGACATTCTTCTATTGCAGTACCAGATTGAATTTGATTACTTACAGTAGCAATATTATCAGCAGCACATACAGTTGTAACTTCACTAGTAACAGAATTTCCGGCAACATCAACACCACTAAAGAAAATACTATTTCCAGCTATTCCAGGAATTAAAAGACGTAAAGGAGTATCAAAAGTAATACGTTCATTATTGTTGCCACCAAAATCAATTACAGTTGTTGTAGTTCCTAAAGTACCTGCAGATGTTGAGGAGGATTGCGGAATTTTAAAGGTGGTAGTTCCTTCAGGGAATGTAATTTTTGTATTGCCATGAATTTTTAATTGTATAGTAACACCATCAACTGTTGAAGTGATTTCAGTACCACCAGTGACTGTTACTTGATCATTTTGTATAAGAGAAGAAAAATCAAGTTCGGATTCAATAGTTCCTGCATCAATTGAAGATGGAAGAACATCATTATCAATTAACAAAAATGGTTTTCCTTGAGCAACTGTATGAGCTTGTGCAGAAGCTGGAATTTCTTGATTATTTCCAACTGTATGTGTTGGGGTAGAAGTAACTATTGAAGGTGTTAAACTAGAGCCAAAAGAGTTGATTGCAAAAACTCCAAACATATACTCGGTATCATTTGTTAATTTTGTTACAGTTTCACTAGTATCAGTACTAGTTCCATCCTCAAAAATAGTCCAATTTGAACCACCATCAGAAGAATATGCTATAACATAATCAAAAATGGTAGAACCACCAACATTTGCAGGAGCAGTCCAAGAAAGTGTAACTTTTTTGTGACCTGCTGAGGCAGATAAATCAGTAGGAGCATCAGGAACAGTTCCAACTACGATTGGAGTTAGATTATTTTGGAATTTGTGTATTGTGTTACCCTTAGTATCAGTAACGTAAAATATACTAGATGCACTATCAAATGCAATTCCTCTAGGACCATTATCCTTAAATCCAGTGTCAGAATTTTTTGCCCCATATTTTGTCAAAAAATTACCAGATGAGTCATATGCAACAATTCTATCATTGTTAGTATCTGCAATCCAAACATTATCAAAAGAATCGATGGCAAGAGCATAAGGTTGTCTAAATTGAGTATCGTCAGAACCTTGACTACCAAATGTTAGCAAATGATTTCCAAGAGAATCAAATTTTTCTATTTGATGAGCTTTGGTATCAGCAACCCAAATATTACCTGCAGAATCAATTGCAATTCCAAATGGACCATTATTTTTAAATTCACCATCACCATTCCCTTGATGACCAAATGTTAGCAAATGATTTCCGCTAGAATCATATTTTTTTAATTTTCTCATTTCTTGTATCTGCAACAAAAATATTATCAGAGGAGTCAGAGAAGTCAACTGCAATGCCACTTGGTTGATTAAATTTAGTAT
>JAESUG010000135.1 GCA_016763185.1 Robiginitomaculum sp. | reverse complement strand
CTTGCTGGATTTCCTGGAATTGGAACCGCATTACCAATATTGCTTAATGATGGAGTAAATCAGAAAAAAATTACTTTGGAGCAATTTGTTTCATTTACTAGTTTAAATGCTGCAAAAATCTTTGGAATGTATCCCAAGAAAGGAACACTAGAGAAAAACTCTGATGCTGACATTACTATGATTGATTTGAAAAAAGAAAAAAAAGTGACATCTGAATTGTTTGGAGGATTTTCTGATTATATTGTATATGAGGGCCGAAATCTAAAGGGCTGGCCAGTAAAAACAATAGTTAGAGGCGAAGTTGTTGCTGATAATTTTGAAGTAATAGGTAAACTTGGTCATGGAAAACTAGTTGAGCGAAAAATTTAGAATTTTAAAAAAATTATTTTAAGAATAGAAGTTCTTCAACCCTTATCATCATATCATCACAGATTCACCTAAATTTTACTAATAATATGTCAAATTGATGCAGTCAGTTTCTGAAAAACAACCAAAATTTCAATCAATTTGGGTATATTCCCTTGTGATCATATTGTCATTTGTAGCATTTCTTTATTTGGCAAATATTTTTGTAGGGATTGAAAATTTCTCAAATCTAATTTCTATTCCTGTATATACAATAATTCCAAGTCTTCTTGTAATATTATCGATTTATGCATTAATTCAATTTAAGAAAATAAAAGAGATCTCAAAAAAACCTCTTTTATTATTAACTTGTGCTTTTATTTTGTGGTTTGCAGCTGAACAAACTTGGAATTTTTATGAACATGTTTTAGAAATTGATCCTTATCCATCTCTTGCTGATCTTTTTTACATCACAGCACCAATTGTAATGTTTTTTGCTTTGATTTCATATCTAAAATCATTAAATTATAAAATATCAAAAAATAAAATCATTTTCTCTAGTCTAATTGCACTTATAGTTTTGATTCCTTCATTACTCATTACTTTTCAAGCTGGTGTAGAAGATAATCTATTTGAAATTTTTATTGCATTGATATATCCAATTTCTGATGCAATGATGCTTGTACCTGCAATCCTTATAATTTCAAATATCATAAAAAATCAAAAAAATTTCTTTTGGTTAATGATATTGGTAGGAATAATTGGTTTTGTAGTTGCAGATACCATCTTTTTATTTTTGGTAATAGATGATAGTTATGTTGATGGACATCCAGTTGATATTTTATGGATATCGAGTTATTTAATTTGGACTTTTACAATTGTATATCTAATCTATAATATTAAAAAACAAAAATCAGAAAATGATGAATATTCAAATATTTTTAATTATTATCATATTAAAAAATCAAATAATCTCGGAATTATTACCGTACTTACAATAATTAATATTTTAATTATTATTCTAAGTATTAGTTACATCTACTATTTTACTGATATTTCAAATCCATCTTTGATAACTTTTTCATTAATTTTGATTATGGGAGTAATTGTTTTTTCAAGTTTTGTAGCATTTCTTAACTTTAAGCTAAATGCAAAACTTCGCTATGAAACTAAAAATTTGAAAGATGTTGTTGATATTGACTCTCAGATAATGATTCAAAAGAATCTCAGGCATGCTTTAGATGAATCCTCTATGGTAACAATTACTGATATGGATGGAAAAATAAAATATGTCAATAAACAATTTTGTGAAACCACTGGATATTCTTCAGATGAATTAATAGGAAAAAATCATGAAATGATCAGGTCAGGATATCATTCTCCACAATTTTATGATAATTTGTGGAATAAAATTAATTCTGGACAAGTATGGCACGGTGAGGTTAAAAATAAATCAAAAAGCGGAAAAACATTTTGGTGTGATCTAATTATTGTACCCTTTTTGAATAAAGACGGAAAAATTGATGAACATATTGCAATCCGTAGAAATATCACAAAACAAAAAAAATATTATGAGGAAAATTTGAAAAATGAAAAAATGATAACAGTGGGAAGATTTTCTTCCCGTCTTGCACATGATTTGAGAAATCCCCTATCTATTATTCAAGTGTCGTTGGAGAATCTAAAATTATTGTATGGAGCAGATGAATCACAACAACACATAATGGATAAAATTGAACGTTCAATTAATAGAATTACTCATCAAGTTGATGACGTATTGGATTTTGTACGAGAACAACCAATTACATTGAACAACCATTTTATCTCTGAAATTATTTCAGAATCTTTAGATTCAATATCTATTCCTAAAAACATAAAATTAACTCTTCCAGAAAATAACGTTGAAGTATATTGTGATGAAAAACAATTTGCTATAGTATTTAATAATTTAATTTTAAATGGAATTCAGTCAATCATTCATACGGGAACCATAGAAATTACAATTGAAGAAAATAATGATGGAGTAATAATTCAGATTAAAGATTCAGGTAGCGGCATACAAGAACAAAATATTGATTCAATCTTTGATCCATTATTTACAACAAAACAACAAGGAACCGGACTTGGACTTGCAAGTGTCAAATCTATTGTAGAGTCACATGGTGGAATTATTTCAGCTACATCTCCTCCAACTATTTTTACAATTACATTACCAAAAATTCCAAATTAATAGGATGATTGCCTTAAAGTAAAATGATGCTAAATTGAGCCTAATTGGGAGATTTGTTAATGATTATCATGATAAATCCATTTACATATTTGATGAAATTGAAAATCAGGTAAATAATGCTTTTTCATTATTTAGAAAAATTTAGAAATTAAATTATTTTTTGAAAAACATACTTTATTGTTTAATGAAAATGGAATAAATTAATAATTTGTTACAATAAGAATCAAAATTCCAAAAAAATGTTAAAATTAAAAAAATCACTAACATTCAAATTGAAATCTAAAAACTGAAAAAATAATCAATGAAATCTAAGAAACAACAACAATTAGAAAAATTTGCTTTGGTTGGACAATTAACTGGAAATATTGCACATGAACTTAGAAACCCTCTTTCTGTAATTCAAATAACATTAGAAAATATGAAGATGGCGTATGGAGTAGATGATGTCAAACAACAACAATTTGACAGAATTGAACGATCAATTAATAGAATACTTGATCAAGTAGGTGAAATTTTAGATTTTGTAAGAGAAAGCCCAATAGTTTTTGAGGAAACAAAATTCTCCAAAGTATTATTTGAATCTCTTGATTCAATTAAAATTCCAGATAATATTAAATTAGTTTTACCAAAAAATGATGTTGACATGCATTGTGATTTAAGACAATTTGCCATAGTACTAAATAATTTAATTTTAAATGGAATTCAGGCAATTTCTGGAAAAGGTTTGATTGTCATTGATGTGAATGAAAATAATGATGAAATTATTGTAGAAATTGAAGATTCTGGAAAGGGAATTCCTAAAAAAGATTTACACCACATTTTCAATCCGCTATTTACTACAAAAAAACAAGGTACTGGATTAGGATTGGTGCATGTAAAATCAATTGTACAGGCTCATGGGGGTACTATTTTTGTGACTTCTAGACCCACAATTTTTAGAATAACTTTACCTAAAAATTAATTTAATTACTCACAACAAACTAATCTAAAGAATATCATATTTGCCGTCTATTTTGGCTCTGTAAATCACATCTGGTCTTCTGAGAAATATTCCAGACTCTAGTACCCCTGTAATTCCTTTAATTTTCTGAGATAATATTTTAGGATTTTTTATTACTCCAAAGTCACAATCTAAAATTATGTTACCATTTTCTGTAAAGAAAGGATACCCTTT
>JAESUG010000134.1 GCA_016763185.1 Robiginitomaculum sp. | reverse complement strand
GAGCCGATATCGGGCGCGTAGCTCAGTGGGAGAGCACTACATTGACATTGTAGGGGTCGGCAGTTCAATCCTGCCCGCGCCCACCATCTTTCTGTCTCGCGGCGCGAAGAGGTGCCTCCGACGGGGCGGCGAACGGCTGCGGTCGCGCTTTCGTGGCTGTGCCGCGGAGAGGTTAGAGCTTAAGGTTTTTTGATGCAAGCTTGAGTGTGGTTGGCGTTAATGAGGTTTGAGATTAATTGGAGGCATTTGGATGTCTAAATTCAATGAATAAGGTTTTGGTCGCAAAAATAGTCATCTATTAATTTTGTGTACTCGTTTGCCTACTCGTGGTTGATAAAATAATTGGATTGTCAATTTCAACTGTAATAGTTGCGAGTATGGCGTCCAGCTTCCCTTGGATAGCTCGCTCTTCTTCATCCGATGAAGAAGATGATGCGTAAAAGGGGCATTGAACAAGCAAAACTAATGTCGGTCTGATCTTTGCTGTGTGGTGGATACGGGCGCGCTTCGTTGTCCCGTAACGATACGCAAATAAGAGGGCTTTATGACTAGTTTTGCTTTGATTATTACCGGTGCCATTTTGGGTGCGATGGCATTTTTTGGGTTTTTTGTTGCTCCGGCGGCGGCTAACGCTGGGTCATCAAGCTCCGTGCTTGCGCTAAGCCGGGCCGTGTTTCCTAAGGCCTTTGATCTGTTTGCTGTTTTATCGGTGTTGGCGGCGATGGCTTCGACCTTTGACGGCAATCAATATGCGGCGGCCTGTTTGGTGATCGCAACCTGTTCATTTTTGTATGCAGGATGGACGGTAACGCCGGCCCTAGAGGCGGCGCGAGATGCAGCCAAAGCCGGTAATCACGAGGCGCTTGCCGTTTTTGCGAGGTCGCGCTCGTCGGCAATTTCCGCCAATGCCCTACAATATTTAGCTTTGTTGGCAGCAATGATTTTTTTAAGTTTTTAAACGCTTGCGCCGAAGGCCGTTTTCGGCCCAAAATCACTCTCATATCTGATTTTGGAGCTGACCTATGGATGCCGTTTTTCAATCTTTAACTGTAGGACTGCCGGTTCTGATGCTGCACCTGTTAACGGCGGGCGTGGTGTTGGGAGTTGGTATTGTTATTTATGTGCGCCTTACCCCGCACCGAGAAATAGAGTTGATCAGACAAGGAAACATAGCGGCCAGCATTTCCCTAGGCGCGGCGATTGTCGGCTTGGCCATTCCGGTTAGCGTGACCTTGGCTACGGGGATCAACGTAACCGATATTGCAATTTGGGGCGCTGCGACTTTGGTGCTGCAATTATTGTTGTTTCAATTGACCGACTTGGTATTGCGCGGGCTACCTAAGCGCATTGCCGACGGAGAAATTGCTACGGCCAGTTTGTTGGCTTCGATCAAAATCGCGGGCTCGATTTTGTTGGGTGCCGCTTTGGTGGGGTAATCCAACATGCGCAATTTATTTTTTTACGCGTTAGTTCTTGCGGCTTTGTATTTGGCTGCGGTCTACCGTTCGCCAGCGCCGGTATTGGTACCGCCAACGGGCGAGCTAGATGTCCGCGACCTTGGCTCCGGCGCTGTACCGCCCCCATCGGTTCGTGATGCCGTCATCCATGTTCAGCTCGGGGAGGCTACTTCTTCCTCTGGTACCGCGTTTGCGGTTGGCCCCGGTCAATGGATGAGCGCCCGTCATGTGGTTGAAAATTGTGATCGGGTTTTTCTACTGACTGAAAACGGCAATTGGCGCGGCGGTTATGTCCTTGCGCAAACCCAAATTAGCGGCAGCTCAGATCTGGCCATATTAACGGCAGATTGGCAAAAGCAAGCGTTTCCACTGGCAGCAACCGGTGATTTACAACGGAACCAAAGCACGTTTATCGTTGGGTTTCCGCAAGGGAAAGCGGGTGAGCTGCACGGCAAATTACTTGGACGGGCGCAGGCCGTGTTTGCGGCGCGGCGGCGAATGTCTGAGCCGGTTTTGGTTTGGGCCGAAACGGGACGAAGTGGCGGATTTACAGGCTCGGTTGGCGGTATTTCTGGTGGACCGGCTTTTGATGCGGTCGGGCAGGTCATTGGTGTGGCCGTTGCCGAAACCATGCGCCGAGGCCGTATATACACCGCTGCGCCTAGATCGATAACCCGCGCCGCCGCCAATTGGGATGTGGTCCCACAAACCACACAAACAGCCGGTGTTTTTTCCAGATCCAATTTCGAAGAACAAGGAAACTACCTGCGGGCGGTAGGCCGGGTTGCACAAGTGGTCTGTGTGGTAGACTAAATCTTCAAGAGAATAAGTGCTTGTGAAATTTTTAACAAGCAGACCAGCTTTTTGAAACGGTAAGGAACACCAGTATGATCGAACCTTTTGCAGACCGGTTAACCACAGCCATCCGTCAGAACGGCCCGTTATGTGTTGGTTTTGATCCGATGATAGAGAACATTCCAGCTTTCTTTGGTGAAGGTCTGTTGGGAATGCGGGCCTTTTTTCTCGAAATATTGCGTCGAGTTGCGGGAAAAGCCGGGATTATCAAGCCACAAATTGCCTTGTTTGAATGCTATGGCTTACCGGGGCTAGAGCTGTTGGCCGAGCTGTGCATTGCCGCCAAGCAAGCGGGGTTTCTCGTGCTGTTGGATGCCAAGCGCGGCGATATCGGCTCCACCGCTCGTGGCTATGCCAAAGCATATTTGGGGCCGGATGCTTGGCTTGATGTCGATGCTATCACGCTCAACCCGTATATGGGCACTGAGACATTGGAGCCATTTTTCGACGAAGCCAAAACGCAAGGCAAAGGGGTTATTGTATTAACCCGTACGTCCAACCCCGGTGCGGCTGATTTTCAAGAGCTGTCGATTGACGGCAAACCGCTTTATGTAAAAGTTGCCGAAGCTCTGGCCCCCTTTGCTCGCGATATGCAGTTGGGGCAAAGCACTTGGTCATCACTGATGGTCGTGGTCGGGGCGACAGCGCCGAATGAAGCCAAGATGTTACGAGCCATTTTGCCGCATTGTCCATTTTTGGTGCCGGGCTTTGGGGCACAAGGGGCGAGCGCGGCGCATGCTTTGGCCGCAACGATCAACGGCGAAGGGGTGGTGGTTAATGCGTCCCGAAGCGTGCTCTATCCGCTTGGTGCCGAACAAGCCAACGGTCTTGACGCGTGGGCGAAGATTTTTGATGCGAACCTAAAAGCCATCAATATAGAGCTGGCTGACGCTCTATAACCAGCAACGCATCCGCCAGTTGCCAAAACAGGCAACAAACCGGTGTTCAGGTGAAATCAATCGTT
>JAESUG010000133.1 GCA_016763185.1 Robiginitomaculum sp. | reverse complement strand
GTATTAGGCCACGTTTCCATGGATTATTCCGAACTATAAGGTAGTTTCCCACGCGTTACTCACCCGTCTGCCACTCCTTCACATCCGAAGATGATCAGGCGTTCGACATGCATGTGTCAAGCCTGCCGCCAGCGTTCGTTCTGAGCCAGGATCAAACTCTCAAGTTGAGTTGATCCGACTATAATGTCCTGATCTTTCTAACAGACCAGAACACGCAAAGCATATTTCTCAAATTTAAACGGGAACCGCTATTCTTACTGAACATATCCATAAATGAACACGTCCAACTAAAAAGCGATTTCGTTAAAAAAGAAACGACTTTACAGTCGAAGCTTCAACGTACCCTAAAACGAACCCAATAAAGGGTGTCGCCAAAAGGGTACCGCCAGACCTTCGCTGCCTGCGTTTCTCTTTCCTTAAATCAACGATGTCAAAGAGCCGAAAACAATCAGGTTTCCCCGTTCATTTCCCTCAAAACTTTAGCCAATAAAAAGCCGCCGCTTCGAGTAGGAGGCGCTGTATAAGAGCACCTAATTCCCAAGTCAAACGCTATTTTTAGTTTTCTTCAGCTAAAACAAATAAAATTCATTCAGGCCGAAGCGTCCCACCGAAGCTGGCCGAAACCGGCTTTCGTTAAGACACTATAAATAACACAAGGGCCGGGAGTATAGTCCGTCTAGCTTTTTCGCGCAAGAGAAGAATCTCAAACCTTCGAAAAACCTAACCATCCCGACTGGGAGGCGGTATGTAGGAGAGATTCGCCACAAGCGCAAGCGCTTTATTCGCCGGATAAGAAAAAAGATTATTTAAGGTTGGATTTCGTGTTGATGGAAGCACTTTCAGCCCGTTGGCTTATTCAAAACATTACCCTTTGTACCACCATACATGCCCAAGTCCGCAATGCCGCGTTATAGCAATGGCGCACTGTTTTTATGAGACGTTCGTGCTTGCTGGATCACCCGGACAAGCCGTGTGATGACAGATTGAGAAATTGAACGATAAAATGAATACCTATTCGAGCGGCTAAATGACTTCACACCCTTCCCCCTTTCTGTCATCACATGGCTTGTCCGGGTGATCCAGCGAACAAACATCCTCCTCAAATAATCTCATCCCACAAATCACGCCAACCCGGGTTATTTTCCTCGATCAAGTTCAGTTTCCAGCCTCTTGGGTATTTCTTAATTCGTTTTTCACGTTTGATAGCCAACTCGATTGAGCCAAATTCTTCATACCAAACCAGCAAGGTTACGCCGTATTTTTTGGTGAAGCCTGCAGTCAGTTTTTCACGGTGTTCGTAGGTACGCCTGATCAAGTCATTGGTTACACCCGTGTACAAAGTGCCGTTTCGTTGGCTGGCCAGAAGGTAGACGAAGTACAGGCGTTCAGTCATTTGTAGTTTTCAAAGACTGGATCACCCGGACAAGCCGTGTGATGACAAAAAGAAAACATAGACATTACAACCGATGCGATCAGATTACCCCCCAACCTGTCATCACACGGCTTGTCCGGGTGATCCAGCTCTAAGCAGGGCAACGACGCCTACCCCGCTGCGATGTAATTGTGCATAGCTTTGGCCTCGGCTTCGGCTTCGTTGATTTTGTGTTTTACGACGTCACCGATAGAGATCATACCTTTTAGAGTGTCGTTTTCAACTACGGGCAAATGCCGGATACGCCGGTCGGTCATAATGTTTAGCAATTCGTCCAATGTCGCGTTGGGGGCAGCGGTGATGACTTTGCGGCTCATGCAATCACTAACCTGACCCGTTAAAGCAGCCGCACCTTTGCGGGCAACTTGGCGGATAATATCGCGCTCGGATAGCACGCCGCATACTTGACCATCTGCGTCGCGCACGACCACTGCGCCAATACGCTTTTCATCCAGCATTTGCGCGGCTTCTTGTAGGCTAGCGGTAGAAGTCACGCCAAAAACATCGTCACCTTTGCCTTGAATAATACTTGCTGCATTCATCTTCATCTCCCCTAATCATTGATCACACGACATCGTAATATTAGCAGTATGCCATAAAACGCAACGCTTTTCAAACTGTTCATGCGAGGCAACACCGCGCCAAAGGGTAAGGCGATTTGTATTTATGTGCGAAATGGGGCATGAAAAGGTCTATTTTGCGTATTAGGTTTCAACTTTATGGCATTAGATCAACCCATGCCCAGTCATAAAAACGGTGGATTTGCGGCACCGGTACTAGCCGCAGCAGCCTTTTTATTCTCGTTTGCGTTGCTGATTGCCGCGACCACCTTGGGCACCGACACCCATATTGGACTTGGCTTGCTGGTTTTAGCTCCCATATTACCATTGATCGCCGCCCTTGGACTTATTTGGAAACGACATGTTGAAATGGCGGATTGGCTGTGGGCTAGTTTTGTCGCAACGGGCATGGCCATGGCCGTTTATATCATGCCGGAAACTGGGGTTTTGGCAAAGGCACATTTATGGGGTATTGGCGCTGGCATTGCATTGATGTTTTCGTTCGCACTTCGTTCAAAGACTTGTCTGTGGTTGACCTCTGGGTTTTCATTGGTTTGGGTGTGGAGCGCGTATTCGTCGACAGCGCCCGTAGATTTTTTATGGCCCTTTTTAGTGATATTTTCGATCGGCGCCGCATTGGCTTATCGCCAAGCGAACACTCTTGCTGCGGTTATTTTGGCACTCACCCTCGCCTTATGGAGCGGCTTTACGATGCAAGCTGCGATTGCGCTCCATGCCGCAGGCTCGATGCAAATCGCATTTATGGGCTCAATGTTTTTATTGGTGAGCGCCTTGATCATCCATGCTACTCAACCTGGGGCCAAACTTGAGACCAAACCCACCAGACACAGGCAGCTGATGAATTGGACCAGCGTAACTATTGTTGGTGCCAGTGCAATGATCGCCGGCTTTGCGGTTTCTCCCTATGCCGCATTGGCCCCGATAGCCACAGGGCAATCAGCACTTTATCTGTGGATTGCGCTCAGTGGTTTGCTGTTAAGCTTGGGCCTAGCAAGTTTGATATTTTTGCCCATTCCTCGGCTTGATAAAATAGGCATTGCGGCTTTGTTGGCTGTATTGGGTTTTGGCGTGTTTATTGCGCCCGTTTTGAACTTACCACTATGGTGGCAAAGCCTTGCTGCCGGGGTACTGTCCATTGCCGGAATTTGGCTGGCGACGAGGGGGTTTTTGGCCAACAATCAGCGCACCGGCATTTTAGGTCTCGCCATTTGGGGAGCAAGTGTGTTGCTAAGCGCCCAAGCCGTTGAATTTCTGTGGGTTCGGGCGTTGATCATGGCTTTATTTTCCCTGGTTGCCGTTGGATTTTATCTAGTCGCGCGCCAACAGATGCGCCAATCCGCCGTCCAAAATATATCCAGCAAAAACCAAAGTTAATTGCGCCAACTTGAATAGACCGGTCGATTTTGCCGACAGGCAGAAAATCATGCCTACGCCCCATCTCCAACAATGAAAAGAACTTATATTTTATACCATCTTTTCATGGTTAATATTGGCACATTGATTGCATGCATCTTAGCGACACTTGGAACTCTTAAGGATGGGAAGATGCAAAAACCACCAAAACATAAACACTCAAACCCCCTAACCAACACCGCATTGTGCTTGGTTAGCGCAATTGGGTTCAGCTTTGGCTTTGTCGCGACTGGCACGGCGCAGACCGTTACCCATTCCAGTGAACTAAACATTCCTTATGGGCGCAGTTATCGTGACGAGAACACCCGATTTAATCCATCGACGCGCGGAAGTGATGGCAATCGTTTGATTGTCAACGGACGCATCGTGCTCGGCAATGATTCGAGTTTGTCAGGCGGTATCGGCAGTGACTTCTTTGGCTCACAAGGGTATTCCGGCTCGGCCATTGGCAACCAGCTAAACGTCATAACCACAGGCAGTTGGAACACGGTGATCATTGATAGTACCCAGATCAATAACGGCAACCAAACTGTCAATTTGAACACCCCCAATGATCCATACTATTCACCATCAACTGCCAATTCACCACCGACTGCCAATGACACTTCTACGCTTGGCGGAACTCTTGGTGAGCTTAACGGGAGGATTAATCTCAATGATTAGAAAAGCTGCACTCTATGCACAAACCCGTATTCCGGCCCTGCTTGTGGTCGGTGCGTTGGCGCTTAGCGCCTGTGCATCACCGACGGCGGGACGAAATGGCCTGTACGCGCAACCAGCTGGCGGCGCACCGGTAACGGCCAATCCGACGCCGTATTCGGCGGCATTGACCTGTTTAGGTAGTTTCTCGCGGGCCTCGGATATCCAGGCGCCTAGAATTGCGGTCGGTCGGATTATTGATTATACTGGCAAGACAGAAATAGAAGGTGGCACCAAAATTACCCAAGGCGCGTCTCTAATGGCGATCTCGGCATTTGCCAAAGCCGGCGCTAGATTGGTTGAGCGCTATGACACCTCCGTTTCCGAATTAGAGCTAAAATACGCCAATAACAAACTGATCAGCGATGGCGGCGATAGCTATCGCAAGATCAAAGCTGGCTCGATACCGGGTTCCGACTTCTACTTGGTCGGCGGGATCACCGAGCTGAACTTTAATATCGCATCCTCTGGTATTGATGCCTTTGGTGGTGGTGTTGCTGTGGATAAGCCCAAAGGCTTTATCCGCGCCAGCACCTATGTGATGAATATTGGCCTTGATCTACGACTGGTTGATACCCGCTCACTCGAAGTGGTCGATGTAATTTCGTATCAAAAGCAAATTGTTGGTTATGAGGTTGGGGCCGGTATTTTTGCGTTCTTTAACTATCAAAATATCATTGATGTCAGCGCTGGCGGTAAGTCGTTGGAGCCTATTCAACTGGCGGTGCGCTCGGCTATTGAACGCGCTGTCCTGGAAATGACAGCCAATTTGTACGGGGTTACAGGGCCGGAGGTCTGTTCGTATGACGATCCGCTTTCGACCACGGGTACTACTGGCAATTTCATCAATGCTCATAACACTTTGGAGGCCAATAATGGCTATACTCGCCAAGAACCTTCGCGCTGGCACA
Organism: Robiginitomaculum sp.; assembly: GCA_016763185.1. Taxonomy (GTDB): domain Bacteria; phylum Pseudomonadota; class Alphaproteobacteria; order Caulobacterales; family Maricaulaceae; genus Robiginitomaculum_B. Next base: position 3,283 of record JAESUG010000133.1, on the reverse strand, counting down.
GCGACCGCGATACAAATATCCGCAATTTCCTTCGCGGGTCATACGACTGAGATTGACAATCAGCAGGTTTTAAACGGCCAGTTGTTTTTAGCCGACCTGAATGTGACAGTCGGCCATGTCTATGATGCGGCTGGTCAAGTGATTGCCTTGGGCAATACACTGTCGGTCCACGTAGAAACTGGCAATCTCAATGTTATCAATTCCCAAACATTGGATACGTCAGGACATGCGCAAAGCATTATCAATGTCGACAGCGCCTCAGGTTGGGTGACCTCCAATGCCACATTGATCGGCAATAGCGCGACCATTACGACCTGTTGCGGTGATATTACCTCGCAATCGACCCAAACCGTCGAAGCTGGGAACACATTAAGCGCGATTTCCAATATCAATGTTTATGATGAGGCAAGTTATATCAGTACGGCCGCATTATCTGTCGGCAATGCCATTGGCACCCAGACTTGGTACGGCTCTTCATTGGACACGGTGATTGATCAAACCAACAAAGCCAAAATCACGTCCGCGGCCTATATTGATGGTGGTGGCGCGTTATATGGCTCGGCCAGCGTGGTTTCGAGCGCCATCGCGAATACGGCCTCGGCTGGTGGCGAGCAAACCACCACCTATGCCGAAATTGAACAACGCAGCTTCGGCCCGAGTGTCGAGGCGACTGGTAGTATTACCAGCCCCTATGTGGAACATGCATTGGTGGCGGTTACAGCCACCGGCAATAATGCGGTCGTAGAAAACTCATATGGCTTTTTGCGCTCTGATGTCTGGCAGGAAAACACAGCCTATGTGTCCGCTAGAGCCGATGTCCATGTCGGCACCTGGAACGGCTACAACACGGCCTCGTCCTATGCGGTTGGAAATTCCAATTTAACCTCCAATGTTGGTTCAGATGTTTTATTGTTGAACGAACAAATCAATTCTGGCTATGGGGTCGAAGCGATCACCAATTTCACCGGCGGTCATGCCGGTGGTGTCGGCGATTATGAAGCTACTCAAATAGCAAGCTCGGCGGCCTTTGGTAACGCGGTTTCTGGCTTTTTGTGCTCGACCTGCGGCGGGGCACTTACCGCCACCAACAACCAGCAAAATTACGCCTCAGTGAGCGCCAGCACCAATATCCAAACCGGCAGCGGCAGCAGCGTCATCGGCACCGCCACCGCTATCGGAAACTCGGCCACATTCCACGTCAGCTCCGGCGATTAGTTCGTCTTGGTATTTTTCGCGTGACCCCATCATTTCCTCCCGCTGCGTCGTTACTCTTGCGGTCTATTTTCCAATTGCATGGCATCAACTCCATCAGATGCAATTACCTCTATAGCGGCTTCAATATTGGTAAGGGTCCCAAATCCCGGTTGATTGCAAAGTTCTCGAAAATATTGCCCAGCGTCCGTCTCAGCTAGCATATCCCAGTTTTGACCATTCACGGAAACCCAAACAGTATGGAATAGCGCCACACCAATTGCTGATTGAAAATTTTCTGGAATATTTTTTTTGGTAGTCAGCAACCGATTTAACTCGGCATCATCCATTGTTCCTTGGCGACCATTTACATGAGTCAAAGCATCGTTTCGTATAGTTGCTTTTTGGACGAGCTCTAATGAGAAACAAGCGTCATAAATAGATGCAGCAGACTCATTCAAAATATGATATTTTTGTTTGGCAAGCGAGCGCTTCAATCTGGTCTTCGGGGGATGCGGGGCAAATAAAGCATAAAACAAGTGATATAATTCATGTGACAAGGTCCTAGCGATGCCCATTTGGTATCGTTGGTCAGTAAAATCTCTTTCTCTGAAATAATACCGTACATGCAATTTATTATTTTTTACTGCAGATCGGTATTCATCTTTTATTTTTACGCCTTCCGGAACAATATGCAGCTCAATACTCAATGTATATTCCGCAAATTCTGGCCATGTTTGCTGCAAGGATTGCTGTAACGTTGAAGTCAAAGTTTCAAAAAAATTTTCACCAGCTATCTGCTGATCAACTTGGTCACTGGTAAATAAATTGATTCTTGTGTTTCCAGTTTGCATTTGTTTCGCAAAAGCAAGCGGTACGAGCAATTCATTTTTCCCATCAAGAATACTATAGGAAATAATGGTTTTTCGGCCAAAACTTTGAATAAACTGGACCGCATGTATTGTCGGAACGTCTGATTGCTTCCTAAGCAATTCAATTTTGTCCAGTTCAGATTGGCGAGCACTGACATTCCCTGCAATGAGAATTGTCAAAAATGCCAATGCTATACAAAGCCGTTTCATCCACAATCACTTAAAGACATTGGCACTTAAAGACATTGGTTTGTGCTTCCGAATTGGCTGGAACCACAATCTGCGCCAACCGTCCACACATCTGCGGCAACACCAACAACATTGTTGTTTACATATAAGCTCGTCATAAATGCATTAACACCCGGTTGTGTGTCCACACTTATCTCCATTAGGCTAATTTCCACCCTTGTTATATCAGTAGATGTTGAGGCAACCCAACTGGCTATCGCTGCGTGATTGGCTGGCTCAATCATATTTCCAACTTTTTGCCACGGAAACGAGGATTGTGCAAAAACATTTTCATTTTCATCAATCAAGGACACAGAAAGTAATCCAAAATTCAGAACAGTAACTGTTGTTCCTTGCAAACCAATTTTGGCATTTCCAGTAAAAATGGCTGCACCAACAACCCCTCCTTGTTCAGGAGTTTCAAAAGGAACACCTACCCTTACATCACACCTATAACTATCAATTCCTTGATTACTCCCTGATATATTACATCCTGCTTTTAGTGTAGGTTACCCTCGAGTCGCACACCCTGAAATAGTTAAAAGCCCACCAAATGCTATGGCAAAAACAATATGCTTGAATGTCATCAAATATCTCCTAAAACTTGATTAAAAATCACTTTACCACCTAAGAGAGAGAGGCAAGCTATAACTTGTGCTACACTGGTTCATTCGTCTGGCATTCTTTATTCGTACCTAAAACGCCTAAAATTGGCCATTATTTGCACATTTTTCATACCTATTTCGATGATGAACTATGGCTGCCATTCAGCAACCCAAAGAGATGAATTTTGATGTTTGATGCTAGAAGTTTCAACTGGTTATCGCGCACTGTAAAACAAATACTTGTGTTTGTTGGCCTTGGATTGCTGTTACCAGTTGCGGCACAGGCAGATACCCTTGCAGAACAAATTGCAGCGGCGGCAGTACAGCGCACCCAGCACCAGATCACTTATGATGGCCGCTATCTCGCCCTTGATTATCCCGGCGGTG
>JAESUG010000132.1 GCA_016763185.1 Robiginitomaculum sp. | reverse complement strand
GTGCGCATGGCAGAAATGGAAGTCAAAGCATCCTCTAGGTGTTCGCCATGAACACCTGATTTCGCATTAAGCGAACGGGCGATTTGATTGACGTTTGAGCCAATCTTGCCAAGCTCGGCAAGAACACGGGCGGTCAATTCACGATTGATCGAAGGCTTGCGAGACGCACGGGGCGGGGGAATGTCGAGGGTCTGCATACGCATGTATGAGGCGGGCGTAATTTCGCAAGCGTCGGCATGGCGGGACAATGTGGCAAACTCGGAATCTGACAGGCGAACACTTACCATGTGAGATCGTTTCCGTGTTTCCGATCCTGATGCCATGTTTTCTCCTTCCTTTTGGGGGATGCAACGGGGGCAAAGCCCCACTTGCCAAGGGATAGCGGTTTACCGCTAACATCTTGCCAAGAGGCATTATAGCACAATTTTTATTTAAGTGTAAATCTCCAAACATTATGTCAAAGTGTTCGGGTGAACAGTTGAGGAAACCCCTAAAGTGAACGATTGGAAACCCCCTAGAGGAACAGCAAAAAGTCAGCATGACACTGCGCCAACGGCTCGTTGGATGAATGATAAAGAGTTGAAAGCGAACGCCTATGAAACGGGGCAAATACTACTAGGCGAACACCAAGGCGAATGGATCGGCTCCAATGATGATCGCCATTTATTCACTGTGGCGGGATCGAGAGCGGGCAAATCTTCCACTTGCCTAAAGCCGAATTTGCTTTTGTGGCCGTCCTCGGTTTTGTGCATCGATCCAAAAGGTGAGCTGGCCGAAGCAACTGCCCTCGCCCGTGCCGACATGGGGCAAGATGTTTACATCCTTGATCCGTTCGGTGAGGTCAAAGGTGAAGCTTCAAAGTTTCGGGCAAGCTTCAACCCACTGGACGAATTACGCTCGGCTGATCCTGACAGCGTAATTGATGATTGCGCCCTGCTCGCTGACGCCCTGATTGTCCCCGATAAGGGCGGGGATCAACACTGGACATTATCGGCAAAAAACCTCGTTCGGGGCTTGATGCTTTATGTCCTGCTCAAAGGGGGCGAGAATGGCTCTCTGGTCGATCTTCGAGAAATGATAACCGCTCCCCTTGGCGATGATAAAGATACGCCTGACGGGGATAAAATTTGGCTCTCAACCTATTTCAAATTGATGATGGCCGAGGACGAGGCTTACGGGGGCGTACTGTCTGGCGTGGGCGGAACAATGTTCGGAAAGCCCAAAGGCGAACGAGGTTCGATCATATCAACGGCGGTCGAGCAAACGTCGTTTTTGGATTCCACTCCTATGCAAGCGCATTTATCGGATTCCGATTTGCGCCCCCTGCCCTCACTGCGAACATTGAAGCAAAGGCCAACAACAATTTATATGGTGTTGCCTGCGTCCCGCATGGCAACACATTACAGATGGTTTCGGATGATCCTGACCCTCGCTCTATCGGCTCTTGAGCGTGAGCCTATGGCTCTGCCCTCCCCTGTCCTGTTCGTGCTTGAGGAATTTCCCCAGCTTGGCTATATGCGCCAGATCGAAGCGGCAGCGGGTTTAATGGCGGGCTATGGCGTAAAATTGTGGACAGTCCTGCAAGACCTTTCCCAGATCAAAGCCCTCTATCGGGATAGTTGGGAAACATTCATTGGCAATGCTGGCATTATCCAAGCCTTCGGCAATACCGATGCAACCACGCTTGAATACCTCTCTCGAACACTCGGCAATCTGCAAATCAAGGAAACCCAAGCCACAGGCGCAACCGCTTCTCAATGGTCTGGTGGTGCTACTGGCAAACGGGAAACAATGCGAAGCGTTCCCCTGCTCGCCCCTTTTGAAATTGCCCAATACTGCGCTAGAGACACAGGAAAACAGATCGTGCTTTTTGCGGGCAAGCCCCCCGCATATTTAAACCGCCTAACCCATAACCAAGTTGAGAGAATTTAAAATGTTTGGAAAAAAAGCTGAAAAAACACCTAAGAAAAAACGCTACATTGGAAATGATCGATACGGCTTTAATAGTATCAAATGCATTTATGAGGCGTTCACTGAAGAACGCCCTTACAGCATTAAAATGGATGTTATTTATGTGATGGATCGCATAACATACATTGGAAAACAGCAAGAGTTTGAAGCGGAGCTAAAAGATACAGCAATCACCCTTAACCTGCTTGATGGCTTAGTTACTATCAAACACGATGAAGGTGGCCACCAGACCGCAAGGCTATGGGCTGTATCTCCTGTAGAAACCGTCAACGGCCATCAATGGACAGGCTACGAAGTAGTTACCATCAATCACGCCCACGCACCTTTTAATATGAAGGATAAAGACCGCCCTTTTTGGGATGTAGCTTCTGTCGATCACAGAAGCGGACGGCGCATATTATTCATACGAACACATTCGGGGCGGGATTCTGTTTTCATGGCTACAAACCGCCTGAACATGCTGTTCAATCATGCACGGGAAGCCCTAGAGCCGTGGCGTGATGAAATGATTGAAAACGCTAAAGCAGGCTATTCTAACATTGATGATATTCCCGAAGATGAGAGAGAAAAAGCTATTCAGAACATGGACGAAAAAATAAAAGCATGGGGCAAACCTGATTGGGATTGGGAATAAATTTTGCCCTTGGACTAATTGTGCGAATGTGAGAAGGTGTTCGTGGTGAACAGTTCACTCGAACACTAAAACGAACGATTGGAAACCCCATGTCGTACACCCTCGGCGAAGCCGCCAAAGCGGTCGGTAAATCTAAATCAACCATCTCAAAAGCCTTAAAAACAGGCAAGCTTTCGTATGAAGGTAAAACCAGTGCGGGCTATAAGATCAACAAGGCTGAATTATTTAGGGTTTACCCGAAACCCCAAAAAACGGTTGAAGCCGAACGATTGGAAACCCCTAGCGAACACCTGAAAAACGCCGTTGAATTGGCAGAATTACGAGCTGAAAACAAAGCCTTACAAGAGCAAGTTGATATGCTCAAAACCGACAAGGAAGATTGGAAAAAACAGGCTCAAATTCTTGCTTTGACCGATCAAAGAAAAGCTGGCGGTGGATTGTTTGGCTGGTTCAAGAAAGAGTAGGGGGGCGATGCCCACCCAAACACGGGTAAAAAAGCCCATATTAGCTCCGTAAGGCCTTTTTCCCTTTTTTTGGGTGCCTTTATGTACTGGAAGAAAGAAAGTGGCTCTACGGGGCAGAAAATTGATTTTTTTTATGAATAACTAACCCGACCTTGCGGTCTGGCTTCACAACCCTTTATCCGTTGGCGGGTTGCTCCGCTTATTCACAAAAGCGGGTAAGCCAAAATCCAGAGATTCAAAATTTTATAAATATCTGTGTGAGGGCAATTTCGCCTGAGTTTCAAAAGGAGACACACACATGGACTTAATAACAATTATATATTTAGCATCGCTAGCGCTCAAATTGATTCCTTTATTGCTCTTATTCGTAAAACGCCAGCCAGTTTGTGCGGGCAGGGTGGACACGTACTATTTCCACGACGTCATTGTCCTGCACCCTGTAGATGATGATATGGGACTGGTAGGGGCAGATACGAACGGCAGGGCTGAAACGCTCCAGCTTGCGATATGTTTCAGGGCTTGAGGCTACAAATTCAATCTGGCTGATAAGGCCATTGTAATATTTATCAGCCTGAGCCTCACCAAAGGCGGTAGCTGTGTAAGTGTACATTTCCGATATGTCGTTATCGGCTTTTTTGGTGAGATTATATTTTGCCATCGGCTTTTAATATCTGTTTGGTTTCATCCCTGATTTGTTCAAGCGAGCGGGCACTATGCCCGCTTGCAATGCCCTCGGTGATGAGGTTTTGCAACTGGGCAAATTCAAACTCATTCTCTTGATCCTTGCGGATCAAATGACGGACATATTCGCTATCGCTTGTAAAACGACCTGTGGCGATACGTGCCTTAATCCACGCCTCTTGCTGATCGGTGATCGCAATAGTTTTTCTGGTAACAGGCATAACTTTCACCTTTCAATAAAGTATTACGTTTAACATACTATATCATACGCACATCCCTTTTGCAAAGCCTCTTTTTTCTTCTTTCATCATTCCTTGGAAGACATAAAAACTGACATTCCTCGGAGCCGACATACCAACCTTTGGACACGTAAGGCCGAACCTGTCATCCCGAAGGGATCGAAGCGAAGCGGAGAAACGCTTGCGTTTGACCTGTTCGGTTGGCGTGTCATCTTTTTGGTTTGTTGGGTCAGGAAAAGTAAATTGCCCCGCTTGGCAGGGCAATTTTCCTTTGATGTAATCGGGCTTGTCCCGATTTCCATATTTCTTGTTATCTACAGAGTTTGATCGAAAAACGCCTAGTGTTAATAGTGTTACCTACGGAGTAGTGTTACGGATTGAGAGAAGCCATAGGCTGTAAGGGCTAAACCCTGTGGACAGTTCCGAAAGGGTCAAACTCTGGTTCCGAAAGGGTCAAACTGAAATTCTCAAAATTGGCATCAAAAAGTGTGGGTTTTTAGGTTCCTGATAGGTCAAACAAATTGGTTCCTGATAGGTCAAAGATGTGCTAGGTTGATTCGATGGCACTGTTACCCGTAAGGCACCCACAAAAAGATTTTTTCATCCTCGATATTTCTGATGTCGTTCCAAAGGATGATACGGCCTCTATGGAGCATCCAATCTTTTCATTGGCCACCAAACCAGACACTCGCCATCTGGTCTATGAGAGCAAAAACAACAGGCTTGAAATTACCCCCTCGGGGCTTGGTCTGCCGACCATCTTCGATAAAGATATTTTGATATTTTGCATCAGCCAATTGATGCACAAAAAGAACAATGGGGAGAAAATCGGCAAACGTCTGCGCTTTTCCGCAAGAGAGCTTTCCATAGCCACCAATAGGCCGATTGGTGGCAACCATTACAAACGCCTTGAAATGGCTTTCAGGCGGTTGCAGGGGACACAATTTGTTACCGATATAAGAACAGGCGACAAGATCGAAACACGAATATTTTCTCTCATCGATGCGGGTGGGTTCGTTCGCAAGGATGATGGGAGCTGGCGACTGGATTATTGTGAGGTCGTACTATCTGATTGGTTTATGAAAGCAATTGAGGCCTCCGAGGTCGTCAGCATATCGGGCAAATATTTTCGCCTCCGTAGACCACTGGAACGCCGTATATACGAGATTGCCCGCAAGCATTGTGGCAAACAAAATAAGTGGCAGATTGGCCTTAAAAACCTCAAAAACAAGACAGGGAGCAATGCCCCAGTTAAGCGTTTTCGTTTCAATGTAAAACAGATCATCGAGGAAGATAACACGCCTGACTATAGGCTTGAGATTACAGAGGGTGATCTGGTCATTGTAAGGCCACGCCGAAAGCCAAAAGCTGATAAATCAGATTTGGCAATTCCCGAATGGGCAGAAGACAAAGCTCGTGAAATTGCGATTGAGAAAGGGTGGGATTATTACGCCCTTGAGCGTGAATGGCAGGACTTTGCCAAAACCCAAGAAAGCCCGCCTGATAATATCGGTGGGGCGTTTGTGGGGTTTTGTAAGAAAAAAGAAAGTTTGCGGTAAAAAAGGAAGTCACAATGCCATGGATAAAATCGGATAAAGAAGAGGTTTTGAAAGAATACCCAAATCTAAAGGAGTTTCTACCATTCCTTGATATACAGAACACAGAAAGTCCTCGTGGCACTGTTCTTGTGGGGTGTTCGTATTTAGACCAACAATTGAAATCCACAATAGGGGCGTTCCTTATCAAAAGCTCTGACAAAGATGCTTTGTTAAATGGCTTCAATGCACCGATTGGTACATTTTCTGCTCGTATAAAGATGGCTTTCTGCCTCGGTTTAATTACAGATGAAGAGCGTTCTGACGCCAATACCATGCGCAAAATTCGCAATGAATTTGCTCATGATCATAAGGCAAGTTTTGAAGATCAAAGCATAATTGATTTATGCAATAACCTACACCACTCAGCAAAAAGGGGGGGTGATGGTGTTGATGATCCTTATGGACTGTTCTCAACTGCCTCAACTTGCCTTATTTTAAATTTGGTAAATCGCCCGCATTATGTAGAAAGAGGGCGATTAAAAAAAAGAGAATGGCAGCGATAAACCCAGCATCGTAAATTGTTCATGTTGTGAGTAATGACCCTAACGCTATTAAACTAAAAAACATAAGGACGATTAAAACAGCGAAAGTTATTCGTACAAATCCAATTTTTTTATGAGATACTTTAAGGCCTCCTTTTTCATCCCAAGGGGTAATACCTTGCTTTTTTAAACGATCATACGAGGTGGATTGAGTAAAAAGTGTGATAATTGGGATTCCAAATCCCAAGCCTCTAAACCATACGTAAAAACTGCGGTTGAGCGCCTTTGAAAATTCTAATTTGGCACCATGGTCTTGCACACGCACCTTCAAAAGCCACTTTCCGGGGGTTGTGCCCCAACTACTTAACAATACAGCTTCTATGAAAACCCAAACCACAAGAGCAATCATACCAAACAATATGTCTGGCACATTCTCTAGATTAAAAAAAAGACCAAAAACGAGACCAAAGATTAAAGCAAAAATATAAACATCCAAGCTTCTAGCCCAAAACCTCACCCATGGCCGAATTTCTGCAATGTTTGTAGAGGGACTGCTTGTAGAAGTTTCTTTATCCATTTCAATATGCTCCTTAATGTTCAGCGTTACAATATATAACGCTGAAAGCATTAAAACGCTTTGTTATGCGTTTACTGAAACATACGAGTAAAATCTACTAAAATTTCGCTCTGCCCGAATTGTCCTGCCCTCGCTCCCGTTCTTTTTGAGCCTGTTTTCTGGCCTCTTTTGATGCCCTGTTCATGGCTTCCTTACTGGTGGCTTTCTTCACACGATCAGAAAATGCCTTGCGAGGTTGCGCCGGCGTTTTCTCTGCCCCTGGTTCTAGCTTAGCCTGGCTCTGACCAGATCGAGCCAGGGACGCTTTGAATGTTGCCGTTACGGCTCTGTAGGTTTTGGTGGTTTCTTTACGTTTTTGCGCAATCTCGGCCTTTATTTTCCTGATCTCTGCGCCTGTATCCTGCTTCTGATATTGCCCCAGCTTACGGCGTTCTAAATTATGGACACGCTCCAGCTTCGTCATATTGGGTTTGCCTTTAAGGATCGCTTGCAGGGCAGGGTTCACCGAAGCCCTAAAATCGATCTCAATCTTTTTTTGCCAATCCTTATTGGTGAGAACATGGCCGAGCCTCACTAAAGGGCTAGCAAGCCGTGCAAGGTCTTTCTTCTCTGCTTGCTGGCGTTTGAATACTGCCCGCCAATCGGCCTTATAAGCCTCCTTGATCGCTTTCGTGGTTTCATCCACCCTTTTAACCTGTTCGACCTTCAAAGCCTCTAGCGTGGCTCTGTATTCGCCTTGCAAGGCTTTAAGGGCTGAACGATTGGCCTGATCTTTATATGCCTGTTGTTTTTGCTCCTGTGGGTTTCTCTGCTCGGCCTGCGCACGGGATCGATCAACGATGATCTGTTTTGCTTCCTGAACGCTCATAAGGCCATCAGGATCGCCAAGATTAAGTTTGGCCTTAATCTCCTTGGCCGAGGCTTCTTTGATCTGTCTGGTGAGGCTGTGAACCTCTCCCGCCATATCAACCACTACAAAACCCCGCCGATCTCCCTTGGCGAGATAATAGCCCCGATCTTCAAGCGCATGAGCGAAAGCGGTCTGGCTATCTGACTGCTGATAAGCCTCGGCAATTTTGGATCTTCGATCCTCTATCGATATCCCCGATCTTTTTTCCTGCGAGGTTTCTGCAAAATTATTCAAATCAAACTGAAACGAATATCGATCATTGCCCCGATCTGCCTTCAAACCTTCAGGCAATGAATGACCAAATTCCTTGGCAAGCTCCTGCGAGGCCTCTCGCAAAGTCTGGCGATCAAAAGCCATATGCACGGCTTGCATTTTTTCTGTGTTGATCTTTGACCAAACAACATGGGCATGTTCTCGCCCGTCTTTGACATGAAAAACTATCGCCCGTGCTTGGTCGGTAAGGCCAAGTTTTTTTTCTATGTGGTCAATGGCCGTTTGGTATTGCTCACGGGTGAGGGGATCATTCGGATTGATCGAGAGCGAATATAAATATTTGTCGGCCTTTGTGCCTGTCGAGATGGCTTCAATCTCGGCAAAGTTCTCATGCAAATCCTGACCAGCAAAGCCCCGCATTTCTGCCACTTCTACACGCTCATTCATAGAGGCGTTTAGGAGGTGGCTGGCAAGCTCGTTGCCATTCTTGCGGGCATTGCCTTTCAGGATCATGGCTTGCGCCCCAGTGCCTCCATGCACGCTGTGCGCATGGCAGAAATGGAAGTCAAAGCATCCTCTAGGTGTTCGCCATGAACACCTGATTTCGCATTAAGCGAACGGGCGATTTGATTGACGTTTGAGCCAATCTTGCCAAGCTCGGCAAGAACACGG
>JAESUG010000131.1 GCA_016763185.1 Robiginitomaculum sp. | reverse complement strand
GGTCGTTTGGACATCCCCGTGTACCGTGGTTGTAAAAATGCCGCGGACCATCAGATCAACGCAGCCACCAAGGCTTTATGCACGGCCATTGACGACGCGCCGCTCAGTATTTTGCGCTTGGTCCATTGACGACAATTGCCACCGCCCTTGCTCAACCGGGTCTAGCCCTTGGCAATGTTCGTGAAATTATTTTTGTTGGCGGTCGGCGCAAAGGCGTTGAATTTTACGTGACCAAAACCCAGCAACAACCGTTTCGAGATATGAATTTCGAACTGGATGTGGATGCGGTCAAAAACGTATTGGCACTTAACATACCGATGACACTTGCCGGTTGGGAAGTTTCGTCGAACATGTGGATCACGCCTTCAGACCTTGATCAATTAACCGCAAACGATGATGCATGTGTGCAATGGCTGGCGGCGACCAGTAGAAGTTGGCAGGCAAATTGGCAATCCCGTTTTAATGCACCGGGCTTTATCCCGTTTGATACCTTGGCCGTTGGTTGGTTGCTACGACCAGAGCTGTTTGCGGTTCACCATTGGCCCTGTGGGGTAGTGCACAACGAAGCAGGTCCGCTATTGCTGGTTGATCCCACACTAAAAGGTGCGATGACAACCTATTTGCACACCGTGGACCATCAGGCGTTTCGGGTGGACCTTATGGCGCGATTACTCGGTGATGTTTGAGCGTTTATTTTAGAATTTTAGCAAAAACTTGACTATTTTACGGGTGCGATCACTAAATAAAGCTGGCGTGAAATGGCTACCTGCCACGCGTTTGCTAATTTCAGCAAGGGTTGGATACGGTGCAATCATGGCGGCCATGTCGCCTATTTTCATGCCCTTAGATAGCGCCAATTGCCAAGTTTGGATCAACTCGCCAGCGCTGGTGCCAACAATGCCAGCTCCCAAAATTTTACCTTTTCTATCAATCACAACCTTGATCATACCGTTGGTCAATAGCTCGGTACGCGCCCGGTCATTTTCCGCATATTGCCAAGTGATCGCTTTTACTGTTTCGCCAAATTTTTCTTTTGCGGCGGCTTCTGTATAGCCAACTTGGGCTAATTCTGGTTCGCTATATGTCACATATGGCATGCAAGAATAGTCTGCCTTAGCTGGCATTTTGAACAAGATATTGCGGATAATAATACCCGCATCATAGCCCGCAGCATGGGTGAACATCATGCCGCCTTTGACATCACCGATTGCAAAAATACGTTTGTTTGATGTCCGCAAGCGCGCATCAACTTGAATACCATGTTGGTTGCTGTGCACCCCAGCTGCCTCAAGACCAAGACCTGTGATATTAGGGCTACGTCCCGTCGCCAGCAACAGGTGCGAGCCGGTGATGGTTTTGCCATCGGCTAGTGTTATCGTGATATCGCCGGTTGTACCGCTAACGGATTGAATATCAACGCCTTCTAAAATATTGATCCCTTCTTCGCGCAAACTGGCCAGCGCAATACGGGTAAGCTCCGGGTCATCTTTTGGCAAAGCGGTAAATTTTTCAAGCACCGTAACCTGTGCCCCCAATCGTTTGTGGGCTTGGGCCATTTCGATCCCAATGGGACCGCCGCCAACAATTATTAAATGCGCCGGGCACTCACGTAAATCAAAAATATTTTCATTGGTCAGGTACTCAGTTTCCTCAATACCCGGTATGGGGACGATGCGGGCGGTGGAACCCGTCGCAATAATAAACTTTTTAGCATGAATAATACGGCCACCGGCGCTCACCTCTGCCGGGCCAGTAAACTTGGCAGCGGCCTCAATAACATCAACGCCAAGTTCCGTAAAACGCTCAACACTGTCATGAGGTTCGATCCCTTTGATCACGCGATGGACATGGGCGTTGGCTGCGGCAAAATCAATCTCAGGCTCGACCGGCTTTACGCCATAGGGCGCACCATGGCGTAAAATATCCGCATGTTTTGCCGCCGCTAGCAATGCTTTGGAGGGGACACAGCCCGTGTTCAGACAATCACCGCCCATTTTATGTTTTTCGATCAATACGACCCGTGCACCCATTTGCACAGCACCGGCAGCAACCGACAATCCGCCGGAGCCAGCGCCGATCACGCACAAATCAGTTTTGGTAATGTTTTTCGTAACCATCAAGAAGCTTCTTTGCTGTTTGAGGCGTTGCCGCCTTTTATTTTTTGATAGACCAATGGCAACGTTGCCAATACGGCCAAACCAATTAAGGGTAGAAGAATTCGCGGCTCAAAAATAATACCCAGATTGATATCACTACCACTATCAAATGCCGCGCCAATTCCGTCGCCAACTCCTGCATAGACAAAACATCCGGGAATAATACCAATAAAAGTTGCCAATACATAGGTTCGTAGCGGAACCCGAAATGCTGCGGCGGCAAGGTTGAGAACCCAAAACGGAACCGCAGGGATTAACCGCAGGATCAACAAATAGGTAAAGGCATTTTTCGAGAACCCAGCCTCAAGCTTTGCCATATAACCGCCCGCACTTTTGGCCAACATATCACCTGCGGCTTGTCGTCCAACAATGAAGATAATCGTAGCACCAATAGTAGCGCCAACCACAATCACCGAACCACCGATGAGCGGCCCAAACATAAAGCCACAAAAAATGGACAATAACGAAGCACCAGGAAAGGAAATGGACACGGCGCCCGCATAGATACCGATCATGATCAGCACCGCTAAAATCAAATTATCTTGGGCAAAACCAGTCAATGTTTCACGCTGTTCTTTTAAAGTATCGAGTGTGAAATACTTATGCAAACCCAGCGCAAAAAAGCTGATAAGCACGATGACAATCACCATTAGTGGCAACAATCGTTGCCAAACTGGTTTTGCTGCAACAACCGGAGTTTCTTCATCATTTTTAGGTGTCGGTGCCATGATTAATCCTTTTTAATTTCGTTTAACGTCCAGTCATACCCATGACCATCAATGCGCGTTACGGCGGCAAGTTCTTTGTGCAAATCCTCGTCTGCATAGCGTCTAATATGGGCGATGATGCTGGCATCATCACTGCCAAAGTCGACCTTGAACCAACGATAAATGGATGAAACTTTTACACCATTGCCTTTGATTTTTTGAACGCCGTACTCGCTATTGATAAAATTTCTAGCTCCTTCGTCCAACATCGCTTCCATATTAGCTGCCGTCCATGCCCGGTTCGCTAGATTTGGGCAACCAAAAGAGGCGCAATTGACACTATAATGGATGCGTGGATCGTTCCAGATCGGGCGCAAAATACCATGCTCAATATTGTTCAGGGATAGCATCATGCCCTCTACTTCGAACAGCTCATCATTCCACGGACCAAAGCCGAAAAAGCTATTCACTTTACGAATAGAAGAAACCGGGTATGCATCAATAACCAGATTAACCGTGATCGCATTATACGCATTGGTCCAATAGGCCCGTTGCTCATCCAAGTTTAGTTCCGTAACCGTAACGCTGGAGAGTAGATCAAGATAATCTTCGAGTTGGATTTTATCATCAGTCGCTATGTTTGCATAATCAAATAAATTCAAACCAGCATCCGTGGTTTGGGTATATTTTTGTAAAATATCATCCCATGCACTGTGATCGACAATGGTCACCGAAGCAGGGTTGTGGGCCGCCCAATACTCAATAAGAATTGGCTTGGATTGGGCTGATGCTGTATTCCAAGTCAGCAGCACCATACAAATCGCATATGCATAAGTTGAAAGTTTCATTGATTTTTCCAGAAATTGTATAAACAAGCTTGCCCCAAGGCCAGCACAGCTAAGACCTAGCCCAGCTCGATCATTTTTGCTATATACCTGTTGCTAACAATCCGGTGATCAAGAGTTGTGCAGATAGCACAACCAACTCACAGAGCTGTGAACATTTTACCATCAAGCTTGATTGGCTTGGGGCGCTTCATCTCGCATACTATTCCTTCTTACACATTGGATCACAAACATGCAGATACCTCAAACCAACAAAAGCCCGGCACTCGTTCTGTTTTTTAGACGGCCAAAACCCGGCGTAGGAAAACAGCGCTTGGCGATCACGATCGGACAGCAACAAGCATATTGGGTTTCCAAACGCATGCTTGATTGTGCGCTCGAAGATATGGCGCGTTGGGATGGACCGTTGGTTTTTGCGGTTGCGAACTTGGATGATGTGAATTGGGTAAAAACAACCATCATCCCCAAATTTTCTCACCATCAAACCTTGGTCATTGCCCAATCAAATGGCAATTTAGGCGAGCGGCTTCATGCCATAGATCACGCCTTAACCGACCACGGGTTTACCCAAAGGGTTTATATCGGCTCTGATGCGCCGGTGTTACATTCGCATTTGTATAAAACTGCTCGCAACTTGCTGAGACAAAACGACACGGTTCTGGCCAAATCAGCAGATGGCGGTGTCACCTTGATGGCATCAAAGCAAAACTGGCCGGATATGAAGGCATTGCCGTGGAGTACCAAAAGACTATGCGATGCGCTGGCAGCAAGCTGCCGGGAGGCGAACTTGAACAGCAAAATTATCGACGGTTTATACGACGTAGATACGCTGGCCGATTTACGAAAAGCACGCATAGACCTTGAACACGACCAGCGCCCGGCCCGCCGGGCATTTTGCCATCAAATAGACCGCCTGTCTGTTACCCAAGAAATGGTTACGGCGTAAGGTTTGCTAGCCGTGTTTGGTTGGTTTAGCACGCAATATTTCGCGGGCAATCACAAATAGAATTTTACTCCCGGCCCGAATGACACCGGTAATCGTGCCTGATATTTTTGATTGGCCATGCATTCTGGCTCGATACGGAACGGCAATTTCTTGGATGCGAAGACCCGCTTTTGCCGCATTAATCTGCATTTCAACGGTCCAGCCAAAATCTCTATCACGCATGTCAAGACGGTCCAGTGCATCCGGCGTAATCACTCGAAACGGCCCCAGATCGGTATACATGGTTCCCCAAAAAAAATTCATCAATACACAGGCAAAGCGATTTCCAAAGCGCTGTGGTAGGGTCAGGTATTTACACGCACTTTTATGCATACGGCTTCCCAAAACAAAATCGGCTTGGCTGTTGATGATCGGCAAGCAAAGCTGTTTGATTTTGCTGGGGTCTTCACAAAAATCTGCATCTAAAAATACAATAATATCACAAACAGGCATGTGTTTTAGGCCCGTCAAACAAGCTTGGCCATACCCGCGTACCGGCTCAAAAATCACCTGCGCCCCAGTATTTTTCGCTAGACGTGCGGTGTCATCGGTTGAGCCATTATCAACCACCAAAATATGATCGACATAATCAGGAATAGCCTCCAGCAATAAGGGCAAAATCTGTGCTTCATTCAGGGCGGGAATGAGAACACATATGCGGTGTTTGCTAATCATGACCCTTGACCTCGCCGCCGGCGGCGCAATCCATCTATTGCCAGCCAAACAAGGCTTGGTCCAAATTCGATGGGAACAATGAAATTATTAAATACTGCATCCGACAAGACATATCGCAGATCATACAGCGGCAAACTAACGGTTAATAGTAACAAAGCCGGCGACGGATACAGTACCAACCACGGAATGATCCAAATTAAATACCACGGATAGCCTGTTGGCGATAAAAGAAATAATACAGCAGTAATGATAAAAATATTCATAGGTACTGTGGCTTGATCGCCTTGTTTTACGGCCCGCCAGAGAACCAGCAATATGATCAACCCAAAAACATTGATTCGGGCCAGCAAATTGCTACCATCAACCACTAACGCAAGCATTTGTTCAAATTTGGCAAACAAGAATGTATTGACCTGCCAACCTTCAGCATAGGCTGCAAGTCCGGATGTTGTATCAAGGCGTGCCAACACCTGTGGCATAAGCAAAAGCACAACCAATAGCGCAAAAGGAATAACAGCGAGCAGCAGTTTGAAGGGCTTTGTGAGCAGCACCCTGAACACAATTGGCGCCAAGATAATCGGCCAAAGCTTAATCCCAACCGCCCCCGCCAACGCAATGCCTGCCCAGGCGTGCTTTTTGGCCAACACCAACAAAGCGGCACCAATCAAAAACGGTAACAGCAGCGCATCCATATGGCCGGCGTTCATCGTTTCGGTGATGACCAAAGGGTTTAGCCAAAACACCATGACCAACCAATTGCTTTTACCGCTGATCTGAACAAGCTTGAACAATAAAAACAGACTAAGACAATCAACGAAAAACAATAATAAGCGCCAACCTTCAAGCGACCAGGGCGCGACCATATGATGTAGCGCAAAAACGGCCTGTGCCAGCGGCGGATAGATCGTGCGAATATAGGGGTAGGCGACGCGCTCCACTTGCCCGCTTTGCGCGATTGCCGTTAGTGCATCATGGCTATGGCTTGGTATGTTATCCAGATTTTGTTGGCGTAGTGCTTGATCTATATCTGTGGGCAAGATGCCGGGCAAAATATCTACGGGTGCATGCAGATATGGGTTTAGCCCACTGATTGTCATCGCGCCATCAAAGAAGTAGCGATAAAAATCGTCCTCATAAATGGGTGTAGAAGCCACCCACATCAGCCGAAGAGCCACCCCAAATAAGATCATGGCAATCATCAAATGACTTTGCCGAATACCCTTTGATAACGCCCACAACAAAGCCAGATACGCGCATCCAGCGATCATCATCAGCCCAACCCCAACATAAGTCGGGCGATCTGATCGCTCTATGGTGTATTCAAACCCCGGCGAGATCAGCAATAAACCAAGCATGCTAGCAGCTAGAACAACCCCGGTTGCATAAAAAATAGACTGTATCAGCCGCGGGTGCCGAGCATGTTGAGGAAATTTCGTATACAGAGATATCATAAATGCGGCACCTCGTCTGATTTCTCAACGTCCGTTTGATATCTCCCCGAAGCGATTAGGGCAAGGCTGGTTAGCTGCCGCCACCAAAGCTGCCGCCACCGCGACCACTACCGCTACGAGTTTGTGCACCCTGATATACAGGAGCCGCACGAGGGGTAAATGCATTGGAAGTCCAATTAAAACGGTTCTTTGAAATGCTACTGGCACTGGCCAATTTTTTGGCGAGTCTAGGCTTTGCATAGGTTTGAATATGAGCGAGAATAGTTGCCTCGCTCCCATCAAATAAGCTTTCTTGGTTCCAAATATACAAATTTGAAACCCGAACCACACTACGTCCTGCTCTGATGTTTTTACCTGAGTTAATAAACTCGCGGGCATTTCTGGCCAGCTGCGCTTTTACAGTTTTACCGCTAAACGCCGCTGTTCCAATAGAAGGGCTGCCTTTCACACCATAAGAAAGACCGTAAATGATCAACGGATCTTTCCAATGACGAAACAGGATATTTTGCTCGATGTCTTGGAGTGACAAGGATTGACCTTGAACCGTAAAGATTTTTTCAGACCATTTTGCACCCGGCATGTCAGGTGTGCCACGGTATTTTTTTACCGAACGAGTGGCTTTTTCATTTTTTGCAAATAATTTGAGAATTCCTATATTATGCAGATTCAACCAATAGGCTAGTTGCTCATCGCGGTTTAAGCTTGTGACTTGAACGCGCTCCAAAGCATGAATATAGGCATTTACATAGTCCAGCACACGGCCTTTTATCGCAATATAAGCCACCGAAGTTCGGCCTCTTTCCTCAATCGTGATGCCTTTAAGCGTGCTCGTCAACGGCGTGTGACTAACGGTCTGGGTCGATGTTTCATCATAAACACCCCATGCATCCCACACATTGGTAACTGCCTGAGTTGATGTATTTTCGACAGCATAGGTAGGAAGACTAATAGTACTTAGCGCCACCGTACCCATCAAAAAAAGAGATAATGAGGCCGTACGACCCATCCGTGTTTTTAACATTTTACTTTCCCATAATTACGTTGCGAAATTGCTAGAAGCCGTAGCTGCTCTTTTTCAGAGTCTGAATCTAAAACGTCTATGCCCTCATTATTCACCAGTTCAACAGGTTGAACACTAAACTCTTGTTCAACTATTGGTGATCGACACACATCGACAAGTTTTGTCACGTTAACTTCCTCAGATAAATTCTTCTGTGACGGTTCTCGTTACCGTGTACCGACGGACGTGATGATATCCCAGTCGTTCATGCTTTGATTTCGGAAGGCTTTCATTATTTTGCAGTTTTTGCGGGTTTGAACGACAATATCCAGAACAGTTCCTTCATCACCAACGGCACGCGGCGAATGACATCAGCATGGAAACGGTGACGAGAATAGATTGAGGTTTGCATCCGGCTTTGATATCATAACACCAAAATGGGTGGGCTACCGTGACAAAGCCTCAAATTATAATGGTTTCGAACACTAGGATTGACATGACACTTTCAAACGAGCCGCTAAATGTGACACCTGTGGCTGGCACACAGGCATTTCAAGAAACGCATCAATGGGACCGCGCAGCGGTAGAAAAATTATTTGCGCTTCCCTTTAATGATTTGCTTCTGAAAGCTCAAACTATTCACCGAGAAAATTTTACGCCTAACGCCATTCAAATGTCGCAATTATTGTCTATTAAAACGGGTGGCTGCGTTGAAGACTGCGGGTATTGCAACCAATCGGCACGGTTTGATACAGGTCTGAAGGCCTCAAAATTAATGACGACGGAAACCGTTATTGCCAATGCACAACAGGCGAAGGCAGGCGGTGCACAACGGTATTGTATGGGCGCAGCGTGGCGTGAAATAAAAGACCGCGACATGGACGCATTGTGCGAAATGGTTGGCGCGGTCAAAGCCATGGGGTTAGAGACCTGTATGACTTTGGGTATGTTGTCAGATGATCAGGCAAGCCGCCTGTCCGAGGCTGGTCTTGATTATTACAATCATAATATTGACACGGCGCCCGAAGATTATGGCCGAGTTATTTCCACCCGCACATTTCAAGATAGGCTCGATACGCTTAGTAAAGTGCGTAAAAGCGGGATGAAAGTTTGCTGCGGCGGCATTGTTGGTATGGGTGAACAAGCGCAAGACCGTATAGGTTTACTCTGCGCGCTGGCACAAATGACACCGCCGCCGGAATCCGTGCCTATTAACGCGCTTGTCCCGGTCAGCGGTACGCCGCTTGGCGGCAGTGAGCCAATCCATCCGATCGAATTCGCCAGAGTGATAGCGGTGGCGCGTATGATCATGCCGCAATCTCATATCCGCCTGTCGGCTGGACGTGAAAGCATGAGCGATGAATTGCAAGCGCTATGTTTTATGGCGGGCGCAAACTCGGTGTTTATCGGTGAAACCCTGTTGACCACAGACAACCCTACGCGCTCAGACGATGCTATATTATTTGACCGCCTTGGCATCGTTCCAGAATAGGTTGGCATAATTCTTATGCAGGGTCCGCGCTCTGGATCACTTCAATTATCGCTCCGCAAAGGGTTTTGAGCTGCTCATCAGAAATGGTGTAGGGCGGCATGATATAAATTAAATTGCCAAATGGTCGCACCCAAACCCCTTTGCTCACAAGGGCGGCTTGTATGCTCGTTACGTTAACCGGTGCATGCATCTCTACAACACCGATGCCGCCTAAAATACGGACATCTTTCACATCTTTATGATCTATCGTGGCGCGTAAGTCTTGTAAGCCTTGTTCAATGCAGCATATTTGGTGAGCCCAACCTTGCGGATAAAGTGCCCCTTCGCCGCGCTGAAGTAATAAATCAATGCTCGCACAAGCCACTGCGCAAGCCAGCGGATTGCCCATAAATGTTGGGCCGTGCATGAGCACAGGCACCTCACCGCTGGAAATAGTCATCGCGACATTGCGTGTTGTAATGGTCGCCGCCAAAGTCATCATGCCGCCCGTTAAGGCTTTGCCAACACATAGAATATCGGGAGTAATATTTGCGTGCTCCATAGCGAATAATTTGCCGGTACGTCCAAACCCTGTGGCAATCTCATCAAAAATCAACAATACATTATGCGTATCACATAATGCCCGCACACGCCGTAAATATTCTGGATGATAAAAATGCATGCCGCCAGCGCCTTGGACAATCGGCTCGACAATGACAGCGGCGATATTTGCGTGTTTGCTTTCAAGGGCGTGCGTAAATGCATCTATATCGCTCTCATCCCAATTCTCATGAAAGCGCGTTTGTGGGCGCTCGACAAAATGATGCTTGGTAATGGCTCGCGGAAACAAGCTATGTTGAGCATTGTCAGGGTCGCCAACAGACATGCAGGTAAAGGGATCACCGTGATAGCCACCCCGTATAGTCAAAAATGAATGCTTATCTTTCTGTCCAGATGATTGCCAATATTGCAGCGCCATTTTGAGGGCTACTTCCACTGAAATAGAGCCGGAATCAGCCAAGAATACATGCTCGAAACAATCAGGTGTTATCTGGAGAAGCCGGGCGCCAAGTTCCGATGCCGGTTGATGGGCAATGCCGCCAAACATGACATGGGACATTTTTTGCATTTGTTCCACCAAGGCTTCATTGAGTTTTTCTTGATTGTAACCATGCAGAGCGCTCCACCATGACGACATGCCGTCTATCAGTTTCTGGCCATCGGCAAGCTCTAAATACACGTCTTTTGCGCCAACGACAGGATAGCATGGCAGCGGGTCTTTCATCGATGTATAAGGGTGCCACAAATGGTCTTTATCAAAGGTAAGCCAGTCTTGGGTGGTTTTGAATTTTATCTGCATAGGTTTTTATAAAGGCTTTATCAAGTTGAGCGGCACGAGGAACTTCGGCAATGAGATGTGCGTCGCTATAGTTCAAAATCACATCTCGGCTATCTTTATTGATGTCGCCATTAAAGATCAATCCAGCCACTGGCAAACCGCGCCTTTTAAGTAAGTCCAGAGATAAAAGCGTATGGTTGATACTGCCAAGATAGCTATTTACGACCAATATCACAGACCCGCCAAGGTCAGCGGCCAGATCAATTGTTAAATATGTGCTAGATAAAGGCACCATTAGGCCGCCCGCAAGCTCGGTTACGAGGGGGAGGCCACGGGTATCTGGTTTCGTAAAGTCTTGGGCATTTATGCTCACCCCGTCAATATGCGCTGCCGCATGTGGCGACATCGGCTTTGTCAGCCTGTGCGTCTCTTCGTGAATATGAAATCCTGCATAACTAACCAAATTTCGCAGTGTATCGCTATCGGTATTGTCAAGATCCCCCGCTTGTACGGGTTTCCAATACTGGGCTTTTAGAGCTTGGCATAAAATAGCAGAGATCACAGTTTTTCCAACATCTGTGCCGATGCCTGCAACGATTATCATCATGATTTTTCCTGATCAAAAAAGCGTCCTAAGCTAGCAGCCAGACCTTCGATATCATTTTGGGTGTTGTGGCTATGGAGACTTATGCGCAAACGTTCTTCACCTTTTGGCACTGTTGGGCTTAGGATCGCTTTGACAGCATAGCCGTCCGCTAGCAAATGGCTTGCCAATGCCTTTGCCCGCGTATTGCTTGGAATAACCAGGCCTTGAATAGGGCTTGCGCTGGGAAGCCAATATGTATTATCCCATATTTGGTTTTTTAGGGTTTTCGTGAATGTGGTCAACACAGAAAATAAGCGCTCTCGTGCACCATTCGCAGATTTAAAACGGGCATAGGCTGCCTTCGTATCTTGAACCGTTTGGGGCGAGGGGGCTGTTGTAAAGATAAAAGGTCGGCAAAAATTAACCAGAAAATCTCGCAAAGCGATACTACCCAAAATCGCTGCGCCGTGAAGACCTACGGCTTTGCCAAAAGTAATAACGCAAGCAAAGACTTGCGCTTCTAGATGTAACGAAGCGACAAGTCCGCGGCCTTCAGGCCCATAAACACCAATGGCGTGGGCCTCGTCCACAATGAGCGCCGCGCCATAAGTTTGGCATACATCACAAATGGCTTGCAAGGGTGCCTCATCACCGTCCATGGAATAAATAGTTTCGATAACAACATATATTTGTCCGCTGACCCTAGACCTTACATGCTCCAATTTGGCGGTAAGGGCGCGCACATCGTTATGGGCGAAACGCTCTTTGTGTGCATATGATAACCGAATGCCGTCAATGAGGCTGGCGTGAATAAGCTCGTCAGACAGAATTGCATCATCGGCGCCCGCAATACAGGCAAGCAACCCGGAATTTGCCCCATAGCCGGAACTAAATAAAAGCGCTGCTTCATAGCCGTGGAACGCGGCTATGTCATTCTCAAGTTTGGTGAGCGCAGCGCTATGTCCGCTAATTAACCGCGACCCGGTTGAACCGGATGCGGCCGGTTTGGGCGACAAAGATATTTGTGTGAGACCCAGATAATCATTGGAGCAAAAATCAATGCCACTCATAGATGTTATCTTCCGGAAATTATTGTCTTTTCTTCGCTGCATAAGAACGGACTGCAGTTTTTGCTCGGCGCTATTATTGTTCATAAAATGTCTTTGTGTAGCTTGTGTATGGATTTCATCTCGGCCGCATAAAGCCACCTACAGCTTTGACACGTTAACCTGCTAATTTCACTGTTATGGTATCAAAGCCGGATGAAAACCTCAATCTACTTCCGTCACCGTTTTCCATGTTGATGACGTGTGAGTCCGATCATCTATCTTAGTTGCCTAAAACAACCTGCCGAGGGACTAGTTAATCTGCCAACACAGCGTCGCGCTCTGCTTTAGATGTGGCCAAGCGGTTTTTTGCATGCTCCTTACCAAGCTTACGGTCACCTGTAACAAGCGTGGCAATGTCGGCGAGCTTAACTATTCGTCCGCCGCCGCCCCAGGTACCTTCGGGTATTTGTGTTGCAAACACCCAAACACGATAAGGATCGTGTTCGCGGCCTTCTGGCTCTGCATCTAATATTGCCTTTGTAAGTGCCGCAACCATACCTTTGCGGCGTTTATTGTCTAGTTGACCTTCTGGCACGGATACTACGAGCTTGTAGCGCGGTTCATCAGCAGGGTTCCCAGCTACATAAACAGTTTCAGGTCTGTGCAGAAATACCCAAGCTATAGCTCTAGCAGCCTCGTTCTGTGGGTCAGCTCCTTCCCATTCAAGCAATAAATCTGTTAATTTAGATATTAGTTTTTTTTCCACTTCGGGGGTGAAGGCTCTTTTGGGAATGTAAGCATCAAGCATGGGCATATTCGCTCTCCTTAAAAACGGGTAGTTCGTTCGTTAGAGAGACTGACTAGCAAAGTGAGTTCACTTGCGCAACTCACTTATTTACAATATGTAATATGCAATATGAAACGAACTGATCTTGGCAAATTACCTTGCTCTATTGCAAGAACGAGCAATCTTCTCGGAGATTGGTGGACGCCGCTTATATTGCGCGAAGCATTTTATGGCGTACGAAAGTTTGATGAATTTGCTGGACGCCTAAAGATTGGCCGAAATGTACTGACACAGCGCCTCAACCGACTTACCGATGAAAATATCCTTGTGAGAAAGCGTTACCAGGACAAGCCGCTTAGATATGAATATCGACTTACCGACAAAGGGCGGGCTCTTTTTGATGTTTTGGCGGCAATGATCCGTTGGGGGGATGACTGGCTTGCGGAAGCGGCCGGGCCGCCAATTGAACTGGTGGACATAAATACTGGAAAAGTGATACGGCCTATTGTTGTTGATGCCAAAACCTTAAAACCAATAGAGCCCAGAAATATCGATGTGCGTAAAGGCCCAGGCTTTCCTAATAATATGAAGCTCTAATGTCTCCTTTGAGGATTTAGGGGCCGAAAGCTAAGCTTTCCCAATACATGAGCAATTGGCTTTTGGTTCTACTTAGTCATACTGCTCTGTGGACATTACGCGTTTATTCAACGCTTTGTGCTAAATATATTCCGCCCCACATGCCCGCTTGATTGGCTAGTTTGGGCCTTAGGATTAACTTGTCTATATCATCCATTGACTGACCAAGATAACCGTTCATTTGATCGAAATAGTGCTGTTTTATTTTTGGCAATACGTGTTGCGTCTGCATGACGCCGCCGCCTAGAATTATGGCTTGAACCCGAAAGGACAAAACAAGCGACACACAGGCTTGCGCCAAGTAAAAAGCTAAAATGTCCCAGGCTTCATGGTCTTTTGGCAAGTGTTGCGGATCCCCAAAACGAGCGTGCAAAGACGGGCCGCTTGCTAGCCCCTCAAGACAAGCCCCGTGAATATTACAAACCCCTTTAAAATCTTTGTCGGCAGGATGGCGCTCGACCCTGATGTGACCAAATTCAGGGTGGTGCGGCTTTGCGGCCAATTGCCCGGCACACAATATGCCCGCACCAATGCCCGTCCCGATGGTCACGTAGGCGGCGTTGGTGTGGTTTTTTGCATGACCCCACGCGCATTCCGCTAGCAAAGCGCCATTGACATCCGTGTCAATCACAACAGGAATACGAAGCGCTGTTTTAAAGATGTCATGCAAATTCACACCTGCCCACTTAAGCTTAGGCCCAGGCAAATACGTACCGTAATTTTTAGAGCGCGGGTCTATATCTAACGGGCCAAAAGACGCTATGCCGAGCGCTATAATTTTATATTCACTGCCCGCTGAGCGGAAAAATTCGATGCACTGTTCCAATGTGTCTTGTGGCACCGATGTAGGCACACTGATTTGCTTGATCACATTTCTATTGTCATCAGCAAGTATGCATTTAAACGATGTGCCCCCCGCATCAATGCCTGCAAATACTTTTTTCTTACGGGTTATCATCACAGGCCTTTGGTAAAATTACGATAGACACTGCTCTATCATATTTTTTTATGTCAAAAATACAATTAAATTGCAATCGTTTGCATTAGGGGGTAGAAAATATAAAACATAGGGGAATTTCATGGCGACAGCACCAAAAAAAAATGCAGTATATAACCGAACGCTGATCACAGCGTTGACCTGCGCTATGTTCTTTATGTTTGCCATGACAACAGATGCGGTCGGCGAGATTATTAAGATCGCTAAAGTCGATATGGGCTTGACCAACCTGCAAGCCAGCGCATTTCACTTGTCTACAATGTTTGCTATTGCAGGCAGCGGGATATTTCTTGGATTTTTAGCCGATAGATTAGGCCGAAAAACCACCATTATTATTGGTTTATCTCTTTATGGTGTGGCCAGCGCCGCTTTTTTCCTCGGTAAAGACTTTTACTTATATATGGCACTTTTATTTATTAGTGGCGTGGCTATAGGTATTTTCAAAACGGCGGCTCTGGCGCTGATCGGGGATATAACAGACTCGACAGAAGAACACACAACCACCATGAATATGTTGGAAGGGTTCTTTGGCCTTGGCGCTATTGTCGGCCCGATGTTGGTCGTGTTTTTTCATTCACGCGGGGTATCATGGACTTACCTGTATTTATTGGCAGCATTGCTCTGCGCCGTCATGGTGATTGCGGCATTGTATTCAAAATACCCTCCAACTGTGAAATCAACAGATGAGCCGATAAACCTAGGGCGTACTTTTAGACTTTTGAAAAATAAATATGCGCTTGGGTTTTCACTGGCGATCGCCATGTATGTGGCTTCTGAAGTTGCGATTTTTGTTTGGTTACCCTCATTTCTCGAAGGTTATACAGGTACTGAAATTGCCGTCATGTTCGCAACCTATGCCGTGATGATATTCTTTATCTTAAGAGCCGCAGGTCGGTTTATGGGGATTTGGGTCCTGAAAAAGTTTTCGTGGACATCGGTTATGGCCGTCTTTTCCGGTATTATTTTTCTATGCTTTTTAGGAAGCGCAATACTGGGCAAAGATGCAGCCGTATTCTTACTACCGCTATCGGGCTTATTTATGTCGATGATTTACCCGACGTTGAACTCGAAAGGTATTAGCTGTTTTCATAAAAGCGAACATGGTGCAATCGCAGGGCTCATTTTGTTTTTTACAGCTGCCGCGGCATTTATAGGTCCCTTATTGATGGCGTTTGTCGCCGACACATTTGGCGGCGGCGATATGCGGATAGGCTTTGTATTGGCAACCGGGTTTGCGGGCGGTCTATTTATATTCGCTATTTATAATTGGAAAGTGGATCCCGCAAGCACCGCCCTAGCGCAAGCTAATGAAACTGAATATCAATAGTGTCCAGCCTCATTGAAAACCACGCGCCAGTTTTACCGGCTCCCTATACAGAGTTGTTTACGGGCGGCATCATCCACCCAGATTTATGGCTGTGGGATAGCTGGTGTTTTGAGCAAGCGGGTATCGCGCATTTATATTGCTTGGCGCTGAGCCGCAAAACGGCAAACGGCACGCCCATTCGTCCACAAGACCGAAACAATTATCCCTTTCATGTCCGGCATTTCATTTCTAAAGATCAAGGCCAAAATTGGAAAGATTGCGGCCTGTTTCAATCGGTCAGTCCAGATGAACAAAGCTATTATAGCCGCAATGTCTGGAGCGGTTCGGTTGAACCTGTTGCAAATGACCAAAACCTTGTCGGGTTTACCGGTATTCGCTTGCTTGATAAAAACCATGAGTTTTTGCAATCTATCGGCGTTGGGCTTAGCAAGGATGGCTTCCAAATTGAGTGGATTCAGCCCAATGCCTTGTCCTGCCCAAGACGGGATTATGATGCCATAATTGGTGCGGGCTATTATCTTGGGCCCAAAGAGGACCTTGGTGCAAATAACGGCGAAGACGGCGGCCCGATACTGGCCTGGCGCGACCCATTTACAATCATAGATGATATGGGGGAAATTCAAATGTTTTGGTCGGGCAAGGCGTCCCCCAGGGAAGGCGCAATCGTCCATGCAACACTGGAAATTCGAAACGAGGAATACCGTATAAAAAAATTGCACGCGCCCATGCGGCTCCCAGACGGCGCAGATATTACGCAAGCAGAGGTTCCCAAAGTTATCTATGACAAAAAGCGCGGGCTGTATTATTTACTTATTTCGGCATGTAACCGCCTGCGCGAAGACCAGCCAGAAAGCGAAATAAGTAAAACGTCCAGGCTCTATAAAAGCGAGAGCTTGCGTGGACCATGGCAACCTTATCGCCACAATTCATCCTTAATGCCGGGGTTGGAAAATTGCTTCGGCGCGAGCATTTTGCGGTGTGATTTTGACAATGACGCATTGCATCTCATTTGCCCTGTCACAGAAAAAGCAGCACCGAAATGGCAATTGACATTTGCGCCCATAAAAACTGTTTCGCTAAAATAAACAAAGCGCTAACCGCCACAAGATTCGCGCACGATAAGTTGGGTTTCCGTAAACTTTGACTTTACTGGTTTCCCCGCCAACCCTTGCAACAACAAATCAACCATAATCACGCCGCCTTCGGCTACACTTTGATCAATGGTGGTTAAAGGTGGTGTGGCCATTTTTGCTAAATTTATATTATCGTAACCAACGATCGCAACGTCTTTGGGAACACGTAACCCAAATTTACCAAGCGCATTTATCGCCGACATTGCCAGCAGATCAGAGGATGAAAATATGGCGTCAAATTTTAAGCCTTGTTTCAAAATATACTTAATTCCAGCTTTGACAGCCTTGCCGCCAAAATTTGTGCGAACCGTTAAGCGTTCATCATATTTCACACCTTGCTCCGCATGAGCTTTTAAAAAACCTTGGTAGCGCAAGGTGACTTCTGGCAGTTCTATATCTCCTAAAAATAATATTTTGCGACGACCAAGCTTGAGCAAATGTTCCGCTGCCAGTCGCCCACCTTCTTTATTGTCGCTGCCCACAACAGGGTATTGCAGGTCATCAATGCGCCCACCCCAAACAATGACTTTACCCTTGGCCCCGTCCAGTTGGTTAAGCCGCTTCATATGGCCCGCTTGACCAATTACAATAAGGCCATCTGCCTGCCCCGTTTGCAAGAGACGGCGCTCCGCTATTTTTTCTTCGTCGCGCGGCACGGATAATATCAAATCATAATCGTGCCGCGAGAGTGCGTGAGATACGGAACCCACCATTTCCAAAAAGAACGGATCAGAAATCGTTTGTCCAAAATCAGGGATCAGCGGAATAACAATACCAATAGCCCCGCTTGATTGTCGGCGCAAATTACGCGCTGACGCATTGATAGCATATCCAGTACTTGCGGCAATTTTTAGAATTTTTTCTTTGGTCTTGGGTTTGACCAGCCCGCTATCATTCAGCGCACGCGAAACCGTTGAAATATCAACGTCCGCCAAACGAGCAAGCTCGACCATAGTTATTTTGTTTTTCATCATTCTCGCTTTGTTCATTTTTTTGACATTACCTCAGATGGCAAGTCTATGACAATCGTTAAAGATTGCGCATGAATGCTCGCTTGTAATTGTCAGCAGTGTTTGCGTCGTCAAAGCACGATCAAAAAGAGTAATGGGCTTTGCACGCTATCAGATTGCCCGCAAAATATGGAACGCCGTTACGGGCCAGTATTACCATTGAGAGGTACGGCTGACAGGAATCATCTTGATTTCAACCTACAAAAAAAATGCGCACATAACCGTTTTAAAACGGTTATGTGCGCCTTAGTTGTTAGATTGCCCGCCATAAGACACGGGCTAATTCATCCTAAAGCATGATTAAAATTTATATCGTACGGTTGCCGAAACGGTACGACCGTTAATCGGACGGAAGCGTACGAAATCACCAATGCTAGGATTGCTCTCCTCACCTTCTGTAAAGCCTACCGTATCGAAAAGATTGTTTGCGTTTAAGCTTATCGTCATATTCTCGCGAACGGTATAGTTGATATAGGCACCAATAGTTGTGAAAGATGGCAAATCGAACCGGTTGTCATCGCCCACGGGCGCTCTGCCTGTGCTAAAGATATTTAGACCAAAGTCATAGGCATCGGCTTCGTAATACGGGTTCACATTAAAAATATACGGAGCTTGACGGCGCGGTGTGTTCCCTATGTTTGCATTGCCCACAGGACCAGCGATCCTAGATCTAGTGAATGTAGCATTACCGCGCACACCAAATCCATTGTCGAAGTAAAAGTCACCTTCGATTTCGATACCACTTGTATCGAATGAGTTTTGCAGAACAAGTCCTGTTGTAGCTTCTAACTGAGCACCTTCACTGACCTGCGCATCGAAGTAAACAATGCTGAAATCACCCAGACCAACTCTAAACTTAGCGCCAATTTCATAGGCATTAACAAAGTTCAAGAACAAATCATTGACACCCGTGAGCACAGTTGAACCCGCCGGTGCTACCAATTGACCTGTTGAGCGATCAGGTGATGTTAGAGACGCGCCTTCTGAATAGTTGGCGAAGATAGCTAAGCCATCATTGACCCGGTAATTAGCGCCAATAGAGAAGGCATCATAATCGGCATCATAATTCACTTGACGAAGCGCCGTTAAATCTACGCGCTGTGTTTCTTGCTCATTGGTTGCGATAGTACCATCGCCATTCGCGTCAATTGGGCCAACCGTTGAGACTTCAGAAAACTGGCCTGTGACATTGTTGTTGCTCCGGCGATAACTTACTTCGATAGACAGAGCATCCAGATCTATATTTGCAGAAATATAAGGCGCGACTTGCTCAATATCGAAATCATACAGCCGCGTACAGCAAAAACCAAAAGCCGGGTTACCTTGGCGGAAGCCGTTGATAAATGAGCCGTCTGCCGGGTTGGTAAAGCTACCCGGAGCCCCATTCGTGACCAGTTCTCCCCCGACAAGTGTTGCCCGAGCTTGATTGAAATTCCATCTCTGTTCGCTCTTTTGATTTGCATAGTCAATACCGGCTTTGACGCTAAAAACTTGAAAATCACCTTGTATATTGACATCACCAAATAGATTACTCATGTCCGGAATTTGTGTGTTAAATAATGCAAATTCGATATTTTCTTCACCCGGGTTTGCACCAGCAGCAACGCTAAACGGGAACGGCGAGTAGAAATTACCAGAGATGTCCGCATACCGACCTTTAGCCGCAATTGTGAGGTTGTCTGTGATGTCATAGTCGCCAACAAACGCGATGGATGTCACTTCGGCTTGGAAACCCTCTTCATCTTCAGAAAAGGTATCACCTTCGCGCGCTGCAAAATCAGTAATGCCAAGTGAATTTGTACCGTTGCCTAGATCGAGACCAATTGTGCCGATATTGCCGTCGCTTTGAATGATGCCAGGAAGTGGGAGATACGTAGGGACACGGTCGTCTAAGCGTTTAAAATAAACCGCTATATTGCCGCGCTCAAACTCTTTACCGACACTCGCCTTTATTTGATAACCCTCTTCTTGGCTGCCCTCAACCGAGCGTACGCCTTCACCTGTGCGGACAAAGCCACCAATGTGGTAATACGCACCCTCACCAAATATGCCGCCATATTCAGCGTCAAAGCGGTACGAATCATAATCAAGGCCGATAGTGCCCGCGATAGAACCGCCATTTTCAGTTGGTCTTTTAGAAATCAGGTTGACAATACCGCCAGCTGCATTTGCAGCTTGTGTTGCAGATGAGCCGCCGCGAATAGACTGGACTGAACCAATTGTGCTGTCGATTCGCACAAAGCTATCTGCCGTTGCAAAAGCGGCGTCGCCGATGAGAAGGGCTGCGAAGCCGTCTTCTTGAATAGCGAAATAGCGTGAGCCACCCGACGCGATCGGAAGGCCGCGCACTTTGATGTTGGCGTTGGCATCACCGCCTGTGTCTTCCGCTTTTACCCCTGGTAGGCTACGAAATAGCTCAGAAACGGAACGAGGTGCCAGATCTTGAATGCGGTCGGCGGGAAGAACGGTGACAGAAGCGGACGAATTGAATACCGTCGTTGATTTTGCAACACCTGTTGAGATAACTATAATCTCGTCTACAACTTCTTCTTGAGCAAAAGCAGCATTCGCCATTAAAGCTGTAATGGCGACGGATGCTAATAATTTTATACTGGTTTTAATAATCATTGATAAAGCCCCTAGTCTTTATGTTTTTCTGCTAACCTGCTAAATTTACCTTTTTTTTCAGTAAACTCTGTCAGTTAGACACTTTGATATCCCAATCTACATCCATTTTACAAACGATTGCAATACCTAATGCAATCGTTTGTAATTATTCTACAAACGATTGCATTTTATAGGAATATATGCATATTTTCTCAAAA
Organism: Robiginitomaculum sp.; assembly: GCA_016763185.1. Classification (GTDB taxonomy): domain Bacteria; phylum Pseudomonadota; class Alphaproteobacteria; order Caulobacterales; family Maricaulaceae; genus Robiginitomaculum_B. The sequence goes on along the minus strand of JAESUG010000131.1, from coordinate 9,816 downwards.
TCATGTAACTTACAGCAATTTATGCATGAATAATAATTTTCCTACATGATAATCAGGCACGGTAAAAAGAAATATTATGGCAAAATTTATTCCTGTTGAACCATTTGATATCGTTATATTTGGCGGTACTGGCGATTTATCTAGGCGCAAGTTACTGCCGGCTCTTTTCCACAGATTTCTGGATGGGCAGCTCGATGGCACGAACAAGATTATTGGTGCGGCACGGGCAAAACTCGACCGTTCCGAATTTGTAGCTATGGCTAAGGAAGCTTGCTTTGCCGCATCCCAAGAGCGTCAGGAAAATAAATGGAACAAATTTGCCACATTATTAGATTACATCATTATTGATACAACGGATGCGGGAGCAAATTGGCACGGGTTAAAGGCGCGACTAAATACCGACGAGCGGCCTGTCATCTATTATATGGCCACCACGCCTTATATATATGTGGACACCTGCCGAGCGCTTGGGAAGGCTGGGTTGAACACCTCTAACGCTAGGCTGGTTTTGGAAAAACCTATCGGGACGGACCTAGCTTCGGCTCGTGCTATCAATGACGGTGTAGGCGAAATTTTCCCTGAAAACGCCATATTTCGCATCGATCATTATTTAGGCAAGGAAACTGTGCAAAATTTGATGGTGCTACGGTTCGCGAACACATTGTTCGAGCCTTTATGGTCGCACAATAATGTCGATCATGTGCAAATCACAGTTGCCGAAGACATTGGCTTGGAGGGCCGTGCTGGTTATTATGACCGTAGTGGCGCTGTGCGCGATATGGTACAAAACCATTTGCTACAATTGTTGTGTCTAACCGCCATGGAGCCGCCCAATTCTCTGGATGCTGACGAAATTCGCACCGAAAAAATCAAAGTTCTAAAGGCTCTGAAAGGATTTGATACTAATACCGTTAAATCCAATACGGTGCGGGCGCAATATACAGCCGGAATGGATGGCGACAAACCGGTTTCCGGTTATCTGGATACTTTGCCTGCGGACATAAAGACCAGTCAGACCGAGACTTTTGTTGCCTTTAAAACCGAAATAAAAAACTGGCGTTGGGCCGGTGTTCCGTTTTATTTACGCACAGGCAAACGGATGGCCAGTCGTCATTCTGAGATTGTTATCCAGTTCAAACCAACCCCACACGCCTTGTTTGAAAATGCCCGTAGCGAAGCCAACCGATTGGTCATCCGCTTACAGCCCGATGAAGGGGTAAGGCTATATATGCAGATAAAAGAACCGGGGCCGGGCGGTCTACGGATTAAATCTCTGCCACTAAACTTGTCCTATGCGGATAACTTTTCTGTGCGGTACCCCGATGCTTATGAACGTCTTCTGATGGATATTGTCCGCGGCAATCTGGCCCTATTCATGCGCCGCGATGAAGTCGAAGCCGCGTGGACTTGGGTTGATAATCTGTTGACCAGTTGGGAGGGTAGCGGTCAACCTATAGAAACATATGCGGCGGGTACCCAAGGCCCGATGCAATCTGCCATGTTGATGGACCGTGATGGTCGGAAGTGGTGGGAGAGCCATTTATAATGGGACCGAAATTTCAAACCCCGACTTTTAAAAAGCTGGACGACAAAACGCAATTTGTCCGTCTGGCCGTAGATATAATTGGTGCGCGTCTGCTGGAAGATATAAACACATCCGGGCGGGCTAGCCTTTTGGTTTCGGGCGGCTCAACACCTGGGCCCGTGTATAGTGAACTGTCCAAAATAGATATTGCCTGGGATAAAGTCACGCTCGGACTGGTGGACGAACGCTGGGTTGCGCAAACTGAAAAAGGCTCGAATGCCGCACTCATTTGCAACACCTTACAACAAAATAAAGCAGCGAGTGCTGATTTTTACCCGATGAAAACCCAACATAAAACGGCTGTTGACGGGCAACCCCACACAGAAACATTCTACCAAACGATACCAAGGCCCTATAGCGTCGTTGTTCTTGGTATGGGCAATGATGGCCATACGGCCTCGTGGTTCTTTGATGCCGACGGCTTAACGCAGGCTTTGAGCTCTGACAATAAGAATTTGGTACAAGCAATCACGGCCAAACCGTCACCTATCACAGGTGAATATCTGGAACGCATGACCTTAACTTTAACCGCACTTAGCCAATGCAAATGTGCCGTTCTACTTTTAACCGGGGCGGAAAAACGAAACTTGTTTATTCAAGCTCTTGAAAATCCGAGTTCGCCCCTGCCTATTCGCACCTTAATTGATGCACTGGGAGAGCGGCTTATTGTTTTAAGCGTGCTTTAAGGATACGTCATGACCATGCAAATACACCAGACAATCCAAACCGTAACCAACCGCATCATAGAGCGCTCTGCGCAAACGCGCCGGACATATCTGGACAGCATTGCCGCCAGACGGCAAGCTGGCCTAGCCCGCAGCCGTCTCAGTGCAGGAAATCAGGCCCATGCCTATGCGGGTTGTGCCTTGCACGATAAACAGGCCTTGCTCGGTGCAAGCTGGCCTAATATTGGCATTGTTACGGCCTATAACGATATGCTGTCCGCCCATAAACCCTTCGAGACTTATCCTGATATTATCCGCACCGCTGCCCGCGAAGTAGGGGCGACGGCGCAAGTCGCGGGCGGAGTTCCGGCTATGTGCGACGGTGTCACACAGGGCCAAGACGGGATGGAGATGTCCCTGTTCTCGCGTGATGTTATCGCCATGGCGACGGCTATATCTTTGTCACACGATGTTTTTGATGCGGCGCTCTATTTGGGTGTATGTGATAAAATTGTGCCGGGACTGCTAATTGGGGCTTTGCAATTTGGGCACTTGCCCGGCATTTTTGTACCTGCCGGCCCCATGCCGTCCGGTCTGCCCAACAAGGAAAAAGCCCGTATCAGGCAATTATTTGCCGAAGGTAAAATTGGCCGCGATGAACTACTAAAAGCCGAGAGCGAAAGTTACCATAGCCCCGGAACCTGTACATTTTACGGCACCGCCAATACCAATCAAATGTTGATGGAGGTGATGGGTTTACACCTACCCGGCGCAGCCTTTGTCAATCCGGGCACAAAGCTTCGTATGGCCTTGACGCGGGCAGCGACGAAACGTGCGGCACAGATTATATCGACTAAGGACGATTACACGCCAATTGGTAAAGTCGTCAGCGAGAAGTCGATCGTCAATGCCATAGTCGGATTGATGACGACGGGCGGCTCAACCAATTTGACTTTGCATATTCCAGCGATTGCCTACGCAGCAGGGATTGATGTGCGCTGGGATGATTTTGCAGATATTTCCAAAGTAACGCCAGGGCTTGCCAAAATTTATCCCAATGGCAATGCCGATGTGAACCATTTCCATGCGGCGGGCGGTATGGGTTTTCTAATGCGCGAATTATTATCGGCAGGTCTGCTGCACGATGATGTAATGACAGTTAGCGGTCAGGGCTTACATCGTTACACACTAGAGCCGGGTCTTGACGGGGATAAATCAGTTTGGCGCGAAGCGCCGAAATCCAGTGGTAACAAGGATATTTTACGTCCCGTTTCAAGTGCCTTTAGTCCTGAAGGTGGCTTACGCTTGCTTGATGGTTCATTAGGACGCGGTGTCATAAAGGTTTCTGCGGTTCAAGCCGAACATCAAAAAATAACCGCTCCTGCCAAAGTGTTTGCAAGCCAAGACGCGCTCTATGCCGCCTTTGAAACAGGCGATTTGAACTGTGACTTTGTCGCCGTTCTGCGCTTTCAAGGGCCGCGTGCCAACGGTATGCCAGAGCTTCATAAACTCATCCCAGCACTCGGAGTATTACAAGACAAGGGCTTTCAGGTTGCGCTGGTCACTGATGGCCGTATGTCGGGTGCATCAGGGAAAATTCCAGCCGCCATTCATATCTGCCCCGAAGCGGCCAAAGACGGGCCATTGGCGCGTGTGCAAGACGGCGATATCATCACATTGGATGCCATAGCCGGAACATTGACAATCGAAGTAAATATAGAAGATTTCAACAATCGTGTCCCGGCCCGTCTACCGGTGATCGTTGGGTCTTTGGACTTTGGCCGCGGACTTTTTTCCGGGTTTCGGGCTTCTTGTTCCTCAGCCGAAACTGGCGCACGCAGTTTCCAAACTGGGTGTAACAATGGTTCATCGTGATGAAGTTTTTTTGGTGGGAGATGTCGGCGGCACCAATGTGCGCTTAGGTCTGGCCCACCGGGGGGCAGATGGTAAAATCTGCGTGGCAAACATTCGTAAATTGCCCGGCCATCATTATGATAATTTAGACGCAGCCATATCCGAATATTTCTCAAAGCTTCAGACCCCACCTAAAAATGCCAGTCTGGCGCTGGCCGGGCCAATCCATCAAGGGCGCGTCAAGCTAACCAATAAAGACTGGACGGTGAGTCAATCCGGCTTAAGGCAAAAGTTTGGATTTGACGAGGTTCAGATCCATAATGATTTTTCGGCTATGGCGCGCGCCGTGCCGGAGTGTAATGAAGATGATTTCACGGTTCTTAATTCTGGCATAGCTGACCCTGCGGCTCCTATATTGGTTGCAGGGCCGGGCACCGGATTTGGCATGGCGATTTTAGTGCCAACAGACCATTGCTGGCGTGTGCTAAGCAGCGAAGGTGGTCATCAGGCCTATGCGCCCCAGACCCGCAAAGAGAGTGACATCCTGCACATTTTGCAAAAAGAACATGATTTTGTTTCTTTAGAACTTGTGAGTGCGGGGAGGGGGGTGGATACCGTCCACAAAGCCGTCTGTACCCGTCTGGGACAGTCCTATGAGCGCCTATCCCCGGCGCACATTCGCGAGCGGGCTTTGGCTGGCGATACGGCTTGTCGGGATGTCTGCGAAATTCGCGCCAACGCCATCATGGGTGCGCTCGGCGATATGGCCCTGGCCATTGGCGCGCGCGGCGGCGTGGTATTAGCTGGCGGCGTAGCCAAACGGTTGTTGGAATTTATCGACACGCCAAGCGCAATGAAACGTTTTTTCAATCGTGGGCTGCAGAAAGCCTATGTGAAAAATATCTCCCTTCGCGTCCTGCAAAAACCGGCCGCTGCACTTTACGGCGCTGCCGCTCTTCATTTGGATGTTTCACATGGGTCATAAATTCAAAGCCCTTATCAGCGCCTTAAAAACCTGCCCCATTGTGCCCGTGCTCACACTCGATGACATAGAGCTAGCAGCAAGCCTCGCCGTGGCCTTGCAAGCGAGCGGTTTAACGGTAATCGAGATAACCTTGCGGACCCCGCAAGCCTTAACTTCCATTAAGCTCATGAAAGCCGCAGCGCCGGGGCTTTTCATCGGCGCAGGTACAATTCTTACGCCCAAAGACGTGCAAGCCAGCCTTGACGCAGGCAGCGATTTTTTGGTCACGCCCGCAATATCTAGCACATTATTGCCCGCTCTTAAAACCGCCCCCGTTCCCGTTTTCCCCGGTGTCGCCACGCCGAGCGAAGCGTTGGAAGTGTACACAAATGGTTTTGAGTATGTGAAGTTTTTCCCGGCCGAAGCCAATGGCGGCGTTGCTGCCTTAAAAGCCATGGGCGGCCCTCTCCCCCACATTACCTTTATGCCAACCGGCGGCATAAATGCGGCCAGCGCCCCTGATTATCTTGCGCTCAAAAATGTCATCGCTGTCGGCGGTTCATGGATGATCGACAAACAAGCTCTGATTGCCCGCAATTTCGAACAGATAAAAGCATCCGCCAAGCGCGCCATCGCAACTCTCTAACGAAGGCTTTGTCACGTTAACTTCCTCAGGTAAGTTTTTCCGTGATGGTTTGCGTTACCTGGTACCAGCGGACGTAACGATGCCCCAGTCGTTCATGGCTTTATTTCGGAAGGCTTTCATTGTTTTGCGAGAGACCAGATGTTAGCGAATGTTAAACAAGTTGTAGATGGAACCATGAGCGGAGAGTAGCCATTGAGTTGATCGAATTGATCTAAATTTTTGCGCTTTTCGCTCCCGTCGCCGTATCGGAACATGCAAGCATTCGGCTCTGTTATTCTTGCGTCCTCCGACACCTTGGAGACCAGACAAGCCAAGATCCCTTAGGGCTGCACCGTAGGATGCAAGCCTGTCAGTGACGAGAATAGATTGAGGTTTCCATCCAGCTTTGATATCTTAACAGCGAAATTAGTGAGTTAACGTGGCAAAGCCCAAACGACAGTTTTAACGAATTATAGATTTATTCAATAATATTTATTGGCCAAGTTTGCAGATGTAAACTTGGCTAGGAATTGTCTATGTCTTATCGTATTGTTATTTTAACCAAGCAGGTGGAAGCACCTTTCTTGCTGCAATTCATTCGCAAGGAAAATCCTTCACTTGAGGTTTTAATTGCCTTAAATGAAAATGAGCTGCGGCGGGCAATTGCAACCAAAGGCGCGGATACACGATTAATCTCGTTTAATAGTCACACCATAATTCCCGCAGATATTTTGGATAGTCTTGGGCCGGTGCCGTATAATATTCACCCGGGGCCATTGAATTACCCTGGAACTTATCCGGTGGCATTTGCATTAAAAGACCGTGCTAATTATTATGGTGTCACCGCGCATGAAATTATCGAAAAAGTTGATGCCGGGCCAATCGTTTATGTCGAGCAGGTTCCGATTGCCGCTGATATTTGCCTTGAGCAGTTAACTGATCTGGCTTTTACAATGGCAGTTACCGCATTTAGCTTTATTGCCCAACACTGCGCCGTCAACACAGGGGCGATTCCGCATTTGGATTACCGATGGAGCGGCACTAAGAGTACCCACGAAAGCTATAAGCAGCTTTGCCAAATGCCAGCAAATGCCAGCACGAAAGATCAAGAGCAGATGCGCCGAATTTGCGGTAAAGATCTTGTTCTGACCCAGTAGTAAAATTGCTAAAAAATACTAAATCATTGGAATTACCTTATAATTCGGGGAAAACCCTTGTCGCATTCGGCTGGTAAAATCCAGCAAATTCTTATGTGAAAGCGCGGCAATTTCGGGCATAAAAAACCCGACAGTTTCCCGCCGGGTTTGATAATTGTGCTGGCTAACTGCTGTTAGGGCTTTGTCACGTTACCTTCCTCAGATAAGTTTTTCTGTGACTGTTTTCGTTACCAGGTACCAGCGGACGTGATGATATCCCAATCGTTCATGGCTTGTTTTCCACCAATCCTCACAAAGACTTCGTCTAAATGCCCAACTGGACTTGGCTTGTCTGATCCGCGTTTAACCCGCTTGGCATAGGTCAAACCGAATTTATTAATCCACCTGCGGATGGTTTCATAAGAAACGTCAACACCACGTTCGGTCACCATATCCTCAATGTCGCGAAGGCTCAGATGAAACCGAAAATACAGCCACCCGCGCGGCGAATGACGTCAGGATGAAAGCGGTGACGAGAATAGATTGAGGTTTTCATCCGGTTTTGATATCGTAACATCAAAATTGGTGGGTTAACGTGACAAAGCCGCCGTACATATAGGTTGCTAAATTTTCGTAGAATTTTTAACCGCAAATAACAAGCCTACGCATACTGGTTGAGACGATTTTCAATCAATGTGAACAATCGTACGGGTGTTTCCTGCATCGGATAGTGCCCAGCACCTCCGATAGTCTTCATCTCAACATTTTTCAATTGTTTTAGGTAGGTGCTAGACAAGAACTCAGGACTAACCGCACCATCAAGTTCACCTGCGATCACTAGAATTTTCATATTGATTGTGGCAACATCTTTACTAAAGTCAGTGCCAGTCCACGCATCAAAATATCCAAGCATTGCCTTCTTAGACAACGCAGGACGGGCGCGTTTTGTCATATGTTTAATGAAGGTTTGCGAATATTGCTTGCCAGTGAGCGCATCGAAAAGGTTTGACAGAACACTGTCATCTTCGGCAGACTTGCTAAAAAACGCAGCTGTATCGGCATCCAATGACAGTCCTGATGCGGGGACCGGAGTTACTGCTATGGCTGAAATGAGCAGACCTTTGTTTATACATGCGACTTTCTGTAAAACCATCCCAGCCATCGAATGACCAATAGCGTGGAATTTTTCCCACTCAAGTTCCTTTGCAAGCTCGATTACGTCTTTGGCTATTTCTTCAATCGAATAGTTGCCCGTCAAATGTGATGACAAACCATAACCACGATAATCCATAAACACTATCGTGTACTTGTCGCCATCAAAAAATGGAATTATTTCATCAAAAATCGTGAAATCACTAAGCCAGCCGTGCAGGAAAAGAACTTTTTGTGGCCCATTGCCGATTGTTTTATATCCGATTGTCATATTGGTCACTTTTATTTATTGGGTTTTAGTTTTGCTGAGAGTTTAACTATGTGCGGAGAGCACCATTTCCGCTCCGGCTTCGCGCGCAGATTTCAATGCCCGATACGACTCAGATGCATAAAAAGCATCGAGTTTTTCCTGATCTGGGAACTGGAAAACAGCAATTCCCGGAAGAGGGTCATTACCTGTTAAAATCTGATCTGCCCCACCTTTGAAAAGCAACTCACCCCCAAAAGATGCGATTATGGGAGTCGCCTTTTTGGAGTAAGCAGCCAATGAAACAGAGTCTATAATAGCAAAGCGAGCGACAAAATAAGCGGGCATGGATGGGTTCCTTTGGTTGAAAATGCTTATCTACTATTAGCGCAAATGCAAAATACCAGTAAACATGTATATTTTCATAAAAACTATGATATTATGCATGGATGAAAAACTGGGATGATATCCGAATTTTCCTTGCCGTGGCCCGCTCTGGTTCGATCACAGCAGGAGCCATAAGCCTTGGGCTTGACCAAAGCACTGTCTCACGCCGCCTGCAGGTATTCGAAGAAAAGATCGGGCAAAACCTTTTCTTAGGTACGGCAAAACGAAACACCTTGAGCCTGTCCGGTCAAAAGTATTTTGAAGGAGCATCACGGTTGGAAAAAGAGATCGAAGAGATCAACAGGTCCATATCCGTCAATAGTGAGGAAACCGGCGGGACAATTCATGTGGTGACAACTGATATCCTGTCCAACCACCTTTTGCTGTCGATTACGTCCGAATTTTTGCAGCAGCACCCAGAAATAAATTTACGGGTCCGCACGCAAGCGCTTGGGGAGAAGCGTCTACAGGGCGACGTCGCCTTATTTGCTACTAACAATCCGAAAGAAGATTTGTTTGGGCGCAAGCTGGCGACAGCATCATTTGCCTCCTACGCAGCACAGTCGTATCTGGAGCAAAACAAAGACAGGTTGGACACCATGGTGTGGCTGAACTGGGACGATGGATCAGACAGCCCCAGTTGGCCTGCGTTGGCCCCTGACATCCCTGATCAAATGTGCAGACTGCGGATTGACTCCGTCTCTTCACTCCTTGAGGCCGTTCGATTTGGGATAGGCGCAACCATCCTGCCGTGTTTCATTGGTGAAAACGATGCCAGCCTGATGAGAATAACACCAGGTCAAGTAGTCAGTCGCCGTGACATTGGCTATTGGTACACGCAGACCTGCGTAGAGTACCGCGCATTCGCACATTTCTGGATTTTTTTGTGCAATACATTAAATCACAAAAGCACCTGATCGAAAGCCTTTAACTCTTTATCATTGCAACTTCACGGCGCAGCCATAATCCAAAGCCCCGGACTTTGAGTATGTTGACTTTGCTGTTAGATGGGCTTTGTCACGTTAACTTCCTCAGGTAAGTTTTTCCGTGACGGTTTTCATTATCGGGTACCAACGGACGTGATGATACCTCAGTCGTTCATGGCTTGATTTTGGAAGGATTTCATTGTTTTGCGAGAGATCAGATGCCTACAAATGTTAAACAAATTGTAGATGGTACCATGAGTTGAGAGTAGCCTTTG